>RPRB01000070.1 GCA_003818285.1 Myxococcaceae bacterium
CGCCGAAACGCCTCAGCACCTCGGAACGCTGCTCCGGGGTGAGCCCGGCGAAGGCCTCGGCGTGAGCCTCCTCCAGCGCTTCCGGCGGCGCGGTGCGCAGGAGGTAGCGGTAACGCTCGATGGCCTGCTCGTCCGTGGAGGTCGCCGGGCTCCGGTCTCCTGGCCGGTCTGCCTCGCTCCGCTCCTCCGGACGTCCGAACACTCGATCCAGGAAACCCACGGTGCACCTCCCGGGCGAATCTCGCCCGAACTTGCTGCCGGAGAATCGCCGGGGGGAGGGCCCATTCCCGCGAATCAGTCATTCGAGCGGGAGTCACCCGGCCGTCACGTCACCACCCCGGCCGGCGGGGGCGGCTCACCCGGCCGGGGTCGTACGGCGACGTCCGCGGCGGGACGCTCCGGTCCGCGGCGGGACGCTCCGGTCCTCGCCGGGGCTGGCCTCGGCCCGGCAGCGCCCGCGCGCGGGGTCGACGGGCGGGTCGGGCACCCGCGGAGGCTCGGCGGCAGGTGCCCGACCGTTCCGGTCACTCGGTGAAGAGCGACAGCGGCACCGCGTTGGCCATCGTCAGGTAGCCCAGGTCGTTCGGGTGCAGGTGGTCGCCGCTGTCGTACGCGGGGAGCATCCGGGTGGGGTGGCTCGGGTCGCGGATCGCCTTGTCGAAGTCGATGACCGCGTCGAACTGGCCCGAGTTCCGGATCCACGAGTTCACCGCCTGCCGGACCTCCTCCTTGTCCGGGGCGAAGTAACCGGCGAAGGTGGTTCCCTCGAACGGGGTCAAGGTGCAGCCGTAGATCTTCAGCCCCGCGGCGTGGACGCGGGCGATGAGCTGCTTGTAGGCCCCGATGATCTGCCCGAACGTCACCCGCGGCGCGTTGGGCTCGACCGAGCCCGGGAACCCGAGGTCGTTGATCCCCTCGAGCACCGTCACCCACTTCACGTGGGACTTGGTGAGGACGTCCCGGTCGAGGCGCTCCTGCGCGTTCGGGCCGAAGGTGTCGTGCAGGAGCCGGTTGCCGCTGATCCCCTCGTCCACCACCGCCACCGGCTTCATGTTTGGGTCCGCCATCTGCTGCGAGCGAAGCCGCTCGGCGAGAAAGTCGGGCCAGCGCCGGTTGGCATCGACCGTGGAGGCGAAGCCGTCGGTGATCGAATCACCTAGGGTAACCACCGCCACCGCAGCGGCCCGGCGGACCTCGACCTCCGAGAGCAGATACCGCGACAGGGACGTCGTCTCGACCGGCATCACCGCCGAGGCCGTGAAGTTCCCCGAGGGAGAGATGTAGGTGGTGGAGACTCCGAGCTGGTGGATGGTCAGCGGGCCGGTCTCGCCCGGCAGGTAGATGCTCACCGAGATCTCGTCGAGGGCCTTGACGGTGAGGGCGACCTCGTCGCTGACCACCTGCGCTCCCTTCGGGATGGTGAACGACGGCTGGTCGCTGAAGGTCACCGTCCGGTCGGTGCCCGGCAGCGTGCCCGGGCCGGTCCCGTGAATGGCGACGTGCACCGCGCCCACCAGGAGATCACCCTCGCCGAAGCGATTGGACAGACGGATGCGGATCCGGTCGCCGCCGAGGCTGACACGGACGTGCAGCCGGATCGTCTGGTTGTTGAGCGCGTCGGCCGGGTCGGAGGGACTCGCGCCCCAGGTCGACACCCACGCGTTGGATTCGCGGCCCCGGAACTGCGCGTCCGCGGGGAGCGGGGCAAGCCCCACCGCGACGAGAGCGAGCGCGGCGATCCTCAGCGCGCGCAGGGACGACTGCACCGAGTGCTTCATGATGGCTCCCTCCGTTCCCCGGAAGAGAGCTCCGGGGGAACGCGGGATGCCCACGCTCCCCGCTCGCCTTCAAGGACGCTCCAGGTTCGGCGCAGCGCGACACCGGTTGCCAGGCCGCTGGGGTGGCAGGACAAACGTCAACGACAGTCCTCAGGTCGACGCACGACTGGACCCGCGGAGCCGCTCCGGGCGGGGCCGGCACGAAAAAAAGGAACCCGGTCGGAAGGCATCCGACCGGGGCCCGCACGCCGGCGAACGGGTGACGAGGTCTACATCTACATCTCCAGCGCAACTGCCACGCCGTTGAACGTGGCGGCGATCCGCACCGCGTCGTTCACGTGGTCCTCGGTCACGCCCCCCTCGAGCACCACCCGCTCGTGGGAGCGGACGCAGCTCTCGCAGCCGTTGATCGCGCTGACCGCGAGGCAGAAGAGCTCGAAGTCGGTCTTGTTCGTGGCCACCTGCGCCAGCCGCTGCATCCGCAGGCGGGCCGGCTTCTGCGCGTACTCCTCTCGCCCCACCATGTGGCGGAAGCGGTAGTACACGTTGTTCATTCCCATGAGCGCCGCGGCCGCCTTCGCATCCTCGACCACCTCCGGGGCGACGTGGGTCAGCGCGTCCTCGAGGGTGGCCTGGCGCAGCTGGGGGTTGCGCGCCGCGATGGCACAGGCCACCGCGGTGCCCCAGACCTGCTCCTTGGTCAGCGTGTTGGGCTGCAGCACGCTCCCGAGGTTGAGCCGCAGGTCCTTCGCCGCGTCGGGAATGGCGTTGCGGAGCGTCTCCAGCGCGTTCATCACCCGGCCTTCTTGAACTTCTCGGTGAGGGTCTCCTCGCCCTGCTTCCAGTTGCAGGGGCAGAGCTCGTCGGTCTGCAGACCGTCGAGCACGCGGATCACCTCGGCGACGTTCCGGCCCACGCTGAGGTCGTTCACGCTTGCCCAGCGGATGATGCCCTCGGGGTCGACGATGAAGGTCGCCCGAAGCGGCACGCCATCGGTCTTGTGGAGGATGCCCAGCTGGGTGGACAGCTCGCGCTTGGTGTCGGCCAGCATCGGGAAGGGCAGGTTCCGGAGGTCCGGGTGCTCCTTGCGCCACGCCAGGTGGACGAAGTGGGTGTCGGTGCTCGCGCCCAGGACCTGAGCGTCACGCTCCAGGAGCTGGCCGTTCTGCTTCCCGAACTCGGCGACCTCGGTGGGGCAGATGAAGGTGAAGTCCATGGGCCAGAAGAAGACGACCTTCCACTTGCCCGCGTAGTCCTCGTCCGTGATGTCCTTGAACTCCTTCCCCTTCTCCAGGCTCACCGCAGCCTTGAGTTTGAACGCGGGGAACTTGTCTCCAACCGTCAGCATGGTGTCTGTCGCTCCTTCGTTGTCTCGAATGAATGAATGGCTTGGAGAGCCCGACGGGCCCACCAGCGGTGTCTTTGATGCGGCGCGTGAGGCCAAAGCGCAAGCAAATCCATCGTATTGCCTGCTTTGACCCGACCGCCCATCACCGAGATATCGGTATGTCCCAGGTGGACAGAGGGCGCGAAAACACCGGCACCTCGGTGGCTGCCCGGTTAAAGTGCCGGCCATGACAGCCGCGTCCCTCCGGCCGGTGGACCTCGCTCGCGACCTTCAGGACCTCGCCACGCTGGTGGGCTCGGAGCAGGCGGTCGACGACGTGCTCCGCCGCGGCCTCGACTGGCTTGCCAGAGTGGCACCGTACGACCTGGCGACGGTCTTCGTCCTCGAGCAGGGCCGGCTGGTCGTGCGCGCCGCTCGTGGTCCGCTCGCCGACGATCGGGTGCGACAGCACGCGCTGTCGCTCGATGAGTTCCCCTCGGTCCGCGAGGCGCTGGAGACGCGCCGGGCGCGCACCTTCCTCGAGGCCGACCACCGCCACGGCGATGGAGATCCCTTCGACCACGTGCTGGACCTCCCGCCCGGGCACGCCTGCCTCGTGGCTCCCCTGGTCGCGGGTGATCAGACGCTGGGGGTGCTCACCCTCGACCGGACCGTGTGCGAGGTCTATCCGCCGCCGGTGGTGAACCTGGTCGAGGTGTACGCGCAGCTGCTCGCGATCGCGATCCAGGGCGCCGGCAAGACGGTCACCCTCGAGCGGCTGCACCTTCAGGATCATGCGCACGCCAAGCTGCTCGAGGAGGAGCTCGGGGGCGGCCAGGGTCCAGAGTCGCACGTCCGCAGCCCCGCGATGCACGCGCTCCTGCGCCGGGCACGCCAGGTGGCCCGCGCGCAGACGCCGGTGCTCATCCGGGGTGAGCCGGGCAGCGGCAAGGAGCGGCTGGCCCGGGCGATCCACGCCTGGTCTGCCCGTGCGGACCATCCCTTCGTGTCGCTGAGCTGCGCCGGAGTGCCCGAGGCCACGCTGGAGCTCGAGCTGTTCGGCCACGTCGAGGGCGCCTTCGCGGGCGCAGGCCGCGCTCGCCCTGGCCGGCTGGTCGTGGCGAACGGTGGAACGCTCTTCATCGACGAGGTCTCGGAGCTGCCGCTTCCGCTCCAGACTCGCCTTCTCCGCGTGCTGCAGGACGGCGAGTTCGAGCCGGTGGGGAGCGACCGCTCGGTCCGGGTGGACGTGCGGATCCTCGCCGCCACCCATGTCGATCTCGAGTCGGCGGTGAGTGCCGGTCGCTTCCGCGAGGACCTGTTCTACCTCCTGGACGTGTTCCCCCTGGAGCTGCCACCGTTGCGGGAGCGGCGCGAGGACGTCGCGCCTCTGGCGGAGACACTCCTCGAGCAGCTGGCACGCCGAACCGGGAAGCCGGCGCGGCGGATCACCCCCGAGGCGCTCTCGCGGCTCGAGGGCCACGACTGGCCGGGGAACGTCCGGGAGCTGGCGAACGTCCTCGAGCGGGCCCTCATCCTCGGCCCCGGCCAGGAGCTCGGGCCCGAGGTGATCGACCTGCCCGGCCGGCGACGCCGCGAGGCACGCGTCCGCGAAGGCGAGCTGCCCACGCTGGCGGACGCGACCCGCCAGCACATCAGCCGGGTGCTGCAGACCACCCGCGGCCGCATCTACGGCCCGGGAGGCGCCGCGGAGATCCTCGGCGTGAAGCCCTCGACCCTCCAGAGCAAGATGAAGAAGCTGAAGATCGACCGGCTCCCCGCCGGCCCGCGCTGAGCCCGGGTCAGGCTCGCTGCGCGCGGCGTGGGGCGGAAGACACGCACATTCGCCCCGCGATCCGCCGATGTGCACACCCGAGCGTAGAACGGTCAACACCAGCTCGGTGTGCCCGCGCGTGCCCGGCCCCGGGCTGGTGCACCCTCCTCGCCATGGGTTCCGGAGCGTGGGTCCTCATCGCCGAGGACGACTTCAACTTCCGCGACACGCTGGAGGACGCCCTCGTCGAGGACGGACACTCGGTGGTCCGGGCGCGGAACGGCGCCGAGGCGCTGGCAGCCGTGGACAAGCTTCCACGGCCCGCGCTCGTCTTGCTCGACCTGCACATGCCGGTGATGGACGGCATCACCTTTCTCCATGAGCTCCGGAAGCGAGCCGACCCCGACGACTTCGAGGTCATCGTCATGTCCGCGGTGGTCGACCCCGATCAGTGGTCCTCGAAGCTGCCCGGCGTCACCCGGCTCCTCCGGAAGCCGTTCGAGATCGAGGAGATCCAGGCGGCCGTCGCCGAGTTCGCCGAGCGCCGACCGCCGCGCCTTCCCGGCGGGCAGGCGAGCGCACGCTGACGGGCGGCCGGACGACTTCCGGCCTGGCAATCGTGATGCAGGAGTGCCATGGCTCGACGTTCACACCGGTCACACCCTCGGCCAGTCTGGACAGATGAAGTGTTCACTGGGGTGGCGAATTTCCGTTGGAGCCGGCGACGGTGTCGTGGGCAGAACAGCCGCTTTGCACCCGGCAGATGTGCCTGATGGCAACCCGATCCACCGTCGCGGCGCCCGTGCGTGCTCCCGACATCCTGATCGCCGACGATGAGATCCTGCTCCGCGAGACCCTCCAGGAGGCGCTCGAGGAGGTGGGGCGTCCCGTTGCGGTGGCGCGACACGGAGGCGAGGCGCTGGCGATGCTCGACCACCTGGCGCGGCCCGCGCTCATCGTGCTGGATCTCCAGATGCCGATCATGGACGGCGTCCAGTTCCTCGAGGAGCTGCGGAAGAGGCCGGACCAGGCCGACTTCGGGGTGGTGGCGATGTCAGCGACGGTGAACGGCGAGTGGGTGGAGAACGCTCACGGTGTGTTCCGCACGCTGGCCAAGCCGTTCGAGGTGGAGGAGCTCCTCCGGGCCGCCGACGAGTTCTTCGCCCGGTCCTCTGCGTCGGCGTCCGCCACCGCCGCCATCGAGCAGGCCGCGCCCGTGCTCGGGCCCGCGGCGGCGGCGGCTAGTCCCGAGCAGGATTGAGTCGAGGCTGACACCCCTCCGCGCTCAGCGGAGCTTCGCCAGCATCGCGCGGAAGCGTGGATGGTCCCGGAGCGCGTCGTAGTCCGGGTCCTTCTCGATCCACTCCCGCTTGCCGGCCCCGCGCCCGAAGCTCTTCTCCAGACAGTCGAGAGCCTGCTCAGGCATCCCCGCCTGGGCGTAGAAGCAGCCCGCGTTGACCTGAACGCTCGCCTCGTTCGGGGCGACCTCGAGCGCCCGCGCCATCCACTCGAACGCCCGCTCCCGCTGGCCCTCGGCCAGGAGCGCCGCGGCTCCGAGGACGAGCGCCCGGGAATCCTGCGGCTGTAGCTCGAGCTGCCTTTCGACCCGGCGCAGGCCCTCGCGGCGGAATCGGGCCTCCTCCTCCAGTCGCCCGAGCCGGCGCAGGGGCATCGAGGTGAGGAGCAGCGCCTGGTAGTCCTCGGGGCGGACCTCGGCAGCCTTCAGGAACAGCGCCACGCATCGCTCGAGCTTGCCGGACTCGAAGCAGGCGCGGCCGTGGAGGTAGTACGCGTCGAAGGAGCTGGGGTTCAGCCGGGCAGCCTCCTCGTACTCACGTTCGGCGCCCGGGTAATCGCTCTGCATGGCCAGGAGCGTTCCACGGGCCACGTGCGACTCGGCCAGGTTCGGCGCGAGCTCGAGTGCCCGCCGGCTGGCGCGGTCGGCCGCGGCCTGGACGTCCTGTCCACCGCCCATCCACTCCACGGAGAACGCGTAGACCTGCGTCAGTCCGGCATACGCCGGCGCGTAGTCGGGGTCGATCTCGATCGCCTGCTGGAACGCGCGCTCCGCAGCCCCGGAGGAGACGAGGGTCCGCTGGTGCAGGAGCTGCCGGCCGCGGAGGAAGTGCTCGTACGCCTCCATCCGCGTGCCCGGGCGGCGCAGCGCATCGCGCTCCTCGTTGCTCAGCATCCCCCGGAGCGCGGTGGCGACGCTCTCGGCGATCTGGTCCTGGATCTCGAAGACCTGCTCGGCCGTGCCGTCGAACCGGTGCGACCAGCGAGGGGAAGCGTCGGCCACGTCCACCAGCTGCACGGTGATGCGGAGCCGGTCTCCCGACTTCCGGACCCCGCCCTCGAGGACCGCGTCCACGCCCAGCAGGCGGCCGATGCTCCGTGCATCGGACTCCGACGAGCGAAGAGCGAAGGAGGAGCTCCGCGCGGCGACCCGGAGGCCGGGCAACGGAGTGAGGGTGTTGATCAGCTCCTCGGCAATGCCCTCGCAGAGGTAGTCCTGATCGCGCCCGGCGCTCATGTCGAGGAACGGGAGCACCGCGACGGAGGAGAGCACCGGGCGGATGGCAGTGATCGACTGGGGAGGGCCCTGGATGAGGGTGCTCGCCAGGGCGGAGACTGCCAGCGCGTGCCCGGCTCCGGATCCGACCGCGGACAGCTCGGCCAGCGCGGCCCTGCCGTCCGCCGGTCGCCGGCGGGGATCCTTGTCCAGCATCCGTGCCACGAGTTCATCGAGCGTCCGCGGCACCGGCGTGAGGTCACTCACCCGGGGAGCCGGCCGGTGCAGCACCGCAGAGAGCAGCGCCTCGCGCCCCTCGGCCTCGAAGGGGGCACGCCCGGTCAGGCACCGGAACAGGAGCGCCCCCAAGGCGTAGACGTCCGCCCGGGCGTCGATGTCCCGGTCGCCCCGCGCCTGCTCGGGTGACATGAACGCCGGCGTCCCCAGCACGGTTCCGAGCTCGGTCAGGGTCGCGGCGCCGCCGTGCCGCGCGATGCCGTAGTCGAGGAGCTTGAGCCGGTCGAGCCGGAAGTCGGCGAGGAACACGTTCGACGGCTTGATGTCGCGGTGAACGATGCCCTGCGCATGGGCGGCGGCCAGCGCCGAGGCGATCTGCACACCCACGCTCAGCGCCTCCTCCACGCTCACGTCGGCCCCCGCCAGCCGGTTGGCGAGGTCCTCGCCCTCCAGCCACTCCATGACCAGGTACATCTCGCCCCCGGCCAGGCCGTGGCCCAGGTAAGCGACGATCCCGGGATGCCGGAGGCGGGAGAGCACCTGGACCTCGCGGCGAAACCGCTCGGCTCCCTCGGTGTCCCGGAGGGTCTTCACCGCGACCAGCGCGCCGGTCTGCCGGTCCAGGCCCCGGAAGACGACGCCCATCCCTCCGCTCGCCGCCACCCGCCCGAGCTCGAACCGCCCGTCCAGGATGTCGCCCTCTCGCACCGGCATGGCGGATCCACAATCGCACGGAATCTCTCCCGGGCGAACGTCGCTCGAGACATCTCCGGCCATGTCCGGCGACCGAGGAACCCTGGCCCGAGGAGCGTTGCGAGCGCTGACGCCAGTCGACGGGTCAGCGACCGGCCGGAACGGGGGCGTGCAGCTCGCCGTCCTCGTCGCGGGGGAGCACGCCGGGTCGTCGCGGCTTGGCCGCCTGGAGCAGCCGTTGAACCCACCAGACTCCCACCGCGAGGGCGAGGACACGCCGCTCGCGCTTCGCGGGCTGCGGGGTCTCGGCATCCGATGGAACGGCGGTCGGCATGGGGCGACTCCTTCGCCCCGGGTAACCCACGGCCCCCCACCCGGTTATTCCGGCGGAGGACGCATGAGCCTCATGCCTTCATGATTCGAAACGTGGGCGCCGGTGGTGCAACGCGAGGGCGCTGTTGCGGCGCCGCATCGACACCCAGCCGGAGGGGACCGCCGGCAGCGCCGATGCTGCCCGGCGCAGTGTCTAGGCGACCTGCTGCGTCGGCTCGCTCGGGGCGCTGAGCACGTGGAGCGCCCACTGCGCCATCGTCTGGGAGCTCGGGTCCCAGCTGGAGAGCCGGGCATCGAGGCGGGCCCAGAGCTGGGCCTTCATCGCCTGGCGCTCCTCGGGAGTGTCGCGCTGGGTGCCCTTCAGCTCGCGGCGGGCGCGGCAAGCGACCAGAGCCTGAACGACGGCGTTGGTGTGAGGGGACGGCTTCATGACCGAGGGTTCCTTCACGTCCCGGGCCAACCGCTCCCGGCCCGCGAACCCCAGACATTCCATGGCGATGCACCGCACCACCCCGTCCCGGGAAGCAACCCAGGGTGGGTCAGCCGCGCACGCCGGGCCAGCGCCGACCCGGCGCCCCCGAGGAGCTGCTTGCCGGCTCAGGCCTTCGGCGGGGGCGTCGAGGGAGGCGGGGCTGCTGCGTGGGCGGTTCCGTCGTGCTCCATCCGCTGGCGGGGCAGCCACTCCGGCGTCTGGTGAACGAAGGCGATGAGGCGCTCGCGGACGAGACAGCGGAGGTCGAACAAGGTGTCGACGAAGCCCCCGAGCAGCACCCGGAGCTGCATCGAGTTCTCGGCGGCGTCCACCACCTGGACCTTGGCCAGCTTCCCGTCCCACAGATCCTTGGCCTCGGTCGCGAGCACCCGGGCCAGTTCCTTGCGGACCGCCTCGATGTCGGTGGTCCAGCCCACCGGGAGGATGATGGTGCCGTGCATCTCCACCCCGCCCTTGCTCCAGTTCTGGAAAGGCTGCTCCAGGAACTGGGTCACCGGGACCAGCAGCCGGCGCAGGTCCCAGGTGCGCACCACCACGTAGGTCAGGCTGATCTCCTCCACCGTCCCGTTCTCACTTTGGACGATCACCTGGTCCCCGATGCGGATGGGCTGGGTGATGGAGAGCTGGATCCCCCCCAGCAATGCCCCGATGGACTTCTGGGCCGCGAGGCCGAGCACCACCCCCGCCACGCCGGCCGAGGCGAGGAGGGAGACGCCCACCGTGCGCACCACGGTGAACTGCATCAGCAGTGCCGCGGTGGCGAGGATCCAGATCACGATCGCCAGCACCCGGCGGAGCACCTCCAGCTGGGTGCGCACGGCGCGGGCGTTGGCCACGTTCTCGTGGACCCTCGCCACCCGGCTCTCCACCATGCCCGAGGCGAGGTCGAGGAAGCGCAGGGCGAACCACGCCGCGGAGATGACCAGCAGCGACCGGTCGAGCACGCTGATGCCGTGGGCCCACACCGGTGGGAGCAGGAGGGGCGGCGTGGCGATGCTGAGTACCAGCGCCCAGATCGGCAGCCGGAGCGGCCCGCGCGCGGCCTGCCCCATCTGGTCGTCCCAGGTCACCCGGGTCATGCGGCCGATGGGCCCGAGCAACAGCAGCCCCAGGTGCTCCAGGAGCCACCCGCCCAGCAGCGCGCCGGCGAAGGCCAGGAAGAGCCCGAGCCACTGCCAGAGCTCGAGCCCTCCCACCGCCCGGGTGAAGAGCACCTCGGGGAGCACCTCCGCGAGCGGGGGACCGTAAGCGTCGTAGAGCGCGTCGATGGCGCGGACGGTGATGGAGCTGAAGACCCACTCCGGCTTGCCGTCGACCTCGTACCTGCTCACCCGGACGGGAACGGCCTGCTTCTCCAGCGGGATGGTGCCGAGCTGGTCGTACCCGGGCCTGGCCGGATCCCCCTGCGGTTCCTTGCTGATCGCCCCGAGATCGAGGAACAGCTTCCGGTCGAGCACGAAGCGAAGGCGGCGAGCCAGCCGGGGGCCCTCGAGCTTCTGCTTGTCGCGGTGAATCCAGTCCAGCGCCAGGTAGTGGGCTGCGAGCTCGTAGTCGCTGTGGTGGGCGGCGGTCTGGAACCCCTGCACCGTGGACAGGGGTGAGCTCCGGTCCACCTCCGGCGGAACCGGGCCGAGCGCGTCGTTCAGCGCGCGGGCAGGGACGGCGAGCAGCAGGAGCGCCGAGACGAGGGTGAGAGCAAGCGATCGCATCATGAGCAGCCTCACACCATGCCCACGCCGGTCCCTCGGGACCAGGGGCGGGGTGGTCTCAGGGCGGAGACCTCAGTGGTGGGTCGGATGATTGCGCCGCGGTCGCGGACGAGGTCAAGGAGCGGGGCTCGGGGTCCGTGACCCACGAGCGACGCAGAGATCGGCCGCGAGGGCAAGCAAGGGTCAGGTCCGGCCGCGGACCTTCAGCCGCTTCACCTTGCGGGCCAGGGTGTTCCGGTCCACGCCGAGGAAGGACGCCGCCGCGGTGAGCTGTCCGTCGCTGCGCTCCAGCGCCTGACGGAGCACCGCCCGGTCCACCTGGTCCAGGAGCACGCGGTACAGCTCGGGAACCCGCCGGCCGTGCAGCTGGTCGAGGAACTCTCCGAGACGGAGATAGAGCAGCTCCTCGAGCGGCAGCTTCATCAGATCTGCGGGGGGCGGGGGCAAGCGCCCCGCTCAAACCAATTCCATCGGCGGTCTGTCAACGACTCGCGTGGCTCCGGGCCGGGATGGTAGAGGGGGCCGTCCTTCCGCGGACGGAACTTTGCAGCACCGCTCGGTCCTCATTGCAGCCACACTGCTCGCGGCCTGTACCCGCGGCAGTCCGGGAGGCGCTCCGCCATCGGCCGCCGGCGGATCGCCGACCTCGACGCTCTTCGCCGTCTTCGTCACCGCCGACGTGCGCGGTCAGATTGCCCCCTGCGGCTGCAGCGAGGCGATGCGTGGGGGCCTGTCGAAGACGGCGGCCATCATCGCCAAGACGCGCGGCTCGGGCATCCCGGCGCTCTTCGTGGATGCCGGCGACGCGTTCTTCGAGCGGAAGGCATTCGGCGCCGACGAGGCGGTGGGCGAGCGGCGGCGCGCCCAGGCCATCGCCGACTCGTACCGCGCGATGGGGCTCTCCGCGCAGTTCACCGGCCCGCTCGACGATGCTCTCGGACCCGACTTTCGCCGCTCTCTCCGGCTTCCCGAGCTGAAGGCCGGAGAGACACGCCTGCTCGAGGCCGGCCAGTGGAAGCTGGGCCTGGTGTCCGGCACCACCGCCGCCGAGCTGAGCGCGGGCGCGGCGAAGGTCAGGAGCGGTGGAGCCCGCTTCGTCGTGGGCCTCTTCGGCGGTGCACCGGCCGAAGCCCAGCGAGCAACCGGCATGGACCTGGCGGTGGCCGCCCAGGCCCCGGAGACGGTCGGGGCGGAGTGGGAGGACGGCCGGCTGCTCCGGGGCCCGGTGCCGGTGGCGCAGGTGCAGAGCCGCGGCCGATCCGTCCTGCGGGTGGACGTGAGCCCCGGCCCAGAGGGCGGCACGCTCCAGCTCGCCCGCGGCCAGGGGGACATCGAGCGGGAGTTCAGCGCCGCGGGCCAGCGCCTCGAGCTGCTCAAGCGCGAGCTGGGAACGCCCGGTCTGTCCGCCGAGCGCAAGCGGCTGCTCGACGCGCGGCTGCACGAGCTGGTCCAGCGCCGCGAGCAGCTCGCCGCCCAGGCACAGGCCACGGCGCTCCAGCCGGGGACCTTCGCCGTCCGCTTCGTTGCGGTCGAGGCGGTCCTGCCCGAGGACCCGAGCGTCCAGAAGATCATCGCCGACTACGATCGCGACGTGTCCCAGCTGAACCTTGCCTGGGCGAAGGAGCACGGCGAGCCCTGCCCTCCCCCGGCCAGGGGGGAGCCCGCCTATGTGGGCAACGAGGCGTGCCGGAGCTGCCATCCCGATCCCTTCGCGGTGTACGAGAAGACCGGCCACGCGAAGGCCTACGCCACGCTCGAGTCGGTGCAGAAGCAGTACCGCCTGGACTGCGTGGCCTGCCACGTCATCGGTTTCCAGCAGGCCGGCGGGGTGTGCCGGGTAGATCAGGTGGAGGACCGGAAGAACGTCGGGTGCGAGAACTGCCACGGGCCGGGCTCGGTGCACGTCGCGGACCGGACCAGGAAGTCCGTAGTGCGACCCAGGCCGGGGCCGAGCGTGTGTGTGGGATGTCACACCCCCGAGAACAGCATCCACTTCGATTACGCGACCTACCTCCCGCGGGTGCTGGGACCGGGCCACGGAGCCGGCAACAGCACCACGACGCGGCGTTGACCCACCGTTGGCGGGCCGCCTAGCATCGAAGACTCGTTGTCGCTCGCCTTCCTCCTCCTCCTCCTGAGCAGTGCCGCCGCCACGCCCGTCTCCGAGGCGTCGCCCACCGCCCCGCCACGCGTACCGGCGCAGGTCGGCGCATCCGCGGCCACCCCCGACGACGACGACGACCCCGCCTCCGAGGAGCTGGAGGAGATGCGCGCCCTCGAGGACGCGGTCCTGGACCCGGCGGCGAAGCCCAGCCCCGAGGTGCTGCGTTCGGTCCGGGCGCTGGGCACCGCCAGCCCGCTCCGGGCGCGTCTGGAGGACGGCGCCGAGGTGCTCTCCGGCGAGGAGCCGGTGGTCGATCTGGGGCTGATCACCGACCTCTCCACCTTCGACGTGGGCGCGGTCGCGCCGCAGTACGACATCCCGGTGGAGATGCAGCCGCAGGTGGCGCAGTACATCCAGTTCTTCCAGGGCCCCGGCCGGAAATGGTTCCGGAAGTGGATGTCGCGCTCGACCCGGTACATCCCCCTGATGACCCCGCTGCTCGAGCGAGGCGGGCTCCCGCGGGACACCGTCTATCTCGCGATGATCGAGAGCGGCTTCTCGCCCGGCGCAACCTCCTGGGCGCGTGCCGCAGGTCCCTGGCAGTTCATTGCCACCACCGGTCGCCGCTTCGGGCTGCGGCAGGACTTCTGGGTGGACGAGCGCCGCGACCCCTTGAAGGCCACCGTTGCCGCAGGCAGGTACCTCAACGAGCTGCACGGGGCGCTCGGCCACTGGTACCTCGCCTGGGCCGGCTACAACGCCGGCGGCGAGAAGCTCCGGCGCATGGTGGAGCGGCGCGGGACCCGCGATTTCTGGGCCATCAGCGACGGCAAGGGCCTGGCGAAGGAGACCAAGCACTACGTGCCGAAGCTCATCGCCTGCGCCCTGGTGGCCAAGCACCCCCGCGCCTTCGGTTTCAGCGAGGACGAGTTCGACTTTCAGCAGCCCCTCGAGTTCGACGAGGTGCCGGTCGTCGAGCCGACGGACCTCGACGTGCTCGCCCGCGCAGCGGGGACCACCACCGAGCGGATCCACGATCTGAACCCCGAATTGCGCCGCTGGTGCACCCCGCCGGCATCCGCGGCCCGCCCCTACCTGGTCAAGGTGCCCAGCGGGACGAAGGACACGGTGGTCGCCGCCCTGGCCCGCATCCCCGCCTCGGAGCGGCTCACCTATCGCATCCACCACGTGCGCAAGGGGGACACGCTCTCGCGCATCGCCCTGCAGTACCGCTCGGCGCCCGAGGCCATCCTCCAGTTCAACCGGCTGCGGAGCGCGAAGACGCTGCGGATCAACAGCGAGCTCGCCATCCCCGTGCCGTCGGCGCGCGCTCTGGCGGAGGGCGGACACGGTCTCGAGCGGCAGGTTGCGCGGGCCCGCGCCCAGGGCTACGTGGCGCCCGCGCCGGACGAGGAGGTGCCGGCCGGGACCCGCACCGGCCGTGCTCGGGCGCTGGCGCAGGGGACGGTCAAGAGCGAGGTGGTCGACGGCAAGACGCGCGTCCAGTACGGCGTTCAGTCGGGTGACTCGCTGTGGACCATCGCCCAGCGCTTCAACGTCTCGGTGGAGCAGATCCAGACCTGGAACAACCTGGGGAAGAAGGCGCGGAAGGGGCTCCAGGTCGGCACCGTGCTCACCGTCTGGCCCGGACCCGCGGCCGGGCCCATCGAGGTGACGCCCGCGGCGGTCCTGGCCAAGGCCGATGTTTCTGCAACCGTTGTGCAACCGGCGAAGACCACCGCGGCCGCTCCGGCGCCTGCAGGCAAGCCCGGAATCCACCAGGTCGCCGAGGGCGAGACGCTGTGGAGCGTGGCGCAGCAGTACGGGGTCAGCGTGGACGACCTGAAGCGCTGGAACCGTATCCGGCACGCCCGCTCGCTGCGTCCGGGGCTGAGCCTCCGGGTGGGTGGACCGCCGGACTGACGTCGGTCGCGACCGTTGCACGCGCATCAGGTCGTGCCACAGTGCGCGGCCTTCATGACCGTCCGCCTTCCCGTCCTCGTCTCGCTGCTGGTGCTCGTGGGCTGTGCTGCCGACCGGCCCGCCGCGCCCCGTCCGTCCACCCCGCAGCTCACGGCTGCCCCGCCTCCGGCCCCCGCGCCGGCCGCGCCCGAGGGCATCCGGCTCCCGAGAACCTTCCGCCCCGCGGCCCAGCGGGTGTGGCTCACCGTCATCCCGTCGGCGCCCGGCTTCTCCGGACGGACGGAGATCGACGGGACGCTCGACTCGGCGACGGACGTGGTGTGGCTGAACGCCGATGCCCTGGAGGTCGGCGCAGCGGCGGCGCGGGTGGGCACCGAGGAGGTGCGGGCCGAGCCGGTGGTGCGTCAAGACGAGCGGATGGCTCTGCGCTTCCCGCGGGCGCTCCCGGCGGGCCCGGTGACGCTCCGGCTGGAGTTCCGGGGAACCCAGTTCACCCAGGAGGACTCCGGCATCTTCCGCCAGCAGAGCGGTGGCGACTGGTATGCCTTCACCCAGTTCGAGCAGACCGACGCGCGCCGGGCCTTCCCGTGCGTCGACGAGCCCGCGGCGAAGATTCCGTGGGAGCTCTCCCTCCGCGTCCCGGTGGATCTCACCGCGGTCTCCAACACCCCGGTCGCCACCGAGACGCCTGCCGGCGAGGGGATGAAGGAGGTCCGGTTCCGCCAGAGCCGGCCGCTGCCGTCGTACCTGGTGGCCTTCGGGGTCGGGCCCTTCGAGGTCAAGGAGGCGCGCGCCGCGGGCAGGAAGCGCGTGCCGGTGCGCATCGTCGCCCCGCGGGGTCGCGCTCACGAGGCGGCGTGGGCGGCCCGGGTGACGCCGGAGATCCTCGAAGGGCTCGAGGACTACTTCGGCATCGCCTATCCCTACGAGAAGCTGGACGTGCTGGCCATCCCCTTCACCGTCCAGTTCGGGGCGATGGAGAACGTGGGCCTGGTCACCTTCCGCGAGACCCTGGTGCTCACCCGGCCCGAGCAGGACCGCGTCGAGCGGCGCCGCGCGTACGCGAAGGTCGCGGCACATGAGTTCGCCCACCAGTGGTTCGGAGACCTGGTGACCGCCGCCTGGTGGGACGACATCTGGCTCAACGAGGCCTTCGCCACCTGGATGGAGACGAAGGTGATCGAGCGCTGGGCCCCGGCCTGGGGAATCGCCGCGGAGCGGGTGGAGCAGCGGAACGAGGCGGCCGAGGCCGACGCGCTGGTCAGCGCCCGCGTCATCCGACAGCCGGTCCACACCTACGACGACGTGAAGAACGCCTTCGACTCCATCACCTACCAGAAGGGCGCATCGGTGCTCCGGATGTTCGAGCAGTGGGTCGGGGCGGAGACCTTCCGCCGTGGAATCCAGCGGTACCTCCAAGTGCACGCCGACGGCAACGCCACCGCCCGGGACTTCCTGGCCGCCATCTCCGAGGCCTCAGGCCGCGACGTGGCGCCGGCCTTCGACGCCTTCCTCGATCACCCGGGCGTGCCGCGGGTGCAGGCCAGCGTGCGCTGCGGCGCGGGAGGCGCGACCCTGGAGCTGGCCCAGGATCGCTGGCTGCCGGCGGGCTCCACCGGCGATGGCGCCGGACTGTGGCAGATCCCGGTGTGCACCCGCTGGAGCACCCGGGGGAAGGAGCAGAGCCGCTGCGTGATGCTCGACGCGCCCCGGGTCGAGGTGAAGCTCGAGGAGCGCTCCTGTCCCGACTGGGTCCTGCCCAATGCCGGATACGCGGGCTATTACCGCCTGCAGCTCGACCCGGCCTGGCGGGCGCGTCTCGCCCGTTCGGGGAAGCTGAGCGACGCCGAGCGGGTGGGGCTGCTCGGCGACACCGACGCGCTGGTGCGCGGAGGCGTCATCCCCCGGTCCGAGGGACTGCAGCTCGCCGCGCGCCACGCGGGGAGCCGGGAGCACCACGTCCTGGAGGCAGCGATCAGGCTGGCCACCGTCCGCGAGGACTTCCTCTCGGGCCGGCTCGGTCCGGCGTACGCGGCCTGGGTCCGGAAGGTGTTCGGGCCGCACGCCCGGGCGCTGGGGTTCCGGCCGAAGCCCGCCGAGGACGACGAGGTGCAGCTGGTCCGGCCCTCGCTCGCCGGGTTCGTCGCCCGGCGCGGCGAGGATCCGGTGTTGATCGCCGAGGCCCGGAGCCTCACCGAGGCCTGGCTGTCACAGCCGCGCTCAGTGGCCCCGGAGGTGCGCTCCGCCGTGCTCACCACCGCGAGCCAGCTCGGTGGCCGTGACCTCCACCAGGCATTCACCCAGCGGCTGGACCGCACCGCGGACGTCGACAGCCGCGACTGGCTCCTGGAAGGCCTGGCCAGCACCCGCGTTCCCGAGCTGCTCGACGACAACGTGGCCCTCGCCACCTCCGGGCGGCTGAACCCCAGGGAGATCTCCAAGCTGCTGGTCGGCGGAAGGTGGAAGGAGGTGGCCCCCCCGGCGGACTCGGCGATCGGCCGCTCGCGGATGCTCACCGGGGTCGATCGCACCTGGGACACCCTGGTGACCCTCATGCCCCGGGGCGGGCTGTCCCGCTTCCTCGCGCTGGCGGGTCTGTCGTGCAGCGCGGACGAGCGGGCGGAGTCGGAGCGGGTGTTCGGGCCCCGGGCGAAGAGCATCCTCGGCGGGCCGCGGCGGTTCGCGCTGGCCCTGGAGAAGCTCGACCTCTGCGTGACACAGAGGACGCGCGAGGTCCCGGAGCTGGAGAAGTTCTTCCCCCCACCCCGGCCATCACGCTCCGCGACCGGAGGCTGAGGGCGTGCTCCCTCAGTCCCCTGCCGCGGCGAGCACCTCGGTCACGATGGCGTCGACGTCGGACTCGGTGCTCCGGTGGTTGACCAGGCACGCCCGGAGCGCGAAGCGACCGCGCACCGTGGCATTGGAGAGGTAGACCCGCCCCCGGCGCACCACCCGGAGCAGCAGCTCCTGGTTCAGCCGGTCCAGCTCGGCGTCGGTGCACCGGCCGTCGCCGCGGTGACGGAAGCAGACCGCGCTGAGCGAGACGGGGGCGAGTCGCTCCAGCTCCGGGCGGGCGTCGACCGAAGCGGCGAGATGGCGGGCCAGCGCGAGGTCGGCCCGGATGGAGTCCCGGTACGCACGCACCCCGTGGTAGCGCAGCGAGAGCCAGGGCTTGAGGGCGCGGAAGCGACGCGACAGCTCGAGCGACTCCTCGAAGAAGGCGAATCGCTCTACCGGGTCCTGGAGCAGCGACCGGGTGTAGTCGCCGGTGTGCGAGAACGCCGCCTGCGCTGCCCGGGCGTCTCGGTAGAGCAGGCATCCACAGTCGAGCGGCTGGTACAGCCACTTGTGGGCGTCGAGGGAGATGGAGTCGGCGAGCCTCATCCCCTCGAAGGCCTCGGGGATGGCGAGCGCCGCCAGCGCGCCGTACGCCCCGTCGACGTGCATCCACAGCCCGTGACGCCGCGCCACCGCGGCGATGGGGAGGAGCGGGTCGATCGCGCCGGTGTTCACCGTCCCGGCGCTGGCCACCACGGCGATCGGTCGCCGGCCTGCGGCGAGATCCTCGAGCACCGCATGCTCGAGCGCCGCGAAGTCCATCCGGAACGCCTCGTCCACCTGAACCTGGCGCACCGCCGCGTGGCCGAGGCCGAGCAGCGCGGCGGCCCGGGGAATGGACATGTGCACCTCGGAGGAGGCGTAGACCACCCCACCCGGCATGACCCCCTGGGCGTTGGCCGGTGTGCGCGCCTCGCGGGCCATGGCCAGGGCCATCAGGTTCGCCGACGAACCGCCTCCGGTGAGGCTCCCCACGAAACCCGGGCAGCCGATGGCCTCCGCCAGCCAGCGCACCACCACCCGCTCGACGGTGACCGCCGCCGGCGCCGACCGCCAGGCGTGACGTTCTGGTTCAGCACGCTGGCCAGCAGGTCGGCCAGCGCCGCGACCGGCTCACCCGAGCCGAGGACGTAGCCGAAGAAGCGCGGGCCCGGCGGGCGCGAGAGGGCGACGACCCGGCTCAGGTCATCCAGCGCCGTGGGGCCCAGGCCCTCCTCGGGGAGCGGGGCGTCGAACGCGGCGCTCACCTCGGCGCCGGAGGTCTCGGGAAAGGCCCTCGCCCGGGGAAGCTCCGCGAGAAGGCCGGCCGCGAGCTCCACCACCCGGTCGGCGAGGGCCCGGAACTCGTCCGGGGTCAGGGGCAGTCGATCCGTCATCCGTCCCTCCAGCGAGCCCCGCAGCGCGCCCCCCTCAGCGCTCCTCGAGGAGGAGCTTCAGCTCCCGGATCCGCCGGGTGATGCTGTCCCGCTCCATCGTCCGGTAGACGTCGGGGAGCAGCTCGCGGCTGGTGCACTCCTGCACTGCGGCGAGGTTCTGCAGCTCGATCTCCAGCGGGTAGCTGGGGGGCACGAAATCCGCGACCACCGTCCGCACGTCCTCCTCGGTCGGCTCCTCGCGTCCGGCGGCCAGCGCCCGGAACTTGGCGCGGACCAGCACCGCCTCGATGTCCGCCCCCGACATCTGGGTGCCCTTGGGGAGCAGCGACGCGAACGAGGGGAGGTGTGGCACCCTCACCTTCTTCGCCACGACGCGGGCCAGCTCGTCCCGCTCGGCGTCGCTCTGGGGATAGAAGAGCGCGAGGTGCTCCTCCGCGCGCCCCTGCCGCTTGAGGTCCACGGGAAGCAGGTCCGGCCGGGCGGTGAGGAGGAACCAGACGATCTTCCCCCGGTACTCGGTGTTGCCCATGAACGAGGCGATGGAGGCGAACACCCGGCTCGAGGTGCCCGAGTCGCCCGAGGCCTCGCGGTTGCCGAGGAACGCGTCCGCCTCGTCCACCATCACCGCCACCGGCCACAGCGCCTTGAGGAGATTAAAGATCTTCTCCAGATTCGCCTCGGTGACCCCCTGCCACTGGCTGCGGAAGTTGAGGAACTTCACGCAGGGGATGCCGATCTCCCCTGCAAAGCAGGTGGCGAGGAACGTCTTCCCCGTGCCGACCGGGCCGCTGATCAAGTACCCCATGGGGAGCACCTCGATGCGCCCCTTCTTCAGCGCCGCCGCCGCCTGCCGGAGCATCTCCTTGGCCCGCCCGTGCCCGGCCACCGAGTCGAGGGTGTGGACCGGCTCGATGAACTCGAGCAGGCCGTGGCACTCGGCTTGGATGATCTCCTTCTTCTTCTCCTTCAGGAGCTCGGGGGTGATCCGCACCTCGCGCTCCGTCGCCTCGGTGAGGATGCGGTCCAGGTTGATGCGCGAGAGCCCGGCGCTCATCTTGGCCAGCGCCGGGGCGGGGATCTCCGAGACGGAGGCCAGCCGCTTGCCCTGGAGCTTGACCTGGACGAAGTCCTGCCGCTCCTCCTCGTTGGGGAGCGGCAGCTCGATGCTGGCGACGTAGGGGTTGCGCGACAGCCGGCCGGAGATCTCCGCCAGGTTCTCCACCAGGAGAACGATGGACAGGTCCCCGGCGAGGAACTGGGGATCGCTCGCCCACTTCACCAGCGTCGCCAGCACGAACCGGTCCTCGGCCGAGAGGCTGCCCATCTCTCCGCCGGGGGCGATGGTCTCGGCGAAATCGATGATCAGCGCGAGCGACTGCCCGTCGGACAGCCGCATCCGGAGGTAGTTCTCGAGGATCTGCAGCGCCCGGCCCGGGTCCCGGGGGAGGACCTTGGCGTACTCGGTCCCGTAGAGGGTGTCGTACGCGGAGAGGCTCCGGGTGAAATCCTTCTGCGAGTCGGGGGTGGCGGCCCGGATCCCGCTGGAGCGGTCGTAGTGGAGCACGTGGCTGCGGCCACCGAAGAGCTCGTCGGTGAGGAACTGCTTCAGCGGGCCGTAGGAGCGGTCGTCCGCGGGTCCGAGCGGCTGGAGATCCCGCACCGCTCCGTGGAGCAGGAAGGTGCTGACCGTCTTGGTGTAATACGCCTGGGCCAGCTTCCGCGCCCAGGGCGGCAGGTCGGCCAGCGGGTCAGAGCCCTTGCGGGTGCGGGAAGCCATGGGGCGGCGAGCTTAACGGGAGCCGAGCCGTGAAGGGATCGGAAGAGCCGACCATCGGCGCCGGTCGGGTCGCCCTCGTGGTGGAGGTCGGCGTTCGCCGCGGGCTCGACCGTCAGCTCAGCGGCAGCCGGGCACCTTGCGCAGCGCCGCACGGACCGGGACCCGGGGGCCCGGCTGCTCGGGGAGCCGGAGCGGCACTTGGGCGGTCTCGAAGCAGCGCTTGCGGAAGGTGAGCGCCGAGGCCGTCGCCGGAACCCGGGTGGAGAGCGGCGTGACGCCCAGCAGGCGCTCTCCGCTGAACACCACCGCGCCTGGCGGCGTCGACGAGACCTGGAGCCCGAACTCGAGCGGCTCGAGCGCGGTGCGCAGCTCGACCGGCTCCTCCGCGCTCCGGGCGCTCACCTTCGTGTCCACCGGCCGGTATCCAGCGCGGCGGATCTGCAGGGTGTGCTCCTGGCCGGGGACCAGCTCGCCCACGAACGAGCCGCGCGTGCCGGAGCGCTTCACCACCTGACCGTCGAGCCGCACCTCGGCGTCGTCCGGCTCGGGGAGAACCGTGAAGCGGGCCACCGTCGCCGCACGCTGCAGCGCCACCAGCACCGAGGTGGGCGCGTTCCCCCGGCCGATGGTGGCCTCCACCAGGGCAGGCTTGAACCCGTCCGCCGAGGCGAGGATCTCCACCTTCCCCGAGCGGACGCTCTGGACCACCGGCCAGTGGGTGGGGACGCCGAGATCCGCGCCGCCCACCGTGAGCCGCACCCGTCCGCGGGCCTCGGGGGGGCTCACGTCGAGCACCACCCGCCCGGTCGAGGGCGGCTGCTGCTGGACCAGAACCCAGGCGGCGCTCGCGGCCCCGAGCGCCACGATGGCCAGGAGCGCCCAGGGCCACGCCCGGCGCCCGGACCGCGCCGTCCCCGGCGCGGCGGCGCGGTCGACGGCTTCCAGCTCGGACGTGGGCGAGCCCCCGTCTGCGAGCGCGGGCGAGAGGAAGGGGAAGTCGCCCGGGGCGGCCGGGGGCGGGGGGCGGGGGGACGCCGTCTCCGGGACGGTCGCCGGGGCCGCCGCGGGAGCCTCGACCGGAGGGATCTCGGCCGCGGCGACCGGCGGAGCCACTCCGGCCAGGGCGCCCTCCGGCGTCGACGGGTCCGGGC
>RPRB01000071.1 GCA_003818285.1 Myxococcaceae bacterium
ACGAGGCTGCGCGACGCAGCGAGAGGATCGGCCGCCGTAGCGATCAGCACACCCCGGTCGGAGCACTAGTAGGCGAACGACTCGTTCGCCGTCACCGCGCCGAAGCCCTCGCGGGTGGCTCCCCCCGGGACGTAGAGGCGGTCGCCGACCACCGCCGCGCCGATGCCGTGCCGGCCGGTCCGCATGGGGGCGTCGGTCCGCCAGCTGTCGGTGGACGGATCGTAGCTCTCGGTCTGGTGGAAGATGCCCGCGGGATCGGCCCCGTTCCCTTCTCCGCCCAGGACGACCAGCCGACCGGAGAGCGAGGCCGCGGCGACGCCTCCCCGAGCGGTGAGGATGTCCGCGCGACGGCTCCAGCTGCCGGTGCTGGCGTCGAGGACCTCGAGCGCGGGCCTCAGCACGCCGTTGTCCCGACCGGTCGCGGCGAACACCCGGC
This sequence comes from Myxococcaceae bacterium, assembly GCA_003818285.1. Classification (GTDB taxonomy): domain Bacteria; phylum Myxococcota; class Myxococcia; order Myxococcales; family Myxococcaceae; genus RPRB01. Next base: position 437 of record RPRB01000071.1, read on the forward strand.
CGCCGACGTTCGCCGCGGCCAGGTGATCCCGTGCCACCGCGAGCGGCTGCAGCGGAGACCAGCTGTTCGCGCCGGGGTCGAACACCGATGCGTCGGTGACCGAATCGCCGTCTCTGAGCCCCCCGGCGACCACGATGCGCCCGTCGTCGAGGACTGCCACCCCCGACGCTCCGCGCTCCGTTCCGGAGGGCATCGAGCTCAGGGGCGACCACGCGTCGGCTCCGGGGTCATAGACCAGGGTGGTGCCGATGGCGCCGAACGAGGATCCGCTCAGCGCACCGACGACGTAAAGCTTCCCGCCCGCCGCAGCCACGTTGACGTGGTGCATCGGGTCCGGGAGCGATGCGCGCTGCGTCCATCGGTCGGTGGAGGGATCGTAGGCCTCGACGGTCGCGATCGCCTGGCGCGACCCGTCGATCCCCCCGACCACGTAGATCTTCCCGTCGAGGGCAGCGACCCCCATCTCCTGCCGCGGCCCGAGCGACAGCGACGCGTGGGTGGACCACCCCACTCCGCCCCCGCCTCCTCCCTCGTCGTCCCCGCAGCCCGCCGCCAGCGCGATGATGGCCAGCAGGGCCACCGGGAGCTTCCCTCGAGGTGTGAGGAGCGGCTGCATCGCGTCCGGAGGCTATCCACGCACCGGGTGACGCGTCAGTGCCCCCGGGGCCGGGAGTGCGGCCCTCCCGACACCGGCCGCGGGTGGCCGCTCAGCCGCCGGCCGGGCCGAGGTACCGGTCCAGCCAGTCGAGCACTTCCTGGGTGAGCACGTCGTTCGGCGGAACGTGCCCGGCCTCGAGGACGACGTGGCGCTTGTCCTTCGGCGCGGTCCCCAGGAGCTTGAACATCGGATCCTGCGTCGCCTCGACCGGGAAGAAGAAGTCGTACCTCCCGTTCACCATCAGCACCGGCTGCTTGACCTGCGAAGCGAAGTGGAACGGGTCGACCTCGGGGAGACACTCCTGGAGCCCGAGGCCACCGCCCACGAGGATCCCGGTCCGGATCCGCTCCTCAACTGCCATCATCACCGGGCCGAGCAGGGCGCCCCAGCTCACTCCGTAGTAGGCGAGGCGATGCAGGTCGAGGTCCTTCCGGGTCTCCGCCCAGTCGATGCTCCGCCCGAGGTCCTTCGACCACATGATGACGTGGTCTCGGTAGAACGCGGTCGGCGCCGGGTAGTCGCTGTTCAGGGCGTCTCCACGCTCGAAGGTCGACTTGTAGACCGGGTACAGGACGGCCCGCCCGCTGCGGAGGATGGGCGTCAGAACGCGCATCGCCGGGAGGACCTTGCTCGATCGTTCGTGGATGGCGTTGGAGCCGGGGAAGAAGACGACGAGCTGATAGGGCGGCGGTCTCCCCTTCGGAATCAGAAGGTACGCCGCCATACGCTCGCCTCCGTAGGCGGCGTTGAAGCTCACCTTCAACCGCGTCCAGCGGTCCGATGCCTCGTCGGTCTCCTCGAGTCGCGCATCGAGAGGAGTCCGGTCGTATGCGTAGAGCCCCCTGAAGGCCTGGACGATCTCCGGTCGGGCCGGCTTCTCCTGGCTGTAGTCACGGCGCGGAAGCGGGATCGGAGCGCTGGCCGCCGACGAGGTCGCGTGGTCGAGTCGCTTGACGAGCCGGATGCCGTACGTCGAGGCGCGGGCGAACGGGTCCTGGGCGTCGGCATCGTTGAACATGTACGACGGTTCGTTGAACGCGCCGCCGAGCACGTAGCGCCTGCCCTCGATCTCGTTCCAGCACCACTCCTTGGCGTTGCCCGCCATGTCCACGGTGCCATAGGGCCCGATGCCGCCGAGGGAGCCCACCGCGACCGGGCCCGCCCCCCGGAAGTTGCTCAGAGGAACGATCTGCGAGGTCGCCCAGAGTCCGGCGGCCTGGCTCCACTCGTAGACCGTGGGGAGCTCCTTCCCGACGAAGACGGCGTATGCCGCGGCCTCGTGCCAGCTCACGCCCGTCACGGGGAAGTCGCCCTGCCCCTCGGGGTAGTCCCCCTGTTCCCAGGTCGCGGGCCCCGGTCGTCCGGTGCGGTCGTGGAAGGCGACGATCGCCTCCTCCCAGCGGAGCGGATGGCCGTCACGCACGAGCGGCTGGCGCCAGAGGTCTCGATTCCGGTACCCACCGGCGTCGACGAAGGCCTTGAACTCGCGGTTGGTGACCTCGGTCCGGTCGATGAGGTGGTCCCCGACCTGAGCGGCGGGGAGTTGCTCGAGCCCAGGAATCTCGAGCTCCACCTTCGCCCCGGGCACGCGGACCATGCCCGCCGGGAGAGCCCCGGGTCGATCGAGCGTGGCCCGGATCGACCCGACCACCTGACCGAGGGGTGTCGCGACCACCAGGTCCACCGTCGCGTATCCGGGGCTGACCAGCCGCACCCGATGGATCCCGATCGGAAAGCGCGCTTCCTGGAGCGGCGTCTTCCCGAGGCTCCGGAATGCGGTGTCGGGCGCCGCGTACGGCTTGAGCTGGACTTCTGCCCCCGGCGGGTTCGTGTCCACGTTGAAGGCGCGGGACATGTCGGGGAGCATCTTCTGCAGCCGGGCATCGCCGGGAATCACCTGCTGGACCTGCTCGGCCAGCGCCATCGCCTCGGGGTACTTGTTCAGCTCCACCAGCTCCACGAGCTTCGGCATGGCGACGTCGCGGGCCCAGCGCTCGCGCGCCTCCCGGCGCAGGTAGAGCGAGGCCCCGACGGTGATCGCCCCCACCACCAGCACTCCCGCAGCGACCAGCCCGGCGCGACGGACCGGATGCCGCGGGGGGGCGAGCAGCGCCGCGCGGACCTCCTCGGCACCGTGGAACCGTCGATCCGGGTCGCGCGCCAGGCAGCGGAGGATGATGTCGCTCCACCGCCGGTCCAGCCCGGGCAGCACGGCGTGTGGCGGGCGCGGCGGCTCCTGGATGCGCTTCGCGGCGGTGGCGAGCGGCGTCTCCCCGGTGAAGGGCAGCTCCCCCGTCACCATCTCGTACATCACCACCCCGAGCGCGAAGAGATCGGTGCTCGGGGTGATGGCTCCGCCGGTCACCTGCTCGGGAGCCATGTACTCCGGGGTGCCGATCATCCCGGCGCCGCCGGTCAGGCCGGCCTCGCCGCTGCTCTCCAGCGGCCGGGCGATGCCGAAGTCGGTGATGACCGCGCGGGTGGAGCCCGAGTCTCCGGTGCTCCCACGCCGCTGGACCAGGAGGACGTTGCTGCTCTTGAAGTCGCGGTGGACGACGCCCTCGGCGTGAGCGGCGGCAAGCCCCTCGCACATCTGGAGCACGAGCGGCAGCGCCTCCGCGGTGCTCATCCGGCCCCGCTCGCGGAGTCGGTGGGCGAGCGTGTCGCCCTCCAGCAGCTCCATGGTGAGGAAGTGGACCGCCACCCCCTCCGCGGTGCGCGCGTCGTAGAACTCGTAGACGTGGCAGACGTTGGGGTGCCCCACCCGGCGCGCGAGGAGAACTTCCCGCCGGAAGCGCTCCAGGGCGGAGGCGTCGGCGAGCAGGGCGCTGCGGATGATCTTCAAGGCCACCCGGGTGCGGAGGCTCAGGTCCTCGGCCTCGTACACCGCGCCCATCCCACCGCGGGCGATGAACCGGACGATGGAGAACCGGCCCGCGAGCAGCTCCTCGGGCTGGAGTCGGGGCAGATCGGGATCGCCTGCGCCGGAGGTCTCCAGCGACGGCGAGAGCAGGAGATCCTGCGTTCGCTCTTCGGTCGGGGGCCGGATGAAGGTCGCGGCGGGCTCGTCCGGGGGCGGCTCCCCCGGAGCGTCCGCCTCGCCCGGCTTCCCGCTCATGCCCCTCTCCCCTGCATCGGGGTGAGGCTATCCCAGCCGGGGCGGGCCCGGGCGACCCTCGCGCTTGCCAGGCCTCGCCCGGCGGGGGCGACTCAGGGTTGATGCACGGCGGCCGGGGACGCCGGAGCGCGGCCGGTCGAGGGCGCGTTCCAGCGAGCGAGCTCCCGGGCGACGCCCACCGCCGACAGCGCGGCGATCGCACTCCCCCCGAGCAGGACCCGGGGCATGGTGACGAACCGGGTGAGCCAGGCCACCAGGAACGGAGCGGCGAAGCCCAGGTACGCCGAGGCGTAGAACCAGCCCACGAGCGTGCCGCGCGTCCCGCTGTCGGCGAGCCTTCCCACCGCCGAGAGCCCGCCCACGAGACACAGGCCGTACGCGCTCCCGAGGAGCCCCATCGAGACGAGGACGCCCGCCACCGTCGGACCGCGCGCGGTCCACGCCGCCACCGCCCAGCCGACGGTCGCGACCGACAGCCCGGCCACCGCGGCGCGTCCCGGTCGTCCAGCCTCGAGTCGTCTCCCGAGCGACTGGATCGCCGCGCCGATGCCCAGGGTCACCCCCGTCATGAGGCCCACCAGCGCCACCGGGTGGGGAAGGGGAGGAAAGCGCGTCGGCAGCACCACGAAGGCCACCGCCACGCTGGCAAAGACGAAGGGGGCCACCGGCGCGACTCCCCGGAGGAACCGGCGCCGGACCTCCGGCGAGGGCGGTACGCGGCGAGCCTGGGCGCCGGGCCGCAGCGTCTCCCGCGCCGACCGCACGCCGGGCAACGCCAGTGCCATGAGCAGCAGATGCGGAAGGTACGGCACCACCGCCGGCCAGGGCAGCGCGTCGGCGACGAGGCCCGCGGCCAGGGGGCCGAGACAGAATCCGGCCGTGACCGAAAGCGCCGCCCGGCGAGTGTGGAGCGCCGCCGAGAGCTCCACCAGCCAGGCCGAGCCGGCGCCGAACACCACGCCGGAGACCACGCCGGCGACGAGCCTCCCCAGCGCCAGGGCCGGGCTCCACATCGCGCCGGCGATGAGCACCAGGGTGGCGAGGAGCGAGAGGAAGAAGAAGGGGATGACCACCGGCCTGCGCCCGCGCGCGTCGGAGACTGCCCCACCCACGAGCAGGCCCGGCACCAGGCCCAGGGCGTAGCAGCCCCAGAGGGCGCCGAGAATCGCGGGCCCGAAGCCGAATCGCTCGCGGTACACCAGGAGCAGTGGGGTGAACTGATTCGCCCCCCAGGCCACGGCGAACAGGGCCAGGGTGAGCCGTCGCTCGTCGCGTGCGTCGTCCATCTCGGCTGCGGTGCTAATCCCCATGGACCCCCTCTGCCTGGCGCCCGGCAGCTGTTGCCTCGATCCGCGTCGAACTGTGTCGTCTCCGAGGTCCGGGGCTGATGGGTCCGATGCACGCGGCGCATGGGCCCGGCCCCGGGGAGGGTCCTCCCTCAGCCGCCGGGTGCGCCCTGTGGCTCGTCCAGCGCCTGGCGGCTCACGGCCACCACCGCGTGACACCGGGCGCAGACCTGCCCCTGCTCGTCGAGGATGTGTGCGCTGGCGAAGAGGGTCCGCTGCCCCGCGCGGTCGATCCACGCCTCGCACCGCGCGGAACGCCCGAAGACCGCGCGCTCGAAGCTCATCGACAGCTGCACCGTGGCGCTGCGCCGCCGGGGATCCATCAGGACCACCGTGCTGCCCACCGCGAGGTCGAAGAGCCCGGCCAGCACCATGCCGTTGACCGCCGAGGTGCCCAGACCTCCCAGGTGCTCGGGCCGCACCTCGGGGAGCTCGACCACCACCCGGTTCGGCCGGAAGGTCACCCGCATCCCATGGTGCTGCAGCACCTCGCTCCTGTTCCAGAGCTCGGCGAGAGCGTTCAGCTCGGCGGCAGTCGGGCGTGGCGGAGGCACGGGGCCGCCGGACTGTAGCGAAACCGGTCGCCGCCGGCGGCCGCGTCGGGTCCGTTCCGTTCGCCAGGCGCAGGGGTCCCCGGGCCGCGGGCCTAGCGCGCCATCCGCCGCCGCAGCCGGTCCACGTGGGCCAGGGTGTCCCGGGCCTGCGCGTCCCGGGGGCGGAACCGCAGCAACTCGTGGCACTGCGCCTCGGCCTCGTCGAGTCGCCCGAGCCGCGCGTATGCCTCCGCGAGCCGGAGGCGCCCCTCGCGCGAGCGGGGCAGGGCCTCGAGCACGCGCAGGTACTCGGCGATGGCTCGACCGCGGTCCGGCTCTCCCCGGCGGGCGAGGAACACGTCGCGGTTGTCGAGGAGAATGGCGTGGTTCCAGTGGAGCCACGGGTCGTCCGGAGCGCGAGCGAGCGCCGCCCGGTACTGCGCCTCGGTCTCCTCGTAGGGCTCGGCAGCGCCCTGGTCGCGGACGCGCTGGACCTGCTCGACGTGCAGCGCGTGATCGAGCCGTCCGGTGAAGGGCGGGTGCTCCAGCCGGCGTAGCACCTCCTTCGCAACGAGGTAGCGGTTGTACCCGGTGAGCGCGAGGCGCTCTGCGACGCGCTCGTGCGATGGAGGCGCCGCCTGGGCCCCGGAGAGGGACGGCGGCAGGGCGCGGAGCACGGCGGGGAGCAGCGCCCGCGCCAGCACCTCGTTCCCCTCCGGTGTCAGGTGCGCGTGCTCCCAGAACAGCTCCGGCCCGGGCAGACCGTGAGGGCTCGACGCGGCGAGCGCCCCGGCGCCGTCGACCAGCTCCACCCCTGGTCCCGCGGCGCGCGCCACCTCGGCGGTGAGCTGCACCAGGCGACCGTCGGCGCGGAAGCGGAGCGTGTCCAGGTCCCGCGCCCGTGCGAGCCGCTCGCGGGCCGTGGCCTCCTCGCCCGCGGCCAGCGCCGCGCGGCCGATGCGGTACTGCAGCTCGGCGTGTGCAGCGTCGATCCCCTCGGCCTCGCGATACGCGGCGAGCGCCTCGACCGGACGCTGCGCTTTCTCCGCGGCATCCCCGCGCGCCACCGCGTCCTTGAAGCGGCCGAGCGCGGCGTCCTCGAGTCCCGAGCGGTGCGCGGAGGCGAAGGGGGCGAAGTCCCGCAAGCGGGTCCCGACCGTGCTCACCACCACCCGCGTCCCCCGGTCGCGGAGCGCGCCCACCACCTCTCCGAGGTTCGCGGCGAAGCCGCGGTAGACCTGCGCCATCGCCGGGTCGTCGGCCCGGACCTGGTGGTCGAGGAAGAGCTCCATTCCCCGCCACTCGGCCGGCATGTCTTTGGCCCGGCGACCGAGTCCGCCGAGCAGCTGGCCGATCCGGGTGGTCCCCAGAGCGAGCGAGGCACGCACCAGCACGAGCCCTGGCGGGCGGCCGGTCAGCACCGTGCCCGGCCCGAAGGGTCCCACCACCTCGTTGTTCCCGGCGTAGACCACCGCCACGTCCGGCGTGCGTCGGGCGAGGTCACGGGCCATCGGGACCAGGGCGTGCGAGTTGATGGCCACGAGCCCTGCGTTCACCACCTCGACGCCGGCTCCGGGTACGGCGTCCTCGAGCATCGCCTGGAGATGGCGGGCGAGCCCGAAGGTGGGCTCGGGGTCTCCCTGCGCCGCCGACTCGCCGAGCACCACCACCCGCACCGTCCGCGGGCGCTTCTCCTCGGGGATCACGAACGGTGTCGGCTGCCGCGCCAGCGCGGGGGGGAAGAAGCGCAGCGGGAAGTCCGGATTGGGGCACGCCGCGGCACGCCCCCGCACGTCGCAGCGCTCGGTGAAGGCCGTGGAGTGACCCACACCCAGCAGACGAAGCACCGCCTCCAGGGCTCCGAGCACGACCAGGGGCGCGAGCACGACCGTCACCGCGCGAAACAGCCGTACCCGTCCGGGCGACAGCGGCGCCGGGCTCTCGGGAGGCGGCCGGGTTCGGGGGCGCTGCGAGGCCATGCTCTGCTCAGAAGAGCGTGTAGATGAACGGGGCGACGGCGCTGCCCTGGGTCAGCACGATCACCACCCCGAGCAGGAGCAGCACCACCACCAGCGGGAGCAGCCACCACTTCTTCTGCTCGCCGAGGAACTGGAAGTACTGCCCGACGATGCGGAGCTTGGACACGGGGCGAGCAAGCTTAACGCCGAAACCACCTGGATCGATCCGTCCCTCGCTTGCCCTCGCGGCCATCCCGGCGTCGCTCCTCCGTCACGTGACGACGGCCACGCTCCGTCGTCGCTCCTGGGCCTCGGCCGCGATTGCGGCGCGATCATCCGGTCGACCCAGGTTGTCTCGACGTTAGTACATCCGCTCGTAGCGCCCTCCGCTGCCCCGCTCCCGCCGCACCCAGTAGCTCGACGCGGTCCGGTCCGGCCCGAGGGCGAGGAAGCGCTTGCCGGTGATCCGGGCCAGCAGCGCCAGCGGGGTCAGCACGACGGCGAAGACCAGCGTCAGCACCACCCGGGACATCACCCAGCCGATGGCCAGGGCCACGGTCATCCACGCGCGGTAGGCCGCGCGCAGCCGGGCGGGCACCAGTGCCCCGGCGACCCCGAGGAGCGCGGCTGCGGCAGCGAGCCCGAGGCGCAGCTCGGGCGCACGATCTCTCCAGAGGAGCCACCCCGCGAGGAGGAGCAGCACGCCACCCACCGCGAACGCCGCCTTGCGGAGGGCGGGCGGTGACGTGTCCAGGCGGGCGAGCCCGGCCCGCACGTCCTCAGTCCAGGACATGGCGCTTCCTCCAGTCCTCCGACTCCTCGAACGGAGGCTGTGCCTCCTTGCGGAGGAGGAAGCTTCCCAGCACCAGCACGTCGATCCCGGTGCGCATGAAGCAGGTGTAGGCGTCCTCCGGCGACTCGACGATGGGTTCCCCGCGCACGTTGAACGAGGTGTTGACCAGCACGGGGCAGCCAGTGCGCGCCTCGAATGCGGAGAGCAGCGCGTGGAAGCGAGGGTTGTCGTCGCGGTGCACCGTCTGCAGCCGGGCCGAGTAGTCCACGTGGGTGACCGCGGGAATGTCCGAGCGGAGCACGTTCAGCTTGTCGATGCCCCAGAGCCGCTCCTCCTCGGAGCTCATGCGCCGCTGCCGTTCCTTCCGCACCTCGGCGACCAGGAGCATGTACGGGCTCTCGACGTCGATCTCGAACCACTCGCTCGCGCGCTCGGCGAGCACCGCCGGGGCGAAGGGGCGAAAGCCCTCGCGGAACTTGATCGCCAGGTTCATCCGCCGCTGCATGTCCGGGGCGCGCGGATCCCCAAGGATGGAGCGGTTGCCGAGCGCCCGGGGGCCAAATTCCATCCGGCCCTGGAACCAGCCCACCACCTTGCCCGCCGCGAGGAGCCCGGCCACCGCGTCCAGCAGCCCGCGCTCCTCGAGGCGGTCGCCGCGCGCGCCCCGCCGCTCGAGGAAGGTCGCGACGGCGGCGTCGTCGTGGGCCGTCCCGAGGAAGGCGCCTCGCATCGCGTCCCGTCCGGTCCTGGCGCGCGCAGGCGCGCCGAGGTGGTGGTGGTGCGCAACGTAGGCCGCGCCCACCGCGCCGCCCGCGTCGCCCGCGGCGGGCTGGATCCACAGGCGGTCGAACACCCCGGCGCGGAGCAGCTTGCCGTTGGCCACGCAGTTCAGGGCCACTCCCCCGGCCAGACAGAGGTCGCGCTCCCCGGTCCCCGTCCGCACGTGGCGGGCCATCCGGAGCACGATCTCCTCGGTGACGTCCTGGATGGAGCGCGCCAGGTCCATCTCCCGCTGAGTGAGCGGCGTCTCGGGCTCGCGTGGCGGGCCGCCGAACAGCTGGTCGAAGGCTGGCGAGGTCATGCGCAGCCCACCGACGTAGTCGAAGTAGTCGAGGTTCATCCGGAAGGAACCGTCCTCCTTCACGTCAAGGAGGTGCTCGCGGATGGCCCGGGCGTAGCGGGGTTCGCCATACGGGGCGAGCCCCATCAGCTTGTACTCGCCGGAGTTCACCTTGAACCCGGCGTGGTAGGTGAAGGCCGAGTAGAGCAGCCCGAGCGAATGCGGGAAGCGAAGCTCGGCCATCAGCTCCACCCGGTTGCCCTGCCCGACTCCCCAGGAGGAGGTGGCCCACTCGCCCACGCCGTCCATGGTGAGGAAGGCTGCCCGGGGGAACGGAGAAGGGAAGAACGCCGAGGCGGCGTGCGACTCGTGGTGCTCGGGAAAGACGATGGGCCCACGGTACCCGAGCGCCTCGGAGATCAGGTCCGGCACCCAGAGCTTCTCGCCCAGCCACGCGGGGATGGCCCGCACGAAGGCGGGGAGGCCCCGGGGAGCGATGGCGAGGTGAGTCTCGAGGATGCGATCGAACTTGAGGAACAGTTTGTCGTAGAAGGCGACGCAGTCGAGCGCGTCCACCCCGATGCCGCCTTCCTTGAGGCAGGCCCGGACCGCATGTTCCGGGAAGCGGTGATCGTGCTTCACCCGGCTGAAGCGTTCCTCCTGGGCGGCGGCGACGATCTCTCCGTCGCGCAGCAGGCACGCCGCGGAGTCGTGGTAGTACGCCGAGAGTCCGAGGATGGTCGGCAAGGGACGGCACTGTACCGCCGGGACCCCGAGCCGGGAGCGGGTCGCCACCCGGAGCTCGTCCCGCTCCGGGATGGTGCTCTCGGCCTTCACCTTCTAGCTGGCGCGGCGCTGACCATGGCCCCCGCGCGCCCGCGAACGCGGCAGCTCGCGGAGTGCAATTCTCCAGTGTGACCTGCGCGGCGAGAGTGCTCGTCGCGCGCACCGCGCCCTCGGTGTGGGGTCGGCTCGCCCGCTCTTCCGTCTTTTCTCGGCTGGTAACGTCGGGCCCTCATCTGGAGGTCACTCGACCATGAAGATCCGTCTTCTCCTCACCGCGGCCGTCCTCGCGACCGGCTCTGCCCGCGCCGCCGACGTGGGCGTCTCCGTCTCGGTCGGCGACTCGGGCTTCTACGGCCGGATCGACGTCGGCACGATGCCGAGGCCGCCGCCCGTGGTCTACGCCCAGCCGGTCCTCGTCCAGTCCACGCCGGTCGCGGTCCAGCGCGAGCCGATCTACCTGCGCGTTCCGCCCGGCCACGCGAAGAAGTGGCGGAAGCACTGCCACAAGTACAACGCCTGCGGCGAGCGGGTCTTCTTCGTGCAGGAGGGCTGGTACAACGACCACTATTCCGCCGGCCGGGACGCCCACCGTGGCGAGTCCGACGACCATCCGGGCAAGGGGAACGGAAAGGGCAAGGGGCACGGCAAGGGCAGCTGACGCGGCGCCGGGGCCGGTCTCACCGGGCCGCTCCCGCGAGGCGTGAAGCGAGCCACCCTGCCGCGGTCCGTACCGCCTCCGCCTCGCGCCGCCCGAAAGCATGGGTGGCGCCGTCGAGCACCGCCAGCTCCAGTCGCGGGTTCCTCTCCGCCAGCCGCTCCAGGGTCCGGATCGGCCCGAGCGGGTCGGCGGAGCCCTGGACCACGAGGGTCGGACAGGCCAGTGCTGCGAGCACTCGCTCGTCCTCGAGGCGGCGCTGGCCCGACGCCGACCGGACCGGGAACCCCAGCAGCACCAGAGCGCGGGGTGGGTTCTCCAGGGCCAGCCGCGCCAGAACCCGTCCGCCGAACGACCGCCCGGCGTAGGCGGCGATGTCCGGATCGGCCCGCACCCAGGTCCGGGCAGTCGAGACCTCCTCCACCAAGCCTGGCGAGGGTCGTCCGCGCGGAAGGGAGGCGCGCACGGCGAGGAGAGCGTGCGGCCGGAGCGCGTTCTCGAGCGCGACGAGAACCGGCTGGTCGGCACCGCCGCCGAAGCCGGGGAGCATCAGGACGCTCGGGCGAACCGCGGCCGGATCGGGCATCGGGACTCCTCGGCCGGGCCCGCCCTGCCTGGCACCGCCGGAGTCAGCATAGCCCGAGTCGTGCTAGCGGCAGGGGCCGGACGACACCCGGCCCAGCGCGCGGCGCAGGCTGGCCACGCTCTGCGTGCCGACGAGCCGGTCGAGCTCCGTGCCGCTCGCGTCGAGCACCAGGAAGGTGGGAACGCCCTCGATCGCGTGGCGAAGGAGCAGCGCCTCACCCTCGGGCTCCTCGATGAACGCATGAATCACCCGGGCGCTGCACCTCCGCTCGGCCTCCGCGACCACCGGCTCCATCCTCCGGCACGCCGGGCAGTGATGGCTCGTCACCTCGACCACCGCCGGAAGACGGGGTGACGTCGATGCGACGTTCCTCGCCGGTCGGGCTGCCGGCGCAAGGCTGCACGCGGCACCCTCGGGCACCGGCTCCGTCGAGGGCAGCGCGCACGGGGAGGCGACGGCGAGGAGCCCGGCGGCGATGGCGCCGCCGAGAACGACGAGCTCGTGGAGCATGGTTCCGGATCTCCGGGGCTGACCGAGGGACACGAGGGGAGGGGACGGGAGTTCCCGGAGCGGGGGCCTGTAACCCTTCCCCGGCGTCCGCCGTCCTGTCCCCGGGGAACTTCCCCGCGCTCCCGGCGTGTCCACCGGGCTCAGGACGGCAGTGCGAGACCAGCGCACGTTCATCGAACGGGTGAGCGCCCATGCCGGAGCGCTCCGGAGGTTCGCCCACCGGCTGACCCGGAACCCGGCGGATGCGGAGGACGTCTTGCAGGACACCCTGGTCAAGGCGTGGCGCGAGGCGCTCTGGCTGCGGGAGGTGGAGGAGCTCTCCTACGAGGAGATCGCCGCGGTCGTCGCCTGCCCGCTGGGAACGGTTCGCTCGCGGCTCGCCCGCGCGCGCGCCGCGCTGGCAGCACGGCTGGGGAAGGGAGCAGGTCATGGTGTGTGAAGAACGGTGGATGGAGATCCTCTCGGCCTGCCAGGACGGCGAGGCGACGGCCGCCGAGGTCGCCGAGGTCCAAGCGCACCTCGTCGGCTGCGCCCGCTGCCAGAAGTCGCGGGAGACGTTCCAGCGGATCCACCAGGCGTTCGGGGAGCTCCGGCTGGATGCGGACTCTGCGCCCCTGCCAGCGCCGCGCCCGAGCCTCGCCTCCGGTCTGCGGACGCGCCGGCGATGGCCGGTGCTGACCGCAGGCGCGCTCGCTGCCGCCACGCTCGTGGCACTCGTCTGGGTGCCGCTTCCCCGGCACGGCTCGGGGCTCGCCGACGAGCTGGAGGCGCGGCATCTCACCGCCTTCGCGCGCGCCGCGCCGTGCGAGTTCAGCTCATCCGACCCGGCCGCGGTTCGCGCCTGGGTCGCGTCGAACCTGGGGTACAACGTCGAGGTTCCCACCATCCCCGATGCGACGCTGCTCGGGGCCCGCCGCTGCACGGTGCACGGTGGGGTGACCGCGTCGCTGCTCTACCGGCGGGGCGAAGAGGCACTCAGCCTGTTCCTGCCGCGGGCCGGCACGGCGATCGAGACGGAAGCCACCCGAATGTCCCGGGTCCGCTCCGGCTGCACCGTCGGGCGGCTCGGGGCGGCGGTGTGCGCGCGGCCTGGTCTCTTCGCGGTGGCGGAGACCCAGGGAACCGCGCTCGCCGCGGTGGAGTCCTTCTAGGAGACGCCGATGGGCGTGCCCGGGGCGGAGAGCATCCGCCCCCTCGCATTCCCGTCGAGCGGTGTTACCAATAGCCCAGGTGATCGTTCGGGTCGCCGAGCCCGCCGACCTGGAGCGAGCGCTCCTCCTGTTTAGCGCGCAGGTGCTGTACTTCTGCCTCGAGCGACTCGACCGTCCGGGTGAGCGTCCGGAGCTGCTCGTCCACCGAGGGGGTCCCGGCGCGCGCGCGGGTGGTGATCTCCCGGGCGGTGACCTCGGCCTTGGGGAGGGGTGAATCGGCGAGCGCGCCTGACGCAGTCAGGAGCAGCGCCACCGGAACGAAACGTCGCAGCGAGGGAATCATGTTCATCTCCTTGCGCGGGCGTCATTGCCCGCCGCCGAGGAGAGACTCGTGAAAGGCAGCCTTTTGTTCCGGCGCGCCTGGAGGAAGCGCGCCACCGACAGCGCGCCCGGAGCGCTCAGAGCCAAGGTCAGGAGTGCGGCGATGTAGAGCAGATTCAGCTCGTATCCGACGGGTCCGAACTCCGCGCCCGCCGAGGTCAGCGCCTTCAGCCGGATGCTGGAGAACCCGTACCGAAGGTGCACCCCGAACAGCGCGGTGGTCATGATCCCGATGAACGCGAGGCAGAGCGGCGCGATGGCCACTCCCGCCATCAGCGCGACCCCACCGAGCAGCTCGAGCAGCGAGGTCACCCAGGCGGTGGCGCGGGGCGCGGGGACGTGCATCGCCGCGAGGATGACGGCGAAGGCGTCGACCCCACGGCCGAGCTTGGCGAACCCGTGCGAGGCGAAGCCGAAACCCACGAGAAGGCGCAATGGCAGGAGCGGCCAGCCCGCGGTCGAGAGTCGTTCGCGGGCCCCGGCCAGTCGTCGAAGGAGCGGCATCTGGAGCGAGGGAAGACTCGACCAGGCGCTCCGCGAGTTCCCGGCCCGTGACCAGATCCGGTTGCGATCCGGCCAGCGTGCCCTCATGGAGCAGTGATGAGCTCCATCCCCACCCTCCGCCGACGGCTACCGGGTCATCCTTCAGTGCGCGGCCTGGCCTGGAGACTGAGCGGCGCCGTCAGCCGACGGCGTAGCTCGCATGTGCGATGAGCCGGGGGCTCGAGGCGCGCCGGACGTCAGGTCCGAGGCGCATCCGTGGGAGCGCGCGAGTGCGGGTGAGCCCACGGGCGAGGAGCAGCCGCTCCCCCATCTCGTCGAGCACGCCCGCCCTCAGCGACCGCTCGATTCCCGCGAGCCCGATATCCAGCAGTTGGGCGGCAACCGTCTCGTCGGTGGCCGCCCACGGTCCGAGCGACTCGTCCTGGACCACGAGAAAGCCGCACACCGTCCCGGCGGCGTCGCGGGCCACCCAGGCCGACCCGGAGAACTCCCGGGCGTACGCCGCGAGCAGCCGCGAGCGGTCTGCCCCGAAGGACGGCGCATCGAAGCGCGCCACCTCCTCCGTGTCCCGGGCCCCCCAGGGGTGCACCGAGGAACGCGCTGCGCCCGGGGGTAAGGGCCGGGGGACGCCGGCGAGCTCCTGCGACTCGCCGTCGGGCACGAAGCCCAGCTGCCGGTACAGCGGGGTGCCGGCGGGCGTGGCGATGAGACGGATGGTGGTGCAGCCTTGATCGTGCGCCCATGCGACGGCAGCCCGGGCGAGGGTGCGTCCCAGGCCCGCCCGCTGGTGCCCGGGCTCCACCACCATCAGGCCGAGCCAGGCGAGCTCTCCGAACCGGACCGCTCCACCGAGGGCCACCAGCGTCCCGGCGTCCTCCACGCCGAACCACCCCTCCGGCTCGAGCTCCAGGTACCGGCGCATGCGTGCCTCGCGCGGTTGGCCCCCGAACGCCGCGGCGGTGAGTCGGGCCCCGGTCACGACATCGTCCAGTGTGAGGCGGCGGAGCAGCATCCCGGACGACCTTAGACGGACGGCCGGCGCGGGGGTGTCGGCTCGGCGATGGAGGCCGGGACTGTGCTGGTGTTCTGGACCGCTCCTGGGCACGCTTCCCTCATGCCCCTGGTCCGCATCGATCTGCCGCGCGGCAAGAGCCCGGAGTACCGCCGTACCCTCGGGGACGTGGTCTACGACGCCATGCTCCAGACCATCAACGTCCCGGCCAACGACCGATTCCAGGTCATCACCGAGCATCCGCCCGACGAGCTGGTCATCGACCGGAGGTACCTGGGCATCGAGCGCAGCGCGGATTGCGTGCTCATCCAGGTGTTCCTCAACGAGGGCCGCACCACCGAGCTGAAGAAGGCCTTCTACCGGGCCGTGGCCGACGGCCTGCACCAGCGCCTCGGGCTGAGGAAGCAGGACGTGTTCATCGCCCTCGTGGAAGTGAAGAAGGAGAACTGGTCCTTCGGCAACGGCGAGGCGCAGTACGCCTAGGCTCCGGAGCGGTGAGGAATGTCTCGTGCAGCACGTCCTCCGCCTCCGGCTGCTGGGGATGGTGCCACCGGATGAAGGCGAACAGTGGCCGCTCGTACCGGGCATAGAGCAGGTCGAATCCCCGGACCTCCCCGGACAGCAGCGCCTCGAGGAGCGCCTCGTCGGAGTGCATCGATCCGGGGATCAACCGACCCCGAGGGAGGAGGGTCGCTCCGGTCGGGGCCGGAAGGCGGCGATCGCGGCGATGATCCCGGTGATTCACGTCCAGGATGAGTGCCAGCGCGAGCGGACGGAGCGATTCGGAGATGCCGAGCGTGACCATCCGGACCTGCTCCCCCGGGGGAACGTGCTGCACGTAGCGGAAGATGTTGATCAGCCCCATGGAGAGGGCCAGCAACCCCGCGGCGACGCTGGTGACCGCCAGGGCCAGCATCAGCCGGAGATACCGGCGCTCCAGCCGGAGCGCCCAAAACACCGCGGCCGCCACCGAAAGCGACCCGAAGAGCAGCACGGGGTACATCCCCACGCCCCCGGCCCGGAAGAACTCGGACATCCTCGACCTCCCCGTGCGGCCCGGACTGGCCGCATCATCCGGTGAGGAACCGGTCCCCGGGAAAGGATCGACCCCTCGAGCGACGCGATGCCCGCGCTCGATCTCGATCCCTGTCGTGACGGGCGGTTGGACCGCGAACCCGGATTGCTTCCCACCAACCGTCCGGTAGGGATACCGTGCACCGCGCCGTGGCAGAGATCGCCAGTCCTCCCTCGATGCTCTCGATGTATCACCCCCTCCCGGGAGCGTTCGACGAGCTCCTCGGCGCGGGTGAGCGGCTCCGGGCGACCGTCGAGGCGATGCTGGCCGACGGCTCCAGCGAGGAGTTCGCCCGCACGCAGGCACTGGCCGAGGCCGCGCTGCTGAACCAGGGCGTCACCTTCAGCGTCTACTCGGACAGCCGCGGGGTGGAGAAGATCTTCCCGGTCTGTCTGCTGCCGCGAATCATCTCCGCCGTCGAGTGGAGCCGGCTCGAGCGGGGGCTGCAGCAGCGGGTCCTCGCCCTCGAGGCGTTCGTCACGGACGTGTACGCCGACCAGCGCATCCTCGAGACGGGCGCCATCCCGCGCGAGGTGGTGCTCGGCTCGGCGCAGTACCTTCCCGCGCTGCGCGGAATCCGTCCGCCGGCCGGGGTGCGGATCCACGTCTCCGGCATCGACCTGATCCGCGACGGCGCCGGCGTGTTCCGGGTGCTGGAGGACAACCTCCGGACGCCCTCCGGCGTCTCCTACGTGCTGGAGAACCGGCTCCTCTCCAAGCGGCTCCTCGCCCGAGCATTCGCCGCGGCGCGGGTGCGGCCGGTGAATCAGTATCCGGCGCGGCTCGCCGCGGCGCTGCGCAGCGTCTCCCCCGTGTCGCCGGAGGAGACGACCCTCGTGGTCCTGACGCCGGGGCCGTACAACTCCGCCTACTTCGAGCACAGCTTCCTCGCGCGACAGATGGGGGTGGAGCTGGTGGAGGCGGCGGACCTCTTCGTCGACGATGACCGGCTCTTCGTCCACACCATCCGCGGGCCGAAGCGGGTGCACGTGGTCTACCGGCGCACCGACGACGCGTTCCTCGACCCGGAGGTCTTCCGTCCCGACTCGATGCTCGGCGTCCGCGGGCTGCTGCGCGCGTGGGCGAGGGGGAACGTCGCGCTGGCCAACGCGCCGGGGAACGGGGTGGCCGACGACAAGGGCGTCTACCCCTTCGTCCCGGAGATGATCCGCTTCTACCTCGGTGAGGAGCCCCTGCTGGAGCAGGTTCCCACCTACCGTTGCGCGCGGGCCGAGGACCGGGCGTACGTGCTCGAGCACCTCGCCGAGCTGGTGGTGAAGGTGGTGGACGAGGCAGGCGGCTACGGGATGCTGATGGGGCCCACCTCCACCGCCGAGGAGCGAGCGGAGTTCCGCCGCCGGATCCTCGCCGAGCCGCGGCGCTACATCGCCCAGCCGCGGGTCGAGCTCTCGACCTGCCCCACCTGGGTCCCGCAGGGCCAGTGCATCGCGCCCCGGCGGGTCGACTTCCGTCCCTACGTCCTCAACTCGGCCACGGGGCCGTGGGTGCTTCCCGGCGGGCTGACGCGCGTCGCGCTCCGCGAAGGAAGCTACGTGGTGAACTCCAGCCAGGGCGGGGGCAGCAAGGACACCTGGGTCCTCAAGGGAGAGGGATGATCTCCCGGGTGGCGGACCACTGCTTCTGGATGGGCCGCTACCTCGAACGGGTGGAGAGCACCTCGCGCGTGCTCCGCGTGACCTCCAGCCTGGTGCTCGACGCAATCCTGCCCCCGGAGCAGGTCTGGACCTCGGCCCTCGCGGTCTCTGGAGAGGAGAAGCCGTTCGCCGAGCGCCACGGCGCGGCGGCGGTCGGTGACGGATTCCGGGTCACGGAGTTCCTCACCTGGGATCCCGACGTCCCGTCGAGCCTCGCACGCTCGCTCCAGGCCGCCCGGGAGAACGCACGGAGCATCCGCGAGGTGGTGTCGCTCGAGGCCTGGGAGGCGATCAACGAGCTGCACGTCTGGCTGAACGACGGAAGCGGCCGCCGCGAATGGGCGGTGCGTCCCGACGCGTTCTACCGCCAGGTCCGCACGGGGACCCAGCTCATCCTCGGGGCGGTGGAGCACACCATGCTCCATGACAACGCCTTCGACTTCATCATGCTCGGCGTGTTCCTCGAGCGGGTGGGACAGACCGCGCGCATCCTCGACGTTCACCACCATGCGCTCATGCAGCTTCCGCCGGACCTGGTGCGCGAGGAGACGCTGTGGCTCTCGCTGCTCCGCGCGTGTGCCGGCTTCGAGCCGTTCATGAAGCGGAAGGCGGGCCGGGTGACCCCGGGCGAGGTCGCCACCTTCCTGATTCTCGAGCAGCGTTTTCCCCGCTCGCTGGTGTTCTGCCTCCAGGAGGCGGACCAGCGGCTGGCCAGCATCCGATCTCCGGGGGACGAGGCGTTTCCGCCGCTGCGCTGCCAGGCCCGTCTCGCCGCCCTGGCGACCTTCCTCGCCTCGCGCCGAGTGCCGGACGAAGACCTGCACGCGCTCCTCACCCGCGTGGTGGACGAGACCGCGGCGATCTGCGGCGAGCTGCACGAGGAGCTCTTCCAGGCGCCGCAGCGGGCGTGGTCGAACGGGCGCGTGGAACGCCCGCGCGCCGAGGCGTGACCGGCGCGCCCCGGTCAGGCACGACGCGCTGCGACCCGGAAGAGTGCGCCACGGGTCGGGGACCATTAATGGACCGGCGATGATCGAGCCGCTCTATCGGGAGCATGCGTCTACCGTCCGTGCGCTCGCCTACCGCATGACCGGGAGCGTCGCCGACGCCGAGGAAATTGCCCAGGAGACCTTCGCCCGCGCGCTCGACCCGCCTCCCGGCACCGTGCTCGAGCGGAACTGGCTCCTCGCGGTGGCCGCGAACCTGGCCCGTGACCGCCTGCGGCGCCGGAAGCGGGCCGCGTACGTGGGACCCTGGCTGCCCGAGGCGATGGAGGCCGAGGCGGACCCGGGAACGGCGGATCCGGAGCGCCGCTACGGGCTGCGGGAGAGCGCATCGTTCGCCTTCCTGCTCGCGCTGGAGCAGCTCACCTCGCGGCAGCGTGCGGTCCTGCTGCTCCGGGACGTGTTCGACCTCTCGGTGGAGGAGACGGCACTGACCCTGAGGATGGGAGTCGGGGCGGTGCGGGTGATGCATCACCGCGCCCGCGCCGCGCTCGCGGGGTACGACGAGCAGCGGAGCGTGGGCACGCGCGAGCGGCTGGGTCTGGTCCGTGGCGCTCTCGAGCGGCTCGCCGCCGCGGTCGCGAGCGGGGACCCTGCCCGGGTGGAGACCGTGCTCGCCGAGCAAGCCACGCTTCACGCCGACGGTGCCGGGCGCTTCGGAGCGGTCCGCCAGATCATCCGCGGCGCGAAGGCCATCTCCCGGCTCGCGCTCTTCGGCGCGCAGCGTCTGTCCGGGTATCCCACGCGCCAGTCACTCCGGGAGAACGTCAACGGCGCGCCCGCGATGGTGGTCGACTCGCAGCCTCCTCCCGGGGTGGACGTCGCGCCGCGCGTGGTGTTGACCTGTGACGTGGACGCCGCGGGCCGCATCACCGCGCTCTACGTCCTCGTCGCGCCGGAGAAGGTGTCCCGGCTGCCGGCTTCAGAAGGGCTTTCCCTCCATGAGGTAGACCACCAGCGCCAAGGCGAAGGTGATGGCCCAGGCGAGCGGTCGCACGCCGCTCGCTGAGCCAGGGTCCCGGGTCAGTCTCCGCAGCCGCCCGGTCAATGCACCGATGACCAGGAAGAGGAGCACCGAGAGGCGGAGCCACCAGGTGTGAATGAAGGCCGGTCCGGTCATTGCCACCGCTGCGCCTCCGGTGAGCAGGATGCCGAGCAGACCGAAGCCTGCGACCCGCGTCAGACGCTGCGCCGCCGAAGGGGTGAGTCCTCCGGGCACGAGCGCAAGGGCGAGGATTGGGCCGGCGCAGAAGACGAGGCTGACGACGTGCAAGGCGACGAGCAGCGAGTACACGACGGTCACCACGCGACCTCCACCCACCTGCGAACGGTGGCGGGGTCGTCGAGCTGATCGAGCACGGCGTGGGCGAGGTCCGCCCGACTCAGGCGGAAGGGCCACCACAGGTGCTCGGCGATGCTTCTTCGGTAGAGCCCCCGGGGAGGCCGGTGGTTCAGCGCCGGTGGCCGGATCACCGTCCACTCGAGGTCGGTCCTGGCGAGCTCCTCCTCGAACCGCGCGCCGTCCCTCCACCCGTGCCGCAGGAACCATCCCACCACGTTGCGGGCGAGGAAGCCAAGCACCGGCGGCATCCGGAACTCCCTGCTCGTTCCGAGGGCGGTGACGAACACGCCGCGCCTCACCCCCGCCGCCTCCATCCCGCGGACGACGTTCCGGCCGCCCTCGGAATAGATGCGGGTGGGTCCGAGGCGCCGCGGGCCCGCCAGGGAGATCACCCCGTCGGTGCCGGCGATCGCCCCCGCCGTTGCCGCGGGGTCCATCAGGTCACCCTGGACCAGCTCCAGCCGTTCGTGCCGGAGGGGGATCGACGCGCGATCTCTCACCATTGCTCTCACTCCGAATCCACGCTCCAGCAACAGCGGGATCAGGTGCACACCAGTACCACCGCTGGCGCCGAAGAGGGCCAGCCTCCTGTTCTTGGTCATCGAGCCTTCAACGACGGTCGGGCCAGGGCGTTACGCGCCCCGCGCTGCCGGAGGGTCGGAAGGCGAATCCCGGGCGACGCCCGTTCCAGATCAGGGGATCTGCCCGCGGATCTCGCCCGGCTTGCACGCCGCGGTGTGGACGTTCACGTAGGCGCCGCCGGCCTTCAGGCTCTGGACGAAGCTGGGGAAGTCAGGTGGGGCGCCGGCGGCGGCGACGTAGTCCGCGGCGGTGAAGGTCTTGCTGAAGGGTGAGCTCAGGTCACCGCCGAAGGGGAGTACCACCGGGCCCGCCTCGCCCGCCTTTCCCGCATGGATGTGCGAGGCAGTCACCGGTCCGGACAGCCCGGAGTAGTTGACCGAGACGGTCAACGAGGAGTCGTCCGGTGCGAGCGTCACGTTCCCGGTCCCTCGTGCGCCCGGGGCCGCGGCAGGACAGGGCGGAACGCCCGCAGCCGTCGTCAGGTCGAAGCTCCTGGCGGCTGGCTTCTCCGCCGCGGCCTTCTCCGTGGCGGCCTTCTCAGTAGCACAGCCCAGCACCGCGGCCAGGCTCAGCAGGACCAGCGTGCGAGTGGTCGACATGAGGACCCTCCCGGGCGAGTCAATCGCCCACCAAGTGACTGCCGGACACCGGGGGCGGCCATCGTTGCGCCGCCTCGCGAGCGTCCACTGCCACCGTATCGCGAAAGAGGCTCAGAAGGTCCAGCCGAGACCCCCGAGGACCGCCTGCGCGCCGAGGGACGCGACCTGGACGATCGGCTCGAGGGGGGCGGGGAGGGAGAAGTTGGAGCCGGCGGTGAGCCGGCAGTGCTGCACGTCGTTGCCGGTCCGG
>RPRB01000072.1 GCA_003818285.1 Myxococcaceae bacterium
GCACGGCTCCGAAGGCCCGCGCCAGCGCATCCTCCATCGCGCCGACGTCGACCGGGCGCCCGAGCTCGCGCTCCGTGGAGGTCACGCCCGCCTCGCGGATGCCGCACGGGACGATGAGCTCGAAGTCCTCCAGCGCCGTGTTCACGTTCAGCGCAAACCCGTGGGTGGTGATCCACCGGGCGATGTGCACGCCCACCGCGCCGATCTTCCGGGGGTCGCCGGCCGGCTCCGAGCCCACCCAGACGCCCGGCCACTTCTCGATGCGGCCGGCCTCGATGCCATGCTCGGCCAGCGCGCGGATCATCCCCTCCTCCACGCTCCGCACGTGCCGGCGAACGTCCTTCCGGTCCGGAGCCAGGTCGAGGATGGGATAGCCGACGATCTGCCCGGGCCCGTGGTACGTCACCTCGCCGCCGCGATCGGTCTCGTGCACCTCGACCCCCCGCGACTCGAGCAGATCGGCCCCGGCGAGCACGTCGGTCCGGTTGGCCCCGCGCCCCAGCGTCAGCACCGGCGGGTGCTCCAGGAGCAGCAGCAAGTCGCCGACCTTCCCCTCCTTCCGCGCCCGGGCGAAGAGCGACTGGAGCCGGAGCCCGTCCTCGTACTCCACCCGTCCCAGGTGATGGAGGGTGAGGGTCCGCCGCGTCATCGGGACGCCCACCAGCGCAGAAGGAGCGCATGGAGCGCGTGCGCGGCCCGGGCGGAGCGAACCGCGAGCCGCAGGGCCTCCTCGAGCGCGTCGGGCTGCGCGGGGGAGCCGTCCGGGGCCCGCCACCGCTCGGCGAGCATCCGCAGCTCCTCGTCCCCCGGCGCGCGGAAGCACTCCAGCGTGAGCCCGTCCAGGACCGGACCGGGGAGCCAGCTCCCCGCGAGCGACTCCACCTGCTCGGGCGCGTGGACCCGCCGGCCGCCGACGTGATGCTCCGGCTCGGGCAAGGTCGCGTCCAGCGCCAGCACCACCGGACGGCTCCGCAGAACCCGTGCCAGCTGACGGCGCGCCGCGGGCTCGAGCCGGTCCACGTCATCCACCAGCAGCGCGCCATGCTCGGGCAGCGCGAGCGTTCCATCCCACGCCGTCCCGAGCCCGCGCAGGGCCCAGGTGTGAAGCCAGGTGCTCTTGCCGCTTCCTGCCGCACCTACCAGGAGCACCCGCGCGTGCCCGGCGACGAGCGCGGCCTCGATGCGGCTCACCGCCTCGGCCTGGGTGGGGAGGGGCTCGGGCCGGACCTGATCGATCCGGGCGGCCGGAACGGGACCCGGGCCGGGCGGAGCGCTCTCCGCGCCCGGCAGCGCCCCCGGGCTCCCCGTCCGATTCGGCACGTGGAAGGGGGCTCCACGTGCAGAATCGGAGGCCCGGAGCCGACGCGTCGCCGGCAGGGCAATCTCGACGTCTCCCGCGGTCGGAGTCCGGTCCTCCGTCGCCGCGAGCCCGCCCTGCTCGCCTGCCTGGCCGCCCGTGGCAGCGCCCTCGTCCGCCCCGCGCAGATCCGTGGCGCCATCGAGCAGCGAGGCCGCCAGCTCCACGCAGCCCCGGCATACGTACGCCTGCGAGGGCCCGGCGACCAGCGCCCCGACCTCCCGCGACGGTCGGCAGCAGAAGCTGCACCAGGCCTCGAGCGCGGGATCGGCCAGCGTCGGCCTCCGCTCGAACAGCGGCCGATCGACGCCCGGGAGCGGCTCCGGATCCGCGGACTCACGGCGCCCGTCGACCCCGCTCCCGGGCGGCTCCTCCACCCAGCGCGCCCCGGCCCGGGCCGCCGGGCCCAGCCGCTCCACGTGGCGCCGCATCTGGGCCGCACGCACGTCGTGCCCGGTCGACTCGTAGATCCTCGCTGCCTGCTCCAGCAGCGCACCGGCCCGGGCGAGGTCTCCCTCTCGCTCCGCCGCCTGCGCCGACTGCAGCAGCTCGCGCGGGTTCACGCCATCTCGAGCAGGAGCGACTCCGGGTGCTCGAGCAGCTGCACCAGCGCTCCGACCGCCTCCGCGGCCACCAGCCCGTCGATGACCCGGTGGTCGAACGACAGCGAGACGTTCATCATCTCGCGCACCACGATCTGGTCGTCGTCGGTCACCACCGGCCGCTTCCGCATGCGGTGGATGCCGAGGATCGCCACCTCGGGGTAGTTGATGATCGGCATCGCGAACAGCCCGCCGTTGGTCCCGAGCGAGGTGATGGTGAAGGTGCCGCCGCTGAGCTCATCCAGCTTCAGCGTCTTGTCCCGGGCACCGGCGGCCAGCCGGGCGATCTCCTCCGCCAGCTGACGGACGGTGAGCCGGTCGACGTCCTTCACCACCGGGACGGTCAGGCCCTCGTCGGTCGCGGCGGCAATCCCGAAATTGTAGGAGCCGCGCTGCACCAGCTCCTGGGCCGCGTCATCGAAGTTGGCGTTGAGCGACGGGTACCTCCGGAACACCGGAACCAGCGCCTTGCAGACGAAGGGCAGGAACGAGACCTTGAGGGTGTCACCCGAGGCCGCCAGCGAGGCGTTGAGGCGCTTGCGGAGAGTGACCAGCTCGGTGACGTCGACCTCCTCCACGAACAGCGAGTGCGGCGCGGTGAACTTCGACCGCACCATCTTCTCGGCGATCTTCCGCCGGAGGCCGCGGAGGGGGATGCGCTGATCCGCTCCCGCCGAGGGCAGCGGGACCAGCTTCGCCCGAGGCGCCGCCTGGGACGGCTCGGCCCGACCGAGGTCCAGCGCGGCCTGCACGTCCGCCTTGAGCACCCGTCCCTGCGGGCCGGTCCCGGCGATCGCCGCCAGGTCGATGCCGTGCTCCCGGGCCATCCGCCGGGTCACCGGCGTGGCCAGGACCTTCGCCGTCGACTCGACCGCCGGGGCCGGCGACGCCGCGCTCGCCACCGCCGGGGCGGGGCTCACCGCCTGCGCCGGGGCCGGCGTCGACGCCGCGGCACCGGAGACCTCCAGGACCATGAGAGTCTGGTGCACCTTGGCGATCTCCCCCTCCTTGCCGTGGAGGGAGACCACCTTCCCGGCGCGGGGCGCGGGCACGGCGACCGTCGCCTTGTCGGTCATCAGCTCGACGACGCCCTGGTCCTCCTCGACCGTGTCGCCGGGCTTCACCAACCACTTGACGATCTCGCCCTCGACGACGCCTTCCCCGAGGTCTGGAAGCTTGAACTCGAACGTGGCCACGGCGCTGTCAGCTCCTCGCAGGGACCAGTCAGGCGTGCCGGCCCTGCTCCATGAGACCCTTCATGAAGAACTCGGCCGCGCGGTAGCTGCTGCGGACCAGAGGACCCGAGGCGACGTACAGGAAACCCATCGTCTCCGCCACCTGCTTGTACCGGTCGAAGTCCGCCGGGGGAACGAACCGCGCCACCCGGAGGTGGTACTGCGACGGCTGGAGGTACTGCCCCAGGGTGAGCACGTCGACGCCGGCCTCGCGCAGGTCCCGGAAGGTCTGGACCAGCTCGTCCTCGGTCTCGCCGAGGCCCACCATGATCGAGCTCTTGGTGTAGAGCTGCTCCGGGCGGTCCTTCAGGGTGCGCAGGACGCGGAGGCTCTGCCGGTAACCCGCGCGCCGGTCGCGCACGGTGGGGGTGAGCCGCTCCACGGTCTCGATGTTGTGCGCCACGACGTGCGGCCGCGCCTCGGCCACGGTGGCCAGGTCGCGCTCCACGCCCTTGAAGTCCGGGATGAGGACCTCGACCGTGGTCCTCGGGCTCTCGCGCCGCAGCGCGCGGATGGCCGCGGCGAAGTGGCTCGCCCCACCGTCCGGCCGATCGTCCCGGTTCACGCTGGTGACGACGATGTACTCGAGCGCCAGGGCCTTCACCGCCAATGCGAGATTTCCCGGCTCCTCGGGGTCGAGCGGCGGGGGCGCCCCCACCTTCACATGGCAGAAACGGCAGGCCCGGGTGCAGATCTCGCCCATGAGCATCACGGTCGCGGTGCCACCGCCCCAGCACTCGGCGATGTTGGGGCAGCGCGCTTCCTCGCAGACCGTCGCGAGGCCGGTCTTCCGGACGATCGCCTTGACCCGCTCGTACTCCTGTCCGTGCGGCATCCGGACCTTCAGCCACTCGGGCTTCCGGGTGCTCTCGGCAAGCTGGGGGAGCGCGAATCGGTCGGGCGTGGCCATCGGAGCCTTCCGGGATTAACGACGGGGCCGGCCGGGGGTCAATACTCCCGCGCCGGTCAGACGTCGGCAAATCCCCCCGGGTCAGATGTGAATCGGCGTGCCGAGGGCGGCCTCGGCGCCCTCCTTCACGATCTCCGACAGCGTCGGGTGAGCGTGGATGGTGCGGCCCAGCTCCTCGGTGGTGATCTCCAGCCGGAGCGCGACACAGGCCTCGGCCAGGAGCTCGGTGGCGTGGGGCCCGACCATGTGGATCCCCAGTACCTCGTCGTACTTCTTGTCGCTCACCACCTTGATCATCCCGATCCCCTCGTCGGAGATCTTCGCCTTGAGGATGGCGCTGAACGGGAAGGTGCCGGTCTTCACGTCGTAGCCGCGCTCCTTGGCCTTCTTCTCGGTGAGCCCGACCGAGGCCACCTCCGGGTAGCAGTAGGTCGCCGACGGCGTGAGGTCGTAGTTGATGGGGTGCACTTCCTTCCCCGCGATGTGCTCCACCGCCAGGACGCCCTCGGCCGACGCCATGTGGGCCAGCATGGGGCCGGGAATCACGTCGCCGATGGCGTAGACGTGAGGCTCGGTGGTCCGCATGAAGTCGTCCACCGGGATGAAGCCCTTGTCCGGCTTGATGCTGGTGGCCTCCAGCCCCACGCCCTCGGTGACTGGGCTCCGCCCGACCGCAGAGAGGAGGATCGACGCCTCCAGGGTCTTGCTCCCCGAGGGCGTGTCCATGGTCACCTTCACGCCCTTCCCGCCCGGCTCGACCTTCGTCACCCTCGCCGAGAGCTCGTAGCCGATCTTCCGTCGGCGGAACTGGCGCTCCAGCTCCTTGCTCGCGTCCTCGTCCTCGATGGGCAGGAGGTGCGGCAGGAACTCGAGGAGCGCGGTCTCGCTGCCCACGTGGCTGAAGATGGAGGCGAACTCGCAGCCCACCGCCCCGGCGCCGAGCACCAGGACGCTCTTGGGGATCTCCTTGATCTCCAGGATCGAGTCGGAGTTGTAGACCAGCTTGTGATCCACCGTGACGTTGGGCAGCGACTTGGGAACCGAGCCGGTGGCGATGACGATGTTCTTGGTCTCCAGGACCTGCTTGCCCCCGCCCTCGTTGAGCGTCACCTCGACCTTGCCCTTTCCGACGATGCGCCCATGGCCTTTCACCACCTGGACCTTGTTCTTCTTCATCAGGTAGTCGATGCCGTTGGCTCCGCCGGTGACGACCTTGGCCTTGTGCTCCATGGCCGCGGGCCAGTTGATGGTGGGCGTCTTGAGGTCGATCCCGAACTCGGCAGCCTGCTGGATGTGCGAATACAGCTCGGCGGTCCAGAGCAGCGCCTTGGTGGGAATGCACCCCCGGTGAAGACAGGTGCCGCCCAGTCGCTTGTCGCGCTCGACGATGGCCGTCTTCAGGCCCAGCTGCCCGGCGCGGATCGCGGCCACGTACCCCCCGGGGCCCGAGCCGATGATCACCACGTCCAGAATGTCAGCCACGTTGGTCCAGCCTCCTTGCACCGGGTGGGTGCGCGGCGGCATTAACCCTCCGTCTCCACCCGATCAAGCACCAACCGTCATGGGACAGATGCGGCCGTTGCTCACCACTCCCCCCACCCGCTCCGGCGGTCCGCGCCGCTTTCCGCTGCGCACGCTGTTACTGATGATCCTGGCGCTGATCGTCTTCGCGCGGCTGTGGTGGATCACGCACCACCCCCGCCCGGCGCCCCCCCCGTCGGTCACCGCGCCACAGCAGCGGCACCCTCCCATTCCCGTGCGTCCGCTCGCGCCGGCGCCGGAGCGGCAGTGATGGAGGTCCTGATCGTCGGCGCGGGGGTGGTGGGCTGCGCGGTCGCCTGGCGCCTCCAGCAGGCGGGGGTCCGGTGCACTGTGCTCGAGCGGAGCATCCCCGGCGCCGAGGCCTCCAGCGCCGCCGCCGGCATCCTCGCGCCGCAGGCGGAGGCCGACCAGCCCGGGCCCTTCCTCGAGTTGTGCCTCGCCAGCCGCGCGCTGTACCCCGCCTTCGTCCGGGAGCTGCGGGAGGCCAGCGACGTCGACGTGGCCTTCCGCCCCTGCGGGGTCCTCGCGGTCCGCTTCGACGAGGCAGGCGTCGAGGAAGCGCGGCAGCGCATCGGCTGGCAACGCGCCCGGGGGCTGGAGGCCACCTGGCTCGACGCGGCCGAGGCCCGGTCGCACGAGCCCGAGCTCTCGGAGGAGATCCGAGGCGCCGCGCATTTCCCGGGCGACGCGGTGGTGGACAACCGGCTGCTGGTCTCGGCACTGACCATCGCCGCGGTCCGCTCGGGCGCACGCTTCGTCACCACGCAGGTGCACGGGCTCGTCGAGCGCGGCGGCCGGGTGGTGGGCGTGGC
Organism: Myxococcaceae bacterium; assembly: GCA_003818285.1. GTDB lineage: Bacteria > Myxococcota > Myxococcia > Myxococcales > Myxococcaceae > RPRB01. The sequence continues at coordinate 6,459 of RPRB01000072.1, forward strand.
CACCGACCAGGGCGAGCTCGGCGGCGACGCGGTCGTGGTCGCGGCCGGAGCGTGGACCGCTCTGGTGCCCGGAGTGCTCGCCTCTCCAGGCGCGGTCCGGCCCGCGCGGGGGCAGATGGTGATGGTGCGCACCCGGGTGCCAATCTGCCGACATGTGGTGTTCGGGGGGCACGGGTACGCCGTGCCCCGCACCGACGGACGTCTCCTGCTGGGCAGCACGGTGGAGTTCGCGGGCTTCGAAAAGCAGGTCACCGCCGGCGGTTTGGCGGCCGTGCTCGGAGTGGGACTTCAGCTCTTTCCGCGGCTCTCAGGCGCTCCCGTGGTAGAAACCTGGGCCGGTTTCCGGCCGCATACGCCGGATGGTCTTCCGGTCCTCGGGCCGGCGCCGCTGCCGGGGCTGTTCCTCGCCAGTGGACATTTCCGCAATGGCATTCTCCTGACGCCCATCACCGCCACCGTGCTCACCGAAACAATTCTGGGACGACCGGTCTCGCTCGATCTGACCCCGTTCCGGGCCGACAGGAAGGCGCTTACACTGTGACAGCCGTGAACGTGCTCGCGGGAAGACCCGAGGGGGTCCGGGCCGCCCCGTGGCAGCGTCGAGAGGCGGAACCCTAGGATGCATCTGGTGGACAACCTGGCTGCGCCGACACGCATCCTGATCGTCGACGACGATGCCTCCGTCCGCGACGTGATCTCGGTGCTCCCCCAGGAGGAAGGGTACGACTGTCGCACCGCCAGCTCGGCCGAGGCGGCGCTGGACATCGCCGCCGCCGAGGCGCCGCCGCTGGTGATCAGCGACATGAAGATGCCCGGGCGTGACGGCATCTGGCTGCTGGAGGCCTTCCGCGAGCGCTACGCCGAGACCGCGGTGATCATGCTCACCGGTTATGGCGACACCGAGGCCGCGGTCGATTGCCTCCGGCGCGGCGCGGTGGATTACCTCCTCAAGCCGCCCAAGCTCACCGACCTCATCCGGGCCATCGAGCGCGCGCTGGCGAAGCGCCGGATCGAGCTGGCACGCAAGCGCTACCAGAAGAAGCTGGAGCGGAAGGTGCGGGACCGCACCGGCGAGCTGCGCACCGCGCTCCGCAACATCCAGCACACCTACCAGACCACGCTCCTCGCGCTGGTCCGGGCGCTCGACGCGCGGGAGCACGAGACCAGCGATCACAGCCAGCGGGTAGTGAAGTACACCGAGGCGATCGCCGAGCGGCTGAGCCTGCGGGGGCCGGAGCTGGAGGAGATCGGCCGCGGGGCCCTGCTCCACGACATCGGGAAGATCGGCGTGAGCGACGCGGTGCTGCTGAAGCCCGCGAAGCTGACCACCGAGGAGTGGAAGGAGATGCGGAAGCATCCGGACATCGGCTACGACATGATCCGGAGCATCGACTTCCTCAGCACTCCGGCGGCCATCGTCCTGAGCCACCAGGAGCGCTTCGACGGTCGCGGCTACCCGCGCGGGCTCCGCAGCGAGGAGATCCACATCGGCGCCCGCATCTTCGCGGTGGCGGACACGCTGGACGCGATGACCTCGGACCGGCCGTACCGCAAGGGCACGACCTTCGAGAACGCGGTGGACGAGATCCAGCGCTGCGGCGGCTCGCAATTCGACCCCGAGGTGGTCCGGGCGTTCCTGGGCATCGGGGTGAAGAACCTCCGGCGGATCAAGGACGACATGGCGGCCGCCAAGGCCCGCGAGGCCGGAGAGGTCGAGCAGGACGCGCGCGACGCCGAGGAGGCGCTGGACCGCGCCCTGGACTCGGCCGAGGTCGCCGCCCGCATCGCCCAGGGACAGCGGTAGCGACTCAAACCAGGACCGCGCCTCCGGCGACGTCGAGCACCACGCCCGACACCCTGCCCGATTCCTCGGAGCAGTCGGCACACTCGATGAGCGAGGGCGGTCGCCGGTTGGACGCCTCCGTGACCCCGTCCGGCGAGTGGGCGGCTCGACACCGTCCACCTGCGCGGACGCTCCCGAAGCCCGGGGCGGGCCTGCGCGTTGCACACGAGCCTCCGTGCGTCGTCACCAGTCTCGACTCCGGAGTGAATTCAGTACCGGGACGAGCCCGCGGCCGGATGAGGTGACACGAACGGGGGTGGGTCGTGCGACGAATTGTCATCAGCGGTCTGTTGCTCGCGCTCGCCTGCGGCGGGGGAGTCGAGACCGACGTCCGGACGCGGAGCGGGCCGACGCAGTTCAGCGGGGTCTCGGCTCAGTTCCAGCATCATCAGGCGAGCTTGGAGGGCCAGCCGGTCCAGATCCTCTCGCTCGGGCTCTACGAGATCCCGCTCTGGTGCAGCGCGACCGACGCGGGAACTCCCCCGAACAGCGTGACGGCGCTGGTCCTCGAGGTCATCAGGTTCGGCGCGAACCCCGTGGGACCGGGAACGTACGAGCTCTCCAGGCCCACGGGGGAGCCGAAGGAGGCCGCGACCGGCGTCTACTACAGGGTCATCACCCTGGATCCGAGTGTGGCGCTCGACGTGGTCTCCGGAACTCTGTCCGTTTCCCGTGCCGACAGCGCCGCCACCCAGGGCCGGGTCGACCTGGTACTGGAGGATGGGACCAGGATCGAAGGAGAGTTCTCCGCGATCGACTGCATCCAGTGAGATCGGAGCCTACCGGTAGATCTCCCCGCCCTCCCGCAGGAACTCCTCCGCCTTCTCCTTCATCCCCTGCTCCACGTCCGCAGCCCGCACCTCCTGGGTGAGCTGCATCGAGCAGAAATGCGGGCCGCACATCGAGCAGAAGTGAGCCACCTTCGCGCCTTCGGCGGGCAGCGTGGCGTCGTGGAACTCGCGCGCCTTCTCCGGGTCCAGCGAGAGGTTGAACTGGTCCTCCCACCGGAACTCGAAGCGCGCCTTCGACAGCGCGTCGTCCCGGGCCTGCGCCCCCGGATGGCCCTTGGCCAGGTCCGCGGCGTGGGCGGCGAGCTTGTAGGTCACCACGCCCTGCCGGACGTCCTCGCGGTCGGGAAGCCCCAGGTGCTCCTTGGGCGTCACGTAGCAGAGCATCGCCGTGCCGAACCAGCCGATCATCGCCGCGCCGATGCCGCTGGTGATGTGGTCGTAGCCCGGCGCGATGTCCGTGGTGAGCGGGCCGAGCGTGTAGAACGGCGCCTCGTCGCACACCTCGAGCTGCCTGGTCATGTTCTCGCGGATGAGGTGCATGGGGACATGGCCCGGGCCCTCGATCATCGTCTGGACGTCCTGCGCCCAGGCTCGCTTCGTCAGCTCACCCAGCGTCTCCAGCTCGCCGAACTGCGCGGCGTCGTTGGCATCGGCGATGGATCCCGGGCGCAGCCCGTCTCCCAGGCTGAAGCTCACGTCGTACGCCTTCATGATCTCGCAGATCTCGTCGAAGTGCGTGTAGAGGAAGTTCTCCTGGTGGTGGGCCAGGCACCACTTGGCGAGGATGCTTCCCCCGCGGCTGACGATGCCGGTCACCCTCCTGGCGGTGAGGGGGACGTACCGGAGCCGCACTCCGGCGTGAACGGTGAAGTAGTCCACGCCCTGCTCCGCCTGCTCCACCAGCGTGTCCCGGTAGATCTCCCAGGTCAGCTCCTCGGGCTTCCCGCCCACCTTCTCCAGCGCCTGGTAGATGGGCACCGTCCCGATGGGGACCGGGCTGTTGCGGAGGATCCAGGCCCGGGTCTCATGGATGTCCGGGCCGGTCGACAGGTCCATCACCGTGTCCGCCCCCCAGCGGATGGCCCACACCAGCTTCTCCACCTCCTCCTCGATCGAGGAGGTCACGGCCGAGTTGCCGATGTTGGCGTTGACCTTCACCAGGAAGTTCCGCCCGATGATCATCGGCTCGAGCTCCGGGTGGTTCACGTTCGCCGGGATGATGGCCCGACCGCGCGCCACCTCGTCCCGGACGAACTCCGGCGTCACCCGCCGGGGAAGGCTGGCTCCGAAGGACTGGCCCCGGTGCTGACCCTCGGCAGCCTGCTCGGCCACGAGGTTCTCGCGGAGAGCGACCGCCTCCATCTCGGGGGTGACGATGCCCTTCCGGGCAGCGTGGAGCTGGCTCACGTTCCCGCCGCGTCGGGCAACCCGCGGCGGCCGTGCTCTGGCCATCCGCATTCCCTGCAGGCGGGGATCCGCCTCCCGCGCCCGTCCGTACGCCGAGGTGACCTCGGGAAGCGTCTCGAGCACCGGGTCGCGCTCCAGCCAGGTCCGCACCGGCTCCAGCCCGCGGCTGAGGTCGATACGCGACTCGGGGTCCGTGTACGGGCCGCTGGTGTCGTACACCTGGACCGGGGCGTTGGGCGTCTCGACCCATCCCGAACCCTGGCGGACCCGCGTGGGCGCCAGGGCAACCTCCCGGATCGGCACCCGGACCTCCGGGTGCAGCCTGCCGGTCAGGTAGAGCTTCCTCGATGCGGGGAGGGGCCCCCGGGTGATGCCCTCCAGGCGCTCACCGCTCACGCTCAGCTTCGTCCGTCCGCTCATGACGCTCCTTGGCGGCGGAGGACGGGGCGCCCGGCCCCGTTCGCCGCTTCCCTCCGCCGGTATCACCCGGTTCAGGTTCCGAGGGTCCGGCCACAGGCCGTCTCAGCCGAGCCCGGACTTCGGACGCGGCACCCCTAGCAGCGTGATCGGGCACCCTAACCGAAGCCCGGGTGGGCTTCACCCCGTACGCTCCCCGTTTGACCATGCCCACGTCCGTTCGTTTCGTCCTGATGCACCCGCGCACGCCCGAGAACCTCGGCGCGGCCGCCCGGGCGCTGAAGAACTTCGGTCGATCCGAGTGGACCTGGGTGCGCCCGCCGTGGTCACCGGGCGACCCGCCCGCCCGGAAGCTCGCCGTCGGTGCGGCGGACGTGCTCGCCTCGGCCCGGCTCGCGCCCGGCCTCGACGAGGCGGTGGCCGACTGCAGCTCCGGTGGTGGGAACGTCCGGGCGAGCGCGGCTCCATGCGCCGCCCATGGACCCGGAAAGGCTCGAGGAGGTCCTTGGGACCGCCGGCTTCGTCCGTCCGGACCGGGCGGAGCGGGTCCGCTGGTCGCTCCCTGGAAGCGGTCCGGATTGACGCAGACGGAACTTCGGCGCTGGGAGTCGGCCATTCGCATGCTCGCTCGGTCGCTGTCCAGGAGGTAATTTACTCAACAATTTAAGTGATTTGAGCTTTCAGCAGCACAGCTACACAGGCCCTTCGGGGTCGGGAAGCGGACCACCGGCAGGTCTGGTTAAGGTCGTGCCCGCCGTGACCCCCGCCCCCGCCACAGCCCAGGCGCAGCCCCAGGAGCCGACCCAGGCGGCAACGCCGGTCGTGCATGAGCGGACCCCGCCGGAGCCGCGGCCGCAGCCCGCGCCGCCACCCGGCCCGCCCGGCTTCCACGAGCGCCCGCATCCCGACCCGCGCGACCGCGCGCAGCCGGCGTTGCGTCCGGAGCGGCAGGCTCTCCTCCGCGCCCGGATCAAGGACCTGCGGCTCCAGCTCTCGGGCACGCACCTCGAGCGGCTCATCCACCAGCTCCACGAGGAGCTCGGCGCCCGGGGCATCGACATCCGCCCGCAGTGCTACCTGAGCGACGAGTGGGGCTGCCCCTCGGGCATCCCGGTCATCGGCATCCCCTTCTACCTGGCCAACCCGGCGCTCCAGTCCATCGAGGGCGAGCTCGGCGGCGGGGTGGAGTCGGAGCGCGAGATCCTCATGTACCTCCGCCACGAGGCGGGGCACTGCTTCAACTACGCCTACCGGCTCTACGAGACCCCGGCCTGGCGGACGCTCTTCGGCGACTACCACCAGCCGTACAAGGAAGAGTTCAAGCCGAAGCCGTTCTCCCGGGCCTACGTCACCCACATTCCGGGCTGGTACGCGCAGAAGCACCCCGACGAGGACTTCGCCGAGACCTTCGCGGTGTGGCTCACCCCGGGGCTCGACTGGCGCCAGCGGTACCGGAACTGGGGTGCGGCCCTGAAGAAGCTCCAGTACGTGGACGCCACCGCCGCCGAGCTCGGCCATCGCCCACCCCAGGTCGGACTCGACACGCACGACATCGACGCCGACCAGATGGAGGAGACGGTCGCCGACTACTACCGGCTGCGCGACCTGGCCGAGCGCGTCGACCTCGAGATCGGCGAGAAGCTCGACACCGAGCTCTTCCAGCTCTTCGAGCCGCCCGGGTCCGCCCCGGCGTCCGCGGCGCAGATGCTGCGCGACCAGCGCCAGACGCTCATCCAGGCGGCCACCCAGTACTCTGGCGTGAACCGCGCCGTGGTCCGGAGCGTGGTGGACCACCTGACCGACCGCACCGAGAACCTGAAGCTCACCGCCTCGCCCGATCGGGCGAGCGGCTACGTCGCGAATCTCGGTTCACTGGTCACCGCGCTCGCGATGAACGAGCTCTACACGGGCCGACTCTTCGACACCGAGTAGCCGAATCGCATCGAGCGGCGTAAACTTCCGGCAGCAATGCCGCTCCCCGCGCTGAAGATCGCCATCCTCCACTACCAGCCGAAGGGCGACGAGGTGGATCCGGTGGTGACGCAGCTCACCGAGGCATTGACCGGCCTCGGCCACCAGGTGACGACGGTGGCCGTCGACGACCGGGTGAGCGAGATCCTCCGGGACATCCAGCGGGCGAAGTGCGACCTGGTGTTCAACGTCTGCGAGACCTTCGCCTCCGACTACCGGATGGAGGTCAACGTCGCCGCGCTGATGGAGATGGGCCGGGTCAAGTACACCGGCTCGAGCACCGCCGGGCTCCTCCTCGCCCAGGACAAGGTGCTCACCAAGCAACTCCTCGAGTTCCATGAGGTGTCCACCCCGAACTTCGCGGTGTTCGAGAACGACACCTTCGAGACCAAGGGCATCCTCCGCTTTCCGCTGATCGTGAAGCCCGCCCGCTCGGACTCCTCGATCGGCATCGGCCGGCACTCGGTCGTCCAGAACTGGCAGGAGCTCACCGAGCGGGTCCGGGAGATCCGGGACGACCTCCAGGACGAGGCCCTGGTGGAGGAGTACATCGACGGGCGCGAGGTCTACGTCGGCATCGTCGGCCCGGCGAGCAACCCCACCATCCTCCCGATCATCGAGATGGACTTCGGGAACTGGTCCCCCGCCATCCCGATGGTGTCCGACCGGGAAGTGAAGTTCGCCCCGGAGACCGAGGGGAGCCCCCGGCTGGTCATCGCCAAGGACCTCTCCGACGAGCTCCGGGCCCGCATTCACCGGGCGGCGCGACTGGCCTATCGGGCCCTGAAGCTCCGGGATTACGCGCGCATGGACTTCCGGATCGCCAAGACCGGCGAACCCTACATGCTCGAGGCCAACCCGAACCCGTACCTCGAGAAGACCGGCGAGCTGGCGATGGCCGCGGAGGAGGCGGGCCTCGACTATGCGCAGCTCGTGTCCCGGATCCTCGAGTCCGCAGCCGTGCGATACCACCTGCACATCCGCGAGGCGGCCGGAAAGCGCGCCCGGGCAGCGCAGTCCTGACGGCGCGGACCGCCCGGACTCAGGGCGGCGCGGGGCGCACCGGGCTCTCCCACACCTCGTTGCGGACCTTGACCAGTCGGGCCAGGGTCTGCTGTCCGGGGTAGCGCGGGTCGGAGCATGCCGCGCCCTGGCGTGAGACGAAGCCGGCGACCTGGCGTCCCTGGAGGTCGAGGAGGACGACCGCGCAGTCCGCCTTGAGGGGGATGCCTGCCTGCTCCGAGCCCGGGGTGAAGAGGTCGATCCACTGTCCGCCCAGCCCGAGCTGGGCGGCGAGGTAGAGAGGGACCTCCAGCTCGGACGGGATCGGCTGTCCATCCTCGGTGGCGAAGGTCCAGATCGATCCGCCGGAGTACGACGGGAGGTACATCAGGCCGTCGGGTCGTCGTTCGATGGTGACCCACCCCGAGGGGCGGATGAGCGAGGGCGTCGGACTGAAGGCGCCGACCTTTCGCAGGTCGTCGCCCACGCGTTCGTAGCGGTCTCCGTCCAGCCCCGCCCAGGTCCCGTCCTCCTCCAGCGTATAGACGATGCCCGGGGCGCTGACGCTCTGGGCGTCGAATCGCGCCGGGCCAGTCCGGACGCAGTGGCCCTGCTTGTCGTAGTGAGCACAGCCGGTCGCAACGAGCGCCAGCACCAAGCCGATGACCTCGGAGCGCTTCATCTGTCCCTCCACTCCGGCGTGCTCTCCGAGGATCCCCTCGCGTCCCGGGGGCCCGCCTGACGGCGCAACCGCAGAGTAGACAGGCGAGAGGGCCCCGGCGTTGTGCCGCCCGCGGGGAGGTCAGCAGGTGAACGTCTGGAATCAGCGAAAACTCGAACCCGAGGACCCTGGACGCACCGTCCGACCTCGCTTCGGGACCTCTGCCAGCGGCCGCTCAGTCAGCCTGATGACGGTACTGGCTCTCACAGACCTCATTCCGGACGGCGGCGAGCCGGGTCGGCGCGCCCGCCGGATAGCGGGGCTCGGGGCAGACCGCCCCCTTGCGCACAGCCCAGCCTGCGACCTGACGGCCCTGCAGCTCGAAATCGCGGAGCGCGCCCTCCACGCTTCATGGCGTCCGGGTGATCCGCGGGCCGCTCGGCCTTCCCAGCGGGGCGCCGTCGAGCGTCGGCCGGAGGTACTCGACGAGCGCCTCGAGGTCGGGCGGACCTCCCACGCGCTCCGTCCCCTCGGTGAGGACCGAGAAGCCGTCTCCGCCCGCGCCGAGGAAGCCGTTCACCGTCACCCGGACCCGGGCGTCGGGGGCGAGCGCCCGGCCGTCGACCTTCAGCGAGCCGGGGACGACCTTCGAGCCGGCCGGCGCGGCGACCGACCACGCGTAGGTCACGTTCGCCGACGGCTGGAGGATCCTCGGCCGGCTTCCCAGCCACTGCTGCTCGAGCAGCGCCGCCACCTGGGCGCCGCTGAGGGTGAAGGTCACCAGGGTGTTCCCGAACGGCTGGGCGGCGAAGGTCTGGGCATAGGTCACGTCGCCGGACGGGAGGTCGGCCCGGAGGCCCCCGGGGTTGGTGAAGGCGATGGCGGCGCCGGTCTTCCGGGTGGCGGCCAGGTGCGCGTCCGCCACCACGTCGCCGAGCAGGGATTCTCCTGCCTCGTTCGAGCTCCGGCCGAGGGTCGCCGCGAGCCGTCCCACCCGCCGGTTGGCCAGGGGCGCGGCGTCGGCGACTGCCCGGTCCACGATGGACTTCGCCCGGGCGTCGGGCGCGAGGTCATGGGTGACGGGAACCTGGGTGGCCCGGCGGGAGAGTACCCGGTGCTGGACGGGGTCCACCTCCAGCTCGATCCGGGTGAGGAAGCGCCCGAAGGCCCCGGCGCTCGTGGTCAGGGCCCCGCCGAGATCGGGACAGACGTAGGTCTGGTGCGTGTGCCCGCTGACGATGACGTCCACGCCGCGGAAGCGCTGGGCCACCTCGACCAGGGGCCCGCTCAAGCCGCGGCAGTCGCCCGGAGGGGAGCCCGGAGCCTGCGCTCCCCCCTGGTGGATGAGGACCACGATGGCGTCCGCGCCAGCCTGCCGCAGGCCGGGCACGGCGGCGTTCACCGCGTCGGCCTCGTCGCCGAAGGTGAGGCCGGCGATGCCGCTGGGGGCCACCACCGACGGCGTCTCCTTGAGGACGACGCCCACGAAGCCGATGGTCGCTCCGCCGACCTTCTTGACGAGAGTGGGCGGGAGGATGGTCTTCCCGGAGCGGTCGAAGACGTTCGCCGCGAGGTAGCTGAAGCGTGCGCCCGCGAAGCCCTGCTTGCACGCCGGCTCGTCCGCCCGGCACCCGCCACGCTGCAGCCGGAGCAGCTCGTCCACCCCCTCGTCGAACTCGTGGTTCCCGACGCTGGATACGTCGAGCCCCAGCGCGTCCATCAGGCTGATGCTCGGCTCGTCCCGCTCGAGCGCCGAGGGGAGCGGGCTCGCTCCGATCAGGTCGCCGGCGCCCACCACCAGCGTGTCGGGCTCCTCGGCGCGGAGACGGGCCACGTGCGCCGCGAGCCACGCCCCTCCGCCGGCCGGGACGGTGCCGTCCGCAAGTCGGACGGTGCCGGTCGGCGGCTCGAGCCACCCGTGAAAGTCGTTGAGGGCGACGAGCTGGACGTGAACCGGGGCGCTTGCCGCATGAGGCGGCGGGGGCCTTCCGGCACACGCAGCCAGGGCCAGGACGAGGAACAGTCGGTGCATGGACCGCCCAGCATGCACCGATCCGGCCAGAGTCCCGAGCCCCCGCATCAGGGGGGACGCCGACGACCGCGCCCCGCGCGGGCTCCGTCTCAGCCTCACAGGCGGAGCCACACGCCCAGCCCCGCGTTGACCGCCTGGCTGCTGAAGAACCCGACCCCGCCGCCCCCGAGCGGGAAGTCCGCGGTGAGCTCGAAGTAGACGCGGAGAAAGGCCATGTCGAGGATCTTCAGGCCGCCACCCGCGCGGAGAAAGGCGACGACCGCGTCCTCGATCTGGATGGGGAACGAGACGCGGCCATAGAGCGGGAACGTCGGGTCGTCGAGCGTGACGCCAGCCCCGAGGGACGTGCGCTGGCGGGTATATCCGGTCCCGGTCGCGGCCATGCCGGTGCGGAGCTCGAGATCCAGGCCCACCGAGCCGGTGATGAAGTAGCTCCCGATCAGATCGATCGTGGGCTGGAAGCTGTCGTTGATGCCGAACGAGCTGCTCTGCCCGTTGCTAGAGGTGTGGACGTAGAGCGGCGCCTCCAGCGCGAGCCGGAGGGACCACTGCGCCTCGACCCGGGTGGGGGTGAGCAGCAACCCGAGGCCGGAGAGCCCGAGCAGGAGCGAATGCCTCATCGGGTCGTCGAGGCTAGCCGAGGATCGCCCGGGCGCCGCACGGATGCCGCCACGTCGCTCCAGTCAAGCTGCGGGTCAGCCGGCATCAGTGGCTGATGCGCTTTTCCCCGGCCTCGACGCGGAGCGCGAGCCGGTTCTGCTTCGGTGGCAGGGGGCAGGTCGCGAAGGCGCTGAACGCGCAGGGCGGGTTGTAGGCCCGGTTGAAATCGAGGACGACCGTGCCGTCCTTCGCCGGATCGGCGTAGAGGAAGCGCCCCGCCCCGTAGGTCTCGGTGCGATTGGTCTCGTCGGCGAAGACGAAGAACAGGTCCGGGCTCCCCTCCTCCAGGACCGGGGTGAGCCGGTACTCCTTGCCGTCGAGGGTGAAGACCGCGGTTCCCGGAGAGGGAGAACGCTCCACCTCCCCGAGCACGTTGGGCACGGCGATCTCCGCCGGCGGGTTGGTCGGCTCCCACCGGGCCACGATCCGCCACCGCTCGGATGCGGGGTACATGGGGATGCCCTTGAACTCCTTCCGCGCTCGCGCCTCGGGGTCCTTGATCCGGACGCCGATGCGGCTGCCGCGGACGATGAGCTGGAAGCGGTAGCGGCTCACCTGAAGGATGTCGGGCTTTGCCCTGCCCTCCTCGTCGGTCTGGACCGGGCCGCCGGGGAACGGCTTGCCGTCGCTGGTGGCCGTGACGCCCGCGGCGGGCTGGAAGCTGACCTTCGACCCCGAGCGGGTGAAGGTTCCCACGTCCTTCGGTGCCCCCTCGGGGAACACCACCGCAGCCTTGCCATCCGAGCCCGCGGTGTTCGTGCCCTCCTTCAGCCAGCCGAGGCCGACCAGGCTGAGCCAGCCATCCTCGGACTGGAGGCGCTTCAGCCGGCCCTCCTCCCAGGCGCGGGTGGCAGCGACGACGTCCTCGGACGCCGGCGCGGCCGAGAGGCAGAGCGCGAGGAGAGCGGAGACCACCATCGGTCTCATTCCATAATCCCGGCTCTCTCGTCCGGGCTCGCCTTGCAGCCGGCTGGAGCCCGGTGTCCGTCAATCGGCAGACGGGCCTCTCGGTCACGTCATCCCCCGCTCCGGGGTGCTTGTCCCGACGACATGCATCAGCTGCCCTGGTGGCGCCCGCCCGGGTAACTCCCGGCGATGCCAGGCGCGTGCAGCTCGTCCCCGGACGAGTTCCTCGCAGGTGTCCGGCTCCTGGCGAACACGGGCCGTGTCGCCCCTCGCGCCGGGCGAGCTCCAGCCTCGACCTGCGATGCACCTCCTCGTGCGCGCGGCGGCTGACCGTCGCCGCGAAACCTCGCTTCAAACACCAGCGTATTTTTTTACTGTTTGATCGTGAGCAGCTTTCGGGCCTGACTTGGCCTGAGGTGCGAGCAGCTGAGCTTCTCGCTTTGATGGCAACCGCGCGCGGTGCACTCCGATCTCGATGTGGAATCCTCGGACACGTGAACCAAACGTCCTGTTTTCCCTCGCGGACAGTGATTTCCAGAGTAGGACACGATGATCGTTTGCACGTCCATGTCGGAGGATGTGCCCGGCGGCCGAAGAACCGAGCCCTGAGCTTCCCGCCTCTCGCGCGGCTTGTGTCCGACTGTCTAAGCCGGCCCGCCCATGCGAACAGAACGAACCGTTTCTCTCGCTTTGCTTGCCGTTTTTATTTTCGTGGCGTGCGGCGGTCGGGTCGGAGACCCGGCGGCCGTGACCGTCGACCCCTCTCCGGTCTCCCTGGAGCCGGGTGAGGCGCTCGCCTTCGCCGCTACGGGGCAGGAGGCCTTCAGTCGTGGCCAAGCCTTCGTCTGGTCGGTTCAGGAGAGCGGCGGCGGCAGCGTGGATGCCGCAGGCAACTACATGACCCCTGACGCGGAGGGCACGTTCCATGTCGTGGCCGCGAGCACCGCGGACGCTCGGAAGAAGGCCACGGTCCCCGTGGAGGTGCGCCGGCGAGGCATCCGGGTGCGGATCAGGCCCTCGGTCGTGAACCTGGCCACCGGTGAGTCGGCGACCTTCACCGCGCTGGTGAGAGGAACCCGGTCCGGGCAGTCCACGGACGTGACCTGGTCCGTCGAGGAGGGAGCCGGCGGTGGAACCGTCGACTCCTCCGGGCACTACACGGCGCCGGACGCCGCGGGCACGTTCCACGTGGTCGCGGCGACCGTCGCCGATCCCTCGAAGAAGGCGAGGGCCACGGTCACCGTGTCCGCCGACCAGGGCATCTCGGTCGCCGTTGCGCCCGATAAAGCCTCGACGGAGGCGAAAGGAAAGCTGAGCTTCAAGGCCGTGGTCACCGGCGGGAAGAGCGGCCAGTCCGGAGACGTGACCTGGTCGGTGCAGGAGGGCGCCGGCGGCGGCAGCATCGACCCCTCCGGGAACTACACCGCCCCCGCCAGCGCCGGCACCGCCCACGTGGTGGCCATCAGCATCGCCGATCCCTCGAGGAGCGCCAGTGCGACGGTGGACATCACCGCCGCGCCGGCCATCGCGGTGGCGGTGTCTCCTTCCACGGCCTCGGTCGTCGCCGGCGGGGCCACCAACTTCGTCGCGACGGTGACCGGAGCCGACAGCGGTCAGTCCGCGGACGTGACCTGGTCCATCGAGGAGGGCGCGAGCGGTGGAAGCGTGGACGGCTCCGGGCGGTACACCGCGCCCGGCACCGCCGGCACCTTCCACGTGGTTGCGACGAGTGTCGCAGATCCGTCGAGGAGCGCGACGGCGGCGGTCACCGTCACCGCGGCGCCGAACATCACCGTCTCCATCGCTCCCAGCTCCCCCTCGACGCAGGCAGGCGGCTCGGTGAACTTCACCGCCTCGGTGACCGGGCTCGGCGCAGGTCAGTCGAGCGCCGTGAGTTGGTCGGTCCAGGAGGGAACGGCCGGGGGCACCATCAACGGGGCCGGGAACTACACCGCGCCCTCGAGCGCCGGAACCTTCCACGTCATCGCCACCAGCGTCGCCGACAACACCGAGAGCGCCTCGGCCACGGTGACCGTCGCCGCCGCTCCCTCGCAGCCGCCCCCCACCTCCGGGCTCCTTCCCGCCGACCGGATGACCGTCTGGAATCCCGGGGTGGCCGGAGGCATCCCGGCCCGGACCACGGTGTGCCGGACGGTCGGTCCGCCGGGTGGAGACGCGACCTCCGCCATCCAGGCCGCGATCGATGCATGCCCGGCCGGCCAGGTGGTCCAGCTCACCCCCGGGACCTTCCTCATCAACGGGGGGAACTACGTCCTTCTCAACAAGGGGATCACCCTCCGTGGTACGGGGACGAACCAGACCACGCTGCGAAAGACCGATGGGGCGAAGCCAGGCCAGGAGGACACCGGCCCGAGGCCGTCGCCGCTGATCATCGTCGGCCCAGCCCGCTGGGACAGCAACAACGAGCGTTCAACCAGCCTGACCGCGGACGCGGTGAAGGATGAGAGCTCCATCACCGTCGCCAGCGCTGCGGGCTTCAGCCCCGGACAGGTCGTGCTGCTCGATGAGCTGTCGGGAGCGACCTGGCAGCCCGACCCCGCCGGCCGAGGACAGATCTGGGCCTCCCCGGACTTCCGCGTGGTGTGGCAGCGGCACAATCCGGAACAGGGGACCGACGATCCGTTCCCGGATGCCGCGGGCTGGTTCAGTCGGCAGGACCGGCCGACGAACGAGATCAAGCAGATCGATCGGATCAGCGGGAACACCATCTTCTTCAACACGCCGATCCACATCTCGTACCGCACCTCGCACACCGCGCAGCTGACCGCCTTCAGCTATCCCCACACCCAGAACGCCGGGGTGGAGGACCTCACCGTGGTCGGCGGCGATCAGGGCAACATCCGGTTCGAGTGGGCGGCGAACTCCTGGGCGAAGAACGTGGAGAACACCGTCTGGCACGACGAGGGCTTTGCCCTGACCCGGTCGTTCCGGATCGAGATCCGCGAGTCCTACGTGCACGACGCGGCGTGGGCCCAGCCCGGCGGCGCGGGCTACGCCATCAGCCTGTCCGACGCCACGTCCGAGTCGCTGGTGGAAAACTCGATCATCGTGAAGGCCAACAAGGTGATGGTGGCACGCTCGGCCGGTGCTGGCTCGGTGTTCGGCTACAACTACGTCGACGACGGCTACATCAACACCTTCCCCAACTGGATCGAGGTGGGCCTCAACGCCTCACACATGGTCGGTCCGCATCACGTCCTGTTCGAGGGCAACTACGGCTTCAACTGGGACTCGGACAAGACGCATGGCAACGCCATCTACCACACCGTCTTCCGCAACCACCTCCGCGGCATCCGCCGGGACTTCGGGGACAGCGGTGGCGGGAACGGGCCGAAGCGGGCCGCCGGAGCCGCGTACTACTCGTACTGGCACAGCTTCGTCGGCAACGTGCTCGGCGCGCAGGGACAGATGGGCGGATGGGTCTACGAGACCGGCAGCATGGACCAGCCGGCGATCTTCCTCCTCGGCTGGGACGACTGGGCGCCCTACCCCGCCGATCCGAAGGTCGCCGCGACCACCATCCGGCACGGCAACTTCGACTACGTGACCAACTCGGTGAAGTGGGATCCGAGCATCGCGACCCAGACGCTCCCGAGCTCGC
>RPRB01000073.1 GCA_003818285.1 Myxococcaceae bacterium
CCCGACCAGGGAACGGAGCACGGCCCGGAACGCTCGGTGACGCCGAGCCGGATCCTCGAGGTAGGGCACCGGCCCGAGCACCGGAACGCCGTGTCGCCGGGCCAGCCATGCCGCGTTGTCCTCGACGGAGGGATCGGGCACGGGCGAGCTCCGGGAGAGCACCACCGCGCGTACCGGGATGCGCCGCGCCTCGAGAAGGCGAAGCGACAGGCCGGTGTGGTTGAGGGTGCCCAGCCCGGCGCGCGCCACCAGCAGCACGGGAAGTCCGAGCGCCTCGATGAGGTCGACGACGTCCCGACGCGGGTCGAGGGGAACGAGGAGCCCGCCCGCGCCCTCGGCGACGAGGGGCCGGTCTCCGAAGCGCCGGAACGCGGCCAGGACCGGCCGGAAGTCCGGGCTCCGTCCCTTGCGGGCGGCGGCGACCCCGGGGGCGAGCGGCGCGCGGAAGCGGTGGACGCACACCTGGTCGAGCGGGTCGGTGCTGCGCGCGGCGGCCCGCAGGGCGAGCGCGTCCGCGGGGCGTGACAGGCGGGTGCAGCCGCTCTCGTAGGGCTTGAAGGGCGCGGGAGAGAGCCCGGCGTCGGCCATCAGGGAGAGGAGCGCGGAGGCGACCTGCGTCTTCCCCACGCCGGTGTCGGTCGCGGTGACGAAGACCCGGAGCACTCGTGCCGCACGGGCTGCCGGTACGCGTCGAGGACGCAAGGCGCTCATCGGTCCTCCGGCGAAAGGGCGCGGCACCCGGCGCGGCCCGGCGAGCGCACCGGCGAAGGTGTTTGACACCGTCGAGGGGACGAGGAGCGCTCCTCGGGCGAGGCACGGCGTGCCGTCCTCGCCTCGGCGCAGGAGAGAGTTCCCGTGTGCCGCCGCCTCACGCCTCGGTGACCTCGACGATCGCCTCCCGGACCGCGTCGCCCAGCCGCGCCGCCTCCAACTCGGTGAGCGACAGCGGAGGCATCATCACCACCACCGGCCCGAGCGGCCGCAGGAGGATACCCCGCCGGCGCAGCGCCAGACAGACCCGGTGCCCGATGCGGTCGGCGTAGCCGTACGGCTCCCTCGTCCGCCGGTCACGGACCAGCTCGATGCCGACCATCAGCCCGCGCTGGCGGACGTCTCCCACGTGCTGCAGCTCGGCGATCGCCGCGAACTTCGGCCGGAGCACCTCGGCCGTCCGCCGGACGCGCTCCAGCACCCGCTCGGTCTCGAACAGCCGGAGCGAGGCCAGCGCCGCGGCACAGGCCAGCGGGTTCCCGGTGAAGGTATGGCCGTGGAAGAAGGTGCGGGCCGAGGCGAACTCGCCGAGGAACGCCTCGTACACCCGGTCGGTGGTGAGCGTCGCCGCGAGCGGCAGGTAGCCGCCGGAGAGCCCCTTGGCCAGGCAGAGGATGTCGGGACGCACGCCCTCCTGCTCCACCGCGAACATCGTTCCGGTGCGGCCGAAGCCCGTGGCCACCTCGTCGCAGATGAGCAGCACGTCGTGCTTCCGGCAGAGATCGGCCATCGCTCGGAGATAGCCGGGCGGGTGTATCCACATCCCTGCCGCGCCCTGCACGAGAGGCTCGAGGACCACCGCCGCCAGCGTGGTGGCCTTCTCCTCCAGGAGCCGCTCCGCTGCCCGCAGCGCGCCCGCGAGCGGGTCGCCACCTCCGGTCCAGTGGTAGGGGCTCGGGCTGGGGAGGCGCTCCACGCCGAAGAGCAGGCCACGGAAGATCCCGTGGAAGAGCTCCATCCCGCCCACCGAGACCGAGCCGACGGTGTCGCCGTGGTAGGACTCGGCGAGCGCGGCGAAGCGCGTCCTCTCCGGCCGCCCGCGCTGCTGCCAGTACTGGTAGGCCATCTTCAGCGCGACCTCGACCGCGGTGCTTCCCGAGTCGGAATAGAAGACGCGGGTCAGCCCCTCGGGGGCGATGCGCACCAGCGCCTCGGCCAGCTCGATGGACGGTACCGACGCCAGCCCGAGCAGCGTCGAGTGCGCCACCCGATCCAGCTGGGCCCGGACCGCCTCGTCGATCTCCCCCTTCCGGTGCCCGTGCACGTTGCACCACAGCGAGCTGACCCCGTCGAGGTAGCGCCGGCCGAGGTCGTCGACGAGCTCGTTCCCCTCGGCCCGCTCGATGATCAGCGGATCGTCGGACGGCCAGACCGCCATCTGGGTGAACGGGTGCCAGACGTGGGCCCGGTCCAGGGCCAGCAGCCGCTCATGACGGGACGAGTCCATGCGCGCGTGCCTCCTCGAGTGCCTGGAGCGCGCGATCGACGTGCGCCTCCGTGTGTGCGGCGGAGAGGGCGAACCGCAGCCGGCTCGTCCCCTCGGGAACGGTGGGGGGACGGATGGGCTTCACCAGGAGCCCGCGCTCGCGCAGGAAGGCCGAGGCCCGCACCGCCCGCTCCGGCGTGCCGAGGATGACCGGCACGATGGCGCTGCGCTGCTCGGCGGCGAACCCCAGCCGGCACAGCCCGTCCACGAAGCGCCGGATGTTCCGCCACAGGCGGGGGCGGAGCTCGGGGTCGGTTTCCAGGACATCGATGGCCACCACCAGCGCCTCGCAGAGCGCGGGTGGGAGCGTGGTGGAGAAGACGACCGAGCGCGCGCGGTTCACCAGCAGATCGGCCACCGCGCGGGTGGTCGCCGCATAGGCTCCGAAGCCTCCGAGCGCCTTGCCCAGGGTACCCATCCGCACGTCCGGCCGGACGCCGGTGGCCTCGCACAACCCCGAGCCGCGCGCGCCCAGCACGCCGGTTGCGTGCGCCTCGTCCACGAGGAGCGCGGCGCCGGCCCGGGCACACACCTCGGACAGAGGCCCGAGCGGCGCCGGATCGCCGTCCATGGAGAACACCGCGTCGGTGACCACCAGCCTGCGCCGGAAGCCGTCCCGCGCGAGCGCCCGCGCCACGGCCTCCACGTCGGCGTGGGGCACGACGGCCACCTCGGCGCGGCTCAGCCGGCACCCGTCCACCAGGCTCGCGTGGTTCAGCGCGTCGGAGACCACCAGATCCCCGCGGCCGACCAGCGCCTGGACCAGCCCCAGGTTCGCCGGGTAGCCGCCGTTGAAGATCAGGGCGGCCTCGGTCCCGTCGAACGCGGCGAGACGGGTCTCCAGCCTCCGGTGTGCCTCGGTGTCGCCCACCACCAGCCGCGAGGCGCCCGCCCCCACGCCCCAGCGCTCGAGCCCGGCGACGAAGGCCCGCGCCACCCGGGGGTCGGCGGCGAGCCCGAGGTAGTCGTTGGAGGAGAAGTTGACCAGTGACTGGCCGCCGATGCGGACCACCGGCCCCTGTGGCGAGGCGAGCGGCTCGAGGGTCCGGAGGAGCCCGCGCCGGCCGAGGTCGGCCAGCTCCTCGCGCGCCCAGGCGTCGGCGATCGAGCTCACGACCCGCTGGACGTCTCGAGCTTCGGCTCGAGCGGCCGGAGGCCCGCGCCCTCGAGCAGCGCCATGTCGGCGGCGTACTCGGGGTTGCCGGTGGTGAGCAGCTTCTCGCCGAAGAAGAGCGAGTTGGCTCCGGCCATCATGCAGAGCAGCTGGGCCTCCTGGCTCATCTGCATCCGGCCCGCGGAGAGCCGGACCATCGCCGCCGGCATGAGGATGCGCGCGGTGGCGATGGCACGCACCATCTCCACCGGGGAGACGGGCTCCCGGTGCTCCAGCGGGGTGCCGGGGACGGCGACCAGGGCGTTGATCGGCACCGACTCGGGATGGACCTCCTGGTTGGCGAGCGTGCGGAGCAGCTCGCAGCGGTCGTCCACCGACTCGCCCATCCCCAGGATTCCGCCCGAGCAGACCGAGATTCCCGCTGCCCGGACGGCGGCCAGCGTGCGCAGCCGGTCGTCGTAGTCGCGGGTGGAGATGATCTCCCCGTAGAACTCGGGGCTGGTGTCCAGGTTGTGGTTGTAGGCGGAGAGCCCGGCCTCCTTGAGGCGGCGGGCCTGGTCCTGGGTGAGCATCCCCAGGGTCACGCAGGCCTCCATCCCCAGGGCGCGCACGCCGCGGACCATCGACAGGACCCGGTCGAACTGGGGGCCGTCCTTCACCTCGCGCCAGGCCGCGCCCATGCAGAAGCGCGTCGCGCCGGCCGCCCGGGCCTTGCCGGCGGCCTGGAGCACCTCGCCGGTCTCCATCAGCCGCTCGGCCTTGACGCCGGTCCGGTAGCGCGCCGATTGCGGGCAGTAGGCGCAATCCTCCGGGCAGCCGCCGGTCTTGATCGACAGCAGGCTGCAGAGCTGCACCTCGGGCTCGCCGAAGGTGGCCCGGTGCACCGTCTGCGCGCGGTACACCAGCTCGAGCAGCGGGAGGTCGTGGATGGCCCTCACCTCGGGGAGGGTCCAGTCGTGACGGACCACCACCTCGGGGCTGGCCTGGACACTCGGGACGCTCGACACGGGGGCTCGACCTCCTCGGGGGTGCGGCGCGGGGAGGTCACGCTCGACGGGCCGAGGGCCATTGTCAACCTCCAACAGGCGTCTGGTTGACGATGTGTTCCGGTGGGCGAACCCCCCGCTGTGCTGCCGCGGCGCGCGAGGTGGGCGTTAAGGAGGCAGCCTCTCCGGTGGGAACGCGTCGAGGCCTCTTCTTCGGCTGGCTGGGCATGCTGCTGTTCAGCGGCACGGTGGTCGCCACCCGGTTCGCGGTGCGCGAGCTGGATGCGACGTTCATCGCGCTCGGCCGGGCTCTGGTCGCGGCGGCGCTCGCGGCCCTGGTGCTCCGCGCCCACCGGGCTCCCTGGCCCCGCCGCGACCAGTGGAGCCGGATCGCGCTGGTCGCCGGCGGGGTGGTGGTGGGCTTTCCCTGGCTCATCACCCTCGCGCTCCGGACCATGCCCGCCGCCCACGGGGCGGTCATCGTGGGCCTCTTGCCGATGGCGACCTCGGTGCTGGCCGTGCTGCGCGCCGGGGAACGACCGTCGCCGGCGTTCTGGCTGGCCAGCGGGGCGGGGCTCCTCGGCATCGTGGTGTTCGCCTCCACCCGGGGGGCGCACGGGCTCGGGCAGGCGGACCTCCTGGCGCTCGGCGCGGTGGTGCTCGGCGCCATCGGCTACTGCGAGGGCGGCCTGCTGGCCCGGGAGATGCCGGCCGCCCAGGTGATCTGCTGGGCGCTGGTGCTCTCCGCGCCTTTCCTCGCGCTGCCCACGACGTGGGTGATCGGCCGGGTGGGCCTCTCCGCGGGTCCGGTCGCCTGGCTGGCGTTCGCCTACGTCTCGGTGCTGAGCATGTTCCTCGGCTTCTTCGCCTTTTACCGGGGGATGTCGGAGGCGGGCATCGCCCGGGTCAGCCAGATCCAGCTTGCGCAGCCGGTGTGCTCCCTGGTCTGGAGCGTGCTGCTGCTCGGCGAGCGCATCGACGCAGCCACCGCGCTCGCCGCGGTGTTCGTGGTGGGCTGCGTGCTGGTCACCTCGCGGACGCGGGTCCGCGTCGCCTACGCCGTTCCGGAGGCCCCGTGATGATCGCTCAGCTCTTCGCCCTCGCGCTGGTCGCCACCCCGGGAGAGACGGTGTGGAGCGAGGTGCAGTCCCGCTGGCGGCCGCGTCTGGAGCCGCTCCTCACCGAGGTGCTGGCCTTCCCCACCGTGTGGACGGACCAGGAGGCGCTCGCCGCGCAGCGCCGGTGGCTCGCCCGCATCGGCCCCGAGCTGGGCTTCGTGGTGCGCGACCGGGAGACGATCACCGAGATCGATCTCCCCGGGCCGGAGGGCGCCCCCGTCCTCGGGCTCGTGGTCCACGGAGACCTGCAGCCGGTGACCGCTTCCGAATGGACGGTCCCGCCCTTCGCCGCCACCTACAAGGACGGCGCGGTGTGGGGCCGCGGCGCGGCGGACGACAAGGGCCCACTGGTGGAGGCGCTGCTGGTCATGGCGGCGCTGCGGACCTCCGGGGTGGCGCGCACCCACACCGTGCGGCTGCTGGTGGGCACGGACGAGGAGCACGGCGCGGAGGACATGGAGACGTACAAGAAGCAGCACGCGCTGCCCGACCTGAGCCTGGTGCTCGACAGCGACTTCCCGGTGGTGGTCGGGGAGAAGGCCTGGGCGGAGTGGGTCATCCTCGCGCAGGAGCGGACGACGCCCGCGACCGGTCCCGTGGAGGTGGTGGATCTCTCCGCGGGCCAGGCGGTGAGCATCGTGCCCGACGTGGCGACGCTCACCCTGCGCTGGCGGAGCGGAACGCCGGACTGGGAACGCTGGCTGCGTCCGGTCCGAGGGGCGAAGCTGCCGGCGGGCACCACCTTGGAGGTCCGCGGTACGGGCGGCGAGCGCACCGTGGTCGTTCGTGGGCGCGCGGCGCATGCAGGGGTGGGGCTGAGCCGCGGGCGCAACGCGCTGGTCGCGCTCGCGGTGGCGATGCACGGGCGGCTGCCGCCCTGTGCGGCCTCGGATCTCCTCGAGTACGTCCACGCCGCGGGCCGGGACACCGCCGGGCGCGGGCTCGGGCTTCCTCCGCCCGACCCGCTGTGGGGCCCCGTGGACACCAACTTCGGGGTGCTGAGCCGCGAGGGAAACGGCTGGTTCGGGCTGCGGGTGAATCTCCGGTCGCCTCCTTCGCTGTGGGGTGACGCGCTCCGCGCCCGGGTGAACGCGCACGCCCAGGCGTTCGCAGCCCGGAGGGGCGCTCGGTTCACCACCGGAGGGCGGTTCGGCTACGAGCCCTTCGTCGTGCCCACGGATGCACCGCTGGTGCAGCGGCTGCTCGCCGCGTATACGCGCGGCACCGGTCGACCCGGCAAGCCGGTGGTGAGCGCGGGCGGGACCTACGCGCAGCGGATGACCAACGCCGTTCCCTTCGGGATGTGGTTTCGCGAGGACGGGGTCTACCCGGGGCACGCCTCGGACGAGCGCATGCCGATCCGCTCCCTCGAGCTCGGGATGCGCGCCCTGGCCGAAGCCGTCGGCGACCTGGCGACGAGTCCTCCCATCACGCACCCCCTGGAGGCGGCGACCGCCCGGCCCTGAACGTCCAGGAGCCGAGACGGTCGTCGTGCGTCCGGAGCCCTCCCAGGACGCATTCACGCCAACGTGGTGCCAGACACCTCGTGACGTGTTCTCGAGGGAAGATCGCCGAACCGCGAAGGAGCCGACCCCGAGAAGGTGTCAAACACCTTCGGACGTCCCGGTCCTCGGACTCGGCGTCCGCGCGCGGCGACGTCACTCGCAGGTGAGCTTCGTCCGGGCGTTCACCTCGGCACCCCACCGGGTGCAGGTCCGGACGCCGGTCTGGCTGCCCTCGAACTCCCAGCACGGGCGCAGGCGGTAGAGCAGGAGCGTCGGCTTGCCGTCGTTCCCCACGACCTGGACGGGAGGCGGCGTGCCGGTCGACTCCAGGCGCACGAAGCCACCCCTCGCATCGGGAGAGAAGGTGCCCCGGAACGTCCACGGCATGCCGCCCGTGGTCCCCTGGAAGAGCCAGGCGCCGCGGTCGGCACGGACGTGGGTCCAGGCCGGGTCGGTCGGCCACACGAACTCGCGCCAGCTGTACTTGCTGGGCTTGTCGTCGACCGTGCCGTCCGGGTTCATCGCCACGAAGGGTTGGGGGGCGGCGCCGATGAACGTCCCGTCGAAGATGCAGTACTGCGGTCCCCGCTTGCAGGCGGCGAGGAGGAGCATCGCGGAGACGGCAAGCAGGGTCCGGCGCACGACGCGACGGTCTTGCAGCCCGGCGGCGGGTGGGTCAAGCCGCCGCAGCCTCGGAACGCCTCAGGGCTTTGCAGCAGCGCCGCCCGGCGGGATGAGCCGCTCGAGGTTCCGACCATCGCGCCGGTCGGGCACGGGCGTGTGGGTCGCCGAGCGCCGGCTCCCGAACCGCATCGAGTACACGTGCGTGAACTCGGCTCCCAGGTACAGGATGAGCGACGAGTAGTAGACCCAGAGCAGCAGGATGACGGCCGATCCCGCGGCTCCGTAGCTCGACGCCACGCTCGCCTTCGCCAGATAGAAGCCGATCGCCAACTTGCCGATGGTGAAGAGGAAGGACGTGACGAGCGCCCCGAGCCACACGTCCCGCCAGGCCACCGAGGTGTCGGGGAGCAGCTTGTAGATCATCGCGAAGAGCACGGTGATCACCACGAGGCTCACCGTCGCGTTCAGCGCCTGTCCAACCGCCGCGCCGCCGGGAATGAACATCCCGAGGTAATCGCTCACCGCGGCGAGGACCGCGGAGAGGATCAGCGAGACCAGCAGCAGGAAGCCGATGCCCAGCACCATGCTGAAGGAGAGCAGCCGGACCCGCAGGAACTCGATGATGTCGTTGGTGGTGGGCGGCCTGGCCTTCCAGATGGTGTTCATCGAGTCCTGCAGCTGGGCGAAGGCACCGGTCGCGCCGAAGAGCAGCGTCGCGATGCCGACGACGGTGGCGACGACTCCCCCGCCCTTCTCCTGGTTCATGCTGGCCACGATGTCCTGCAGCGCCTTGGCCCCGGCGTCCCCGATCAGCCCCGCCAGCTGCGTGTAGAGCTGCCCCTCCGCTGCCTGCTGCCCGAAGACCAGTCCCGCGACCGCGACCGCGATCAGCACGAGGGGAGCGAGTGAGAAGAGCGAGTAGTAGGCGAGCGCCGCGGAAAGCGTCGTGCACTTGTCCTCGGTCCAGCGGGTCACCGTCTCCTTGGCCAGCGTGGTCACCGTCCCGAGCGCGCCTGCCATCCCCGTCCTCCTGGCGCCGAACGTAGGAACCGGGTCTGCCGGGAGGAACCGGCCCGATCCTGGGTCTGGCCGCTGCTCGGAGGCCTGGTGTGCGAGCGGCCGAGGTCAGTCGCTGCACGAGACGAAGGTCGCCACCACGCCGCCGTCGCGAACCCAGGCGCCGCACAGCCAGGTTCCCACGTTGTCGTCGCACCGCCCTCCGGCGTAATCGCCGCCGATCTCGTAGATGTCCGCCGGCGGGAGCGTGGAGCAGTTCACGCCGCAGCCCGCGTCGACCGGGCTCGAGCAGCAGAAGAGCGCCTCGCCTTCCGCATTGCTGGAGGGGGCGCTGCACGCGGACGTGCGCTTGCTCGGACCTCGCACCAACGGTAGCGAGCTGATCCGCGTGCCCGGCTTCACTGCCAGGCACCGGTCCGGGGCGGACGAACATCCGACCAGCACTCCGAGGACCACACCAGCGACCCACGCTCCCGGCATCGCGTTCCCCCCGTGCCACAGACGGGGTGCATCTTACCGGAGGGCTCCGGGTTCTGACTGTCGCGAAGTCTGCACGCCCGAGGCGTCTCCCTCGTTCGAGCGGTCGCGCCGGCCCGCGTCTTGCTCCGCCACACCCTCCGCTGTCAGCAGCACCGGGCATTCTGGGGGGACGCTCATGGCCAGGCCGCGCACGCACTTCACCTGCCAGTCCTGCGGATTCCAGTCCGCCAAGTGGCTCGGCCGCTGCCCGGACTGCAGCGGGTGGAACACGCTGGTGGAGGAGGCGGCGCCCGTCGAGGACCGCCGACCGGCGTGGGGCGCCTCGGGAGGCGCGAGCCGCCCGGTGAAGCTGGTCGACGTGGAGGGCGAGGCCGAGGAGCGGCGGCACACCGGCATCGGCGAACTGGACCGGGTGCTCGGCGGCGGGGTGGTCCCGGGCTCGCTGGTGCTTCTCGGGGGAGACCCGGGCATCGGGAAGTCGACGCTGCTCCTCTCCGCGGTCGAGCGGCTCGCGGCGGCGGGCCCGGTGCTCTACGTCTCGGGCGAGGAGTCGCTCCGGCAGACGAAGATGCGCGCCGACCGGCTCGGAGTCCGCTCCCCGGCGGTGCACCTCTTCGCCGAGACCGACGCGGAGAAGGTCCTCGCCGCCGCCGAGTCCCTCCGCCCGGCGGCGCTGGTGATCGACTCGATCCAGACCATGTTCCTCGCCGAGCTGGGCAGCGCGCCGGGAACCCTCAGCCAGGTCCGGGAGGTCGCGGGGCGGCTGATGGCCCACGCCAAGCGCTCCGGGGTGCCGACCTTCCTGGTGGGGCACGTGACGAAGGACGGCAGCATCGCCGGTCCGCGCGTCCTCGAGCACATGGTGGACACCGTCCTCTACTTCGAGGGGGAGCGCGGCCACCCGTTCCGGATTCTCCGGGCGCACAAGAACCGGTTCGGGTCGACGAACGAGATCGGCGTCTTCGAGATGAAGGGCTCGGGACTGGAGGAGGTCTCGGATCCCTCGGCGCTGTTCCTCGCCGAGCGCCCGGCCGGGAAGCCCGGCTCGGCGGTCACCGCCACCCTCTCCGGAACGCGGCCGCTGCTGGTCGAGGTGCAGGCGCTGGTGGCGCCCACCGGTTATGGCACCGCGCGGCGCACGGCGATCGGGGTGGACGGCAACCGGGTGGCGCTGCTCGCGGCGGTGCTGGAGAAGAAGGAGGACGTCCAGCTCACCGGCTGCGACACCTTCGTGAACGTCGCGGGCGGGATGACGCTGTCCGAGCCGGCTGTGGACCTGGCGGTCTGCGCGGCGCTGGTCTCGTCGCTGAGGAACCTGGCGGTGCCCCAGGACGTGCTGGTGCTCGGCGAGGTGGGTCTCGCCGGCGAGGTCCGGGCGGTCGCGCAGGTCGAGCCCAGGCTGGCCGAGGCGGGGAAGATGGGCTTCGTCCGGGCGGTACTGCCGAAGGGGAGCGCGCGCCGGGTGGAGTCGCGGGGGGTGAAGCTGCTCCCGGTGGAGACGCTCGGCGAGGCGCTCGAGGCGCTCTTCCCCCGGGACTAGACGGACGGATCGGGGATGGCCCGCCGGATCTCTTCGGCGAGCGCGTCGGTCTCGCGGAAGGTCAGCCCGAAGAAGCGCTCGAAGAGGTGGGCCTCCAGGTCCTCGCGCCAGGTCGGGCTCGAGGGGTCCACGTCGATCCCGACGATGGAGGCGGCACGGACGGCGAGGTCGGAGCGACGGCGCTGCGCGAGCACCTGCACCATGGCCCGGGGGTACCGGGACGTTCGCCAGGCCCTGCGCACGTCCTGGACGTCGACCGACTGGCCGTCGCGGAGCCTGCGCTCGAGCTGCACCAGCGGGTCATCCACCTCCCGCTGGGCGGTGTCCTCTGCCCGGTCCTGGCGGTCGTGGCGAGACATGCGTCGAGTGTACCAGCGAGCTGAGTGATGCTCGCGGGGGCTCTCTCTCGGAACGGACGACCGCGCCTCCCATTTCGCGGGAACGCGTCCAGCTACCGCGCAGCCGGCTCTGCCCCCTCGGCCGCCGGGGCCTCGGCGCGCAGCTCCCCGCTCCGCGTCCTGAGCCCCCGGGCGGCGAGCCCGCTGGCCAGCGCCCAGGCGAGGAGGACCAAGAGGACGGCCATCGGTCGGAGCAGTGTCCGGGTTCGACCCATGCACCGGAGCGTTCGACACCCGCGAGCGGGCCGCAAGGGCGGCCGGCTGCTGAATGAATCAGCGGAACACGAGCACCGGGATCGTCGTGTGCGTCAGGACCTTGTTGGTCTCGCTCCCGATCACCAGAGCCTGGAAGCCACGCCGTCCATGGGAGGCCATCATGATCAGGTCGCAACCCCTCGTCTCGGCGGTTCGGATGATCGCCTCATAGGGATGATTGCTGGTCTCGGTAACGGAGTCGGTGCTGACGCCCAGCTCCTTGATCCAGGATCGGCCCGAGGAAGGTCTGTGCTCGCGCTTTCGAATCCCTGTCGTACTGCCCCTTGGTGTCGGCGAGGCTCTCCTTCCCACCCCCGAGTAGCCGGTACGGGGGAATGACGTAGAGCCCGGTGACCTGTGCGCCGATGCTCTTGGCAAATCGCATGCCCTTCTGGATCGCAGCCTCGGACAGTGGAGAACCGTCGGTCGGTAGGAGGATGTGCTTGAACATGGTGACCTCCTGCCCGGTCCGGGTGAGTGGAGATGGACCGGGAAGCCAGCTGGGCCGGGAGGTGGGGGACGGTCCGTGGGGGAACTTGAGCTCGACGGGCCGGGACTCACGCCTCCGGGGCCGAAGGCGGCACGGACACCTTACCGCTCTCATCGAGGAGCGCAACCGGTCGAGCCGGCCGGAAGGGAGGGGTTTCGGGTCGCGTGGTTTCCAGGCACCCCTGCGTTCATCCGTCGACATCGCCGGGCAAGCCCCGGTGCAGAGCTTCCGCCACCCGCGATCGGATCAGACCCCGAGCACCTTGCGAACCTTTGTCAGCAGCCGCTTCATCTCCGCCGTCGCCGCCCGGTGGATCGCCTCGTCGAGCTCGAACCACCGAACCTCGCTGCTCTCCTCCGGATCCTCGCGCAGCGACTCGGGACGGTCGGTCAGCACCAGGAAACGGACGTCCAGGTGCAGGTGCGCCGGCTCGGTGCCACGGCTGGGGATGGGATGAACATCCACGTCCAGGGGCCTCGGCGCCGCCGGGTGCGGGATGACCGGGCACCCCGTCTCCTCGGCGGCCTCTCGCAGCGCGGTGGCGAGGAGGTCATCCCCGTCGTTCGCCTCGACGTGTCCTCCCGGCTGCAGCCACCGCCCGAGCTTCCGGTGATGGACCAGCGCGACCCGCCGTCCGTCGGTGACCACCGCGCTTCCGGTGAAGTGGGCGGCGCGCTGCGAGCGCGACAGCGGCTCGGGGAGCAGCGCGCACTGGGCGCGCATGAGAGCGAGGTCCGCCCGTTCCTTGTCGTCCGCGGGCACCACTGCGGCGAGAAGCGCGTCCAGTCGATCCATGGCGTCGGCCGGGATGGTGCCACGCTTCGCGCTGGCGTTCTCGCATCAGGTGTCTTACCAAGCGCTCCGTCGACGCATGCCCGCCCTGCTCGAAGCCCGTCGCCTGCGGAAGACCTACGGGGGCCGGGTGTTGCTCGACGGAGTCGATCTCCGGCTCGCGGGTGAGACCGTCACCACGCTCGGCGGTCCCTCCGGCACCGGCAAGACGACCCTGCTCCGGATCCTGGGACTGCTCTCCGACCCGGACGAGGGACAGCTGCTGCTCGATGGCGTAAACCTGCATTCCGTCATCCCGCACGCGGCGCGCCGCCGGATCGCGCTGGTCGCGCAGGCGCCGGTGATGTTCCCCGGAACGGTGCTGGACAACGTGCGCACCGGGCCGCGGCTCGCAGGCGAGGAGCTCCCGGAGGCAACCGCGCGCGCGCTCGTCGTCCGCGCCGGCCTTCCGCCCGAGCTCCTGAGACAGGATGCCCAGTCACTCTCCGGTGGGGAGAAGCTGCGGGTCGCCGTCGCCCGGTCGCTCGCGCTCCGTCCCGAGGCGTGGCTCCTGGACGAGCCCACGGCGGCCCTGGACGCCGAGCGCGCCGATCTCATCGTGCGCCTGCTGCGCGAGCTCGCTGCCGAGGGCGCGGCGATCCTCGTGGTGACTCACGACGCACGCGCGCTCGAGCAGCTCGAGGGTCCACATTTCCAGCTGTCCTCGGGACGCCTCGTCGAGGGGCGACCGCTGTCCGGAGACGCGTCATGAGCTACGTCTCCGTCTCCCTCCCGCAGCTCCTGCTGTCCCTGGGGCTGATGGCGATGGCCATCGCCATCTCCTCGCACAACCGCCTCGGGCTGGAGCGGGATCTGGCGATCGGGACGGTCCGGGCCGCGGTGCAGCTGTTCGCGGTGGGGCTGCTCCTGACCTTCGTCTTCCAGAACGAGCACCCGACCACCGTCTTCGGCGTCACCGCGGTGATGGTGGTGGTGGGCGGATGGACCGCAGCCCGGCGCATCGCCCACGGACCCGGAACCGCGGTGCTGTTCCGGCACGCCACCCTGGCAGTGCTGGTCGCCGGGGTGGTCGTGCTGGTTCCGGTGTTCGCCTTCGTCATCCGCCCCCCGCGCTGGTACGAGGCGCGGCTGGTCATTCCCATCTCGGGGATGATCCTCAGCAACGCCATGAACGGTGTCGCCCTGGTCTTCGAGCGGGTGTTCGCCTCGATCAACGAGGACGCGGCCGGGGTGGAGCAGCTGCTCTCGCTCGGCGCCACCCCCAAGCAGGCGGTGGAACGACACGTCCGCGCCGCCATGAACGCGGCCCTCCGGCCCACCATCAACGCGCTGCTCACCGTGGGGCTGGTCGCCCTTCCAGGGATGATGACCGGGCAGATCGTCAGCGGGACCGCGCCGGACCAGGCGGTGCGCTATCAGCTGGTCATCATGTACCAGCTCGTGGCGGTGGCTGCGGTCGCCGGTGCGCTCGCCGCACGGTTCGCACGTGCCCTGTCGTTCGACGAGCGCGAACAGCTCCGGACGTTCCCCGACCCCCGGGTGCGGTAAGCTCGGCCTCGGTGAGGGGACCCGCCACAGTCCTCGTCTGCCTCGCGCTTGGATGCGCGACGGGGCCGGAGCGTCCAGCGGGAGCCACGTCGTCTCCCGGCCCGGCGAGCGCATCCACCCCGGACGCGGGCAGCGGTCTCGGTTCTGCCTCCACCGGCACTCCCGCGGCCTTCGGCGAGGTCGACGCGCTTCTGGCGCAGTCGCTCCCGACCTGGGGCGGCGGTGTGCTCCGCGTGGAGCAGGACGACGCGGTGATCTTCGAGCGCGCGTACGGCGGCTACACGACGGCCGACGCGGTGCCCATCGGCTCCGCCACCAAGCTCCTCAGCACCCTGGTCATCCTCACGCTGGTCAAGGACGGGCTGCTGCAGCTCGACACGCCGGCCGGCACCCTGCTGCCCGGCTGGCCGAAGGACAAGGCCGGGATCACCTTGCGGATGCTCCTCGCGCAGACCTCGGGACTTCCGGCGCGCTCCGACTGTCTCGAGTCGCGCAGCACCACTCTCGCCGCCTGCGCGCAGGAGATCGCCCGGACCCCCCTCCGCGTCCCGCCGGGGAAGGCGTTCATCGACGGAGGTGCGGGGTTCCAGGTCGCCGGACGCATGGCCGAGCTCGCCTCGGGCCAGCCCTGGGCCCTCCTGATGCAGACCCGGCTGATGGACCCCCTCGGATTGCGCAGCACCGGCTTCGGGCGCACCGACAACCCGCGCATCGCGGGAGGCGCGCAGGCCAACGCGGTCGAGTATGCCCGCGCGCTGCGCCAGCTCCTCCCGGGGGCGAGGCCGGACCTCATCGGGTCGAGCCTCCGCGAGGCGGTCGTCGCGGACCAGAGCGGCGGGGCGCCGCTGCAGCAGTCGGCATTCGGGCTCGCGCCGGGACGCGAGGCGCTCCGGGCGGGCTTCGGGGTGTACCGGGATCGGGTGGGCACCGACGGACGGGCGCTGGAGGTGGTGTCCCAGGGAGTGTTCGGATTCACCGGATGGGTGGACACCGAGCGCAGGCTGGTCGGTGTGCTGGTGGTGCGGGGGAAGGTTGCGGAGGTGTGGCCGGTGGAGCAGCGCGTCCGCGAGCTGGTGCGCAGGGCGATCCCCGTGCCCGCTCGATGAGCAGGCTCGTCGCGGTGCTGATCCTCGGCTGCGCGTGCGCCTCGGCGCCCTCTCCCTCCCCGGTTCAAGGAGAGCTGCGCGTCGCCGTCACCGTGGACGATCTCCCTCGACACGGCCCCGAGGCACCGGGCCAGGACCGGCTCGCGCTCCATCGCGCGCTCCTGGCCGTGCTGGGCCGCCATCAGGTCCCCCGCGTCTACGGATTCGTCAACTCGGGGCGCGCGCAGCCGGGAGACCGGGCTGCGCTCGAGGCATGGGTCGCCGCCGGTTACCCTCTGGGGAACCACACCGCGCACCACCCCACCATCGACAAGGTCGGGCTCGAGGCGTACCTCGCCGACGTCGACGCGGGCGAGCCGCTCCTCGCAGAGCTGCTGGGTCCCGGGCAGGAGCAGGTCTGGAAGGTGTCGGCCGGATCCCTGACCTGGGGCGCGTCCCGCGCTCAGAGGTCGGCGAGTCGCTCGTCGATCTCCTCGGCGAGCGAGGGATGGTTCTGCCCCAGCGCCGTGGCCCGGGCGCCCTCGAGCACCTGGCGCGCCTCGTCCCTCCGGCCGCCGCCGATCAGCGCGTCCCCGAGGGCCACCAGCGCCGCGGCGTAGTCCGGCTGGAGCCTCACGGCTGCCCTCAGGCTCTCCACCGCCTCGGCGTACCGCCGCTCGTCGAGCAGGAGCTTTCCCAGGGAGAAGTGCACCATCGGGGAGGTCGGGTGGTCGGCCGCCAGCTTACGGAACTGCGCCTCGCGTTCGCTGTCCATCGCCCAGCTCTCGTACCACTCGCAGGGCGGAAGCGCTCTGTCTTATGGTGCGCCGCCGTTGAGCCCCGCCAAGAGAAAGACCCACCGCCCCCGCCCCGCCGGCCGCGCCGCCCCGCGGAAGCGTCCCGCCCGCCGACCAGCCGCCGAGCCCGCGACCCAGCCCAGGCCCGAGAACGCCGAGGCGCTGGCCCTCGCCCGCCGCGCGGCACATCTGCTCGTCGACCGCAAGGCGACGGACGTGGTGCTGCTCGACGTGCGCGGGATGAGCAGCTACGCGGACTACTTCGTCATCGCCTCGGGTGACTCCGAGCGCGGAGTGGTCGCCACCGCCGAGCACGTGCGCGAGAACCTCAAGAGCGCAGGCCACCGCACCATCGGCACCGAGGGCTTCGATACCGGCCACTGGGTGCTGCTCGATTTCGGCGAGGTGGTGGTGCACGTCTTCTTCACGGAGGTCCGCGAGTTCTACGACCTGGATGGCCTCTGGGCGGACGCGCCCAAGGAGAAGGTGGCCTGAAGCTGCGCGTCCTCTCGGTGGGGCGCGATCGTTCCGGCTGGTTCGAGCCAGGGGTTCACGGTTACGCGGAGCGGGTGCGGCGCCACGCCGAGCTGGAGCTCGTGGAGCTTCCTGCGGCGAAGGGAGCGCTCCCGCCCGTCGATGCCCGCCGGCACGAGGCAGAGGCCCTGCTGGGCAAGGTGAGGCCGGACAGCTGGCTGGTGGCGCTCGACGAGCGGGGGACGCTGCTCGATTCGGTGGAGCTCGCGCGGCTGGTGGCGACCGCTCGCGACGCTGGGCGCGAGCTGGTCTTCTGCATCGGAGGGGACGAGGGGCTGGATTCCTCGGTGCGCGAGCGTGCGTGGAAGGTCGTGGCGCTGTCGCGAATGACTCTCCCCCACCGCCTGGCGCGCCTGGTCCTGATGGAGCAGCTCTACCGGGCCTTCTCCCTGCTGAGGGGCGAGCCGTACCACAAGTAGACGCTGCGCCCCGGCCGGGAAGGGATTATCCATCCCGCCCACATGGTCACCATCACCTACTGCAACAGCTGAGGTTATCTCCCCCGGGCCACCCGTGCGGCGGCCGAGCTCAAGAAGACACTGGGCGTCGAGGCGGATCTGGTTGCCGGGAGCGGCGGCATCTTCGAGGTGGCCGTGGATGGGAAGGTGGTGGCGAAGAAGGCGCTGACCGGATTCCCCAGCGAGCAGGACGTGGTGAACGCCGTCGGCGCCGTACTCAAGCGCTGACCGGGCCCACCGCTGGCACCGGTCGCGGCGCGAGGCGGCGGTCGACCCGGCGGTAGACCTTGTCGGTCAGCCAGGAGAGGAGCGCGGTCCCGGCGACGAGGACCACCACCCATCCGGCGAAGCCCGCCCATCCGCAGCGGCCCCCGGCGAGGCGGATCACCGAGACGCCTCGCACCTGGTAGTAGATGAGGATCTCGTGCCAGAAGTAGGCGGCGAGCGACGAGGTCCCGAAGAGCTCCAGCAGCCAGACCGCGGGTGAGCGCCGGGCTCCGGCCGGCGCGCGAGCCTCGATGGCCAGGAGAAACAGCAGCACCGCCATGACCGAGATGCCCCGCGCCCCGGTGTTCGCCGGATCGGTCACCCAGAGCGCGTGCGGAGGGTAGGCAGCGAGCCACACCGGCTTGAGGAGCCACAGTGCGACCGAGGCGATGGCGATGCCCACCGCCAGCCGCCGGATCTCCGCCGCCGTCCCTCGCGCGGCCGTCGCACCTGCCGCTCCTCCCAGGAAGGCCCAGCCGGCCCAGGGCAGCAAGGGGAACACCGAGTGGCGCGGACCGGCCTTGTTGAACAGGTCTTGAAGCGGGCCGGTCACGCCATCGGCGAACGGTGCCACCAGGAACAGCGCCAGCCCCACCAGTAGCGACGCCGTGGCCAGGACGCGCGGCCTCCCGCCGAGCGCGACGTTCAGGGGCAGCGCGGCGAGCAGCGTGAGGCCGATGCACTGGAGGATGTCGATGCGCAGCAGCCATCCGGGCTCGACGGAGATCGGGAACCAGACCCAGTTGAGTAGCGTGCCGACCGCGAGGACCTCGCCGATCCGCCGCAGCGAGCGGAGCACCCGTGGAGCCCGCGGCCCGGCGGCGGACGCCGCGCGGACCTGAACCAGCGCCAGCGAGAAGCCGGCGGCGAAGATGAACGACGGCGCCACCAGCCCGTTCACGTAGTCGAGTACCCCGGCCACCTGGGTCCCGAGCAGCTCCTTGCGGAGCAGCACCATCGCGTGCGTCTCGACCATCACCAGCACCGCCAGACCCCGGAGCCAGTCGAAGGCGCGGACGCGTGCCTGGGTGGAGCGCTGGGACGGGCTGGGCACCAGGGGATGGCTCTACCACTGCGATCCCACGTGACCCGGTGGCGGGCCGTGGCCTGGGGGAGACGCCGACCTCGCCGCCGCGGCTGGCGCAGCGTGCTTTGAGTGGTCGACGTGACCTCCCGGTGCTGGCTACCTTAGGCGCCCCATGGCTCCCAAGCATCGCGTCCTCCTGGCCATTCTCGATGGCTGGGGCGTCCGCTCCGAGCGTCAGGACAACGCCATCCTCCTGGCCGGAACTCCGAACCTCGATCGCTTCGCCGGGAAGATGCCGCGCACCGAGCTCGCGAGCTCCGGGCTCGCGGTGGGGCTCCCCGAAGGACAGATGGGGAACTCGGAGGTGGGTCACACCAACATCGGTGCCGGGCGGATCGTCTACCAGGACCTGGTGCGCATCAATCGCGCGGTCGAACGCGGCGAGCTGGTTCACAACCCGGTGCTCGTCGCGGCGATGGACACCGCGCGCAAGGACGACAAGGCCCTGCACCTGATGGGGCTCATCGGCCCGGGCGGGGTGCATGCCTCGCAGGAACACCTGGTCGGCCTGCTGAAGGCAGCGCAGGCCCGGGGGGTGCCACGGGTCTACGTGCACGCGTTCCTCGATGGACGGGACACTCCGCCGATGAGCGCGCTCGGGTACCTGGAGGAGCTCGAGCAGTTCCTGCGCGAGACGCACAGCGGGCGCATCGCGACGGTGATGGG
This sequence comes from Myxococcaceae bacterium, assembly GCA_003818285.1. Classification (GTDB taxonomy): domain Bacteria; phylum Myxococcota; class Myxococcia; order Myxococcales; family Myxococcaceae; genus RPRB01. The sequence continues at coordinate 19,019 of RPRB01000073.1, forward strand.
GCGCTTCTACGCGATGGACCGTGACAAGCGCTGGGACCGGGTCAAGCAGGCCTATGACGCCATGGTCCGCGGCGTCGGGCGCCGCGCCCCGGGAGCGCTGGAGGCGGTGCGCGCCTCCTACGCCGAGAAGGTGAGCGACGAGTTCGTCCCCCCGACGGTGATCGTCGACGGGGACGAGCCGGTGGCCACCGTGCGGGATGGTGACGCGGTGATCTTCTTCAACTTCCGCGCGGACCGGGCGCGCGAGCTGACCCGGGCCTTCGCCGATCCGGCCTTCCACGAGTTCGACCGGGGTGGGCTGGGTCTGGGGATGTTCGTCTGCATGACCCAGTACGACGCGACCTTCGCCCTCCCGGTGGCCTTTCCGCCCGACCAGCCGCGGGAGATCTTCGCCGAGGTGGTGGCCGAGCACGGGCTCAGCCAGTTCCGCACCGCGGAGACCGAGAAGTACGCGCACGTCACGTTCTTCTTCAACGGCGGCCGCGAGGTGGTCTTCCCCCGGGAGGAGCGGGTGCTCATCCCCAGCCCCCGCGAGGTGAAGACCTACGACCAGAAGCCGGAGATGGCCGCGCCCGAGGTCACCGCCCGGCTGGTGCAGGCGGTCGACTCGGGGAAGTACGACTTCTTGCTCGTGAACTACGCCAATCCGGACATGGTGGGGCACACGGGGGACCTGGACGCGGCCATCCAGGCGGTGCGCGTGGTGGACGGCTGCCTCGGCCAGCTCGCCGCCGCGTGCGCACGGGCCAACGTGGTGCTGGTCATCACCGCCGACCATGGCAACTGCGAGCTGATGCGCGACCCGGTCACCGGCCAGCCTCACACCGCGCACACCACCTACCCGGTACCGATCCACCTGGTCCACCCCGACCTCGCCGGGGCCAGGTTGCGCAGCGGCGGCATCCTTGCCGACGTCGCCCCGACGCTCCTCACGGTGATGGGGCTGCCGCAGCCCAAGGAGATGGACCGGAACAGCTTGCTCGTCTGAAGACCATCACCAGGCGGGCGGCCCCTGTGGGTGTCCAGCGGCATCCCGATCGGCGGACTCACGGGTCCCGGAGCTGGCTCCTCCGGCCAGTGCATCGCGGCTTCCCGGAGGCCCTCCGGGCGAAGCCCCCGCCGGGAGATGCCACGGCATGCGCCGGACGAGCACCGGCTCCGGGCGTCTCGGAGAGGCACGCAAGTACCCGACAACGTTAGGTTTTTTGAGGTGCCAGACACCTCGTCTCTAGCGATTCGCTCGCCGAAGGTGTCCGCCGAAGGTGTCAAACACCTTCGACGACCTTCGACGACCTTCCACGGACGAGCCTCCCTCGAGCCTCCTCCAGCACGGGACGCCCTGCGCTCACCCCTCATGCGATGGCGTGACGCGCGGCGGTCCGGGGCTTGCTGCGGCGAGTCCGGATGTCCCTCGCGGGCGAGCTGCTGACCCTGCTGTTTCCTCCCGCCTGCGCGGCCTGCGCGGCGCTCCTCGAGGTCGATGCCCCGTTCTGTGAGCCGTGCACCTTCGCGACCGAGCCGGTGCCCCTGCCCGGTTGCCGCCGCTGCGCCGAGCCCCTCGAGCAGCCCGGGGTGTGTCCCCGCTGCCTTCGGGCGCCCCCGTCCTTTCGAGCGGCCCGGGCCGCCTTCGTCCACACCGGTCCCCTCGCCCGTGCCATCCACCGCTTCAAGTACGAGGGACACAGCGAGCTCGCGCTGCCGCTGGCGAGGGCACTGGCCGAGGCGTCGAGACACTGGCTCGGCAGCCTCGGAGGCGAGCCGGTGCTCGTCCCCATCCCGCTCCATCACCGACGGCTGATCCGTCGAGGGTACGATCAGGCAGCCCTGCTCGCGGGGGCCCTCGCCCGGACCACCGATCTTCCGCTCCGCTCCACCCTGCTCCGACGGGTCCGTGCCACCCGGAGGCAGGTCGGACTCACCGAAGCCGAGCGTACGGAGAACGTGCACCGGGCCTTCTCTTTCCGCGGTTCCGTGCCCGCGGGGCCCGTGGTGCTGGTGGACGACGTGTTCACCACCGGGGCCACGGCCCGCGCCGCCAGCGCGGCCCTGCGCGAGGTGGGCGCCCGGTGGGTGTACGTCCTCACCCTGGCGCGGGCGGTAGGGGAAGCGAACCCCGGTCGCTTCGGGTTATGAACGACGGGACACCGTGGTTTCCAGCCTCCTCCTTTCGACCCTCCTCGCCGCCTCCTCCTCCCTCTCCTCCGCCGACCCTCTTCCCGCCGAGGCTCAGGCCCGGGCGCAGGAGGCGCTGGCCCAGGCCCGCTCGGTGCGAGGAGCGGCCGCGCTGATCCGCCTCCGCGGGCTTCGCGACGACCTCGCCGATCCCCGCCCGGTGGACGGGACCTTCGAGCGCATCGCGAGCGACGCCCGGGCCGACCCCTTCACCCGCACGCTCGCCCGACAGGTGCTCGCGGACCTCGACGTCGTGCAGGGTCGGGTCGAATCGGCCCAGCGCCGGATCCGCACGCTCGGCTACGTGCAGGACGTGTACGTGCTCGGGGGGTTCGACAACGAGGGAAAGACCGGTTGTGACACCGACGCCGGGCCCGAGAAGACGCTCGACCTCGACGCCTCGCTCCAGGCCAAGGGCCACGAGGCGCGCTGGCGCAAGACGACCGCCCGCTCGCTCGACGGGGGCATCGACCTCGGCGCGATGCTCCGGCCGGCCCGGGGCGTGGTGGCATACGTGCTCGCGCTCCTCGACGAGCCGGCACCGCGGCGCACCGTCCTC
>RPRB01000074.1 GCA_003818285.1 Myxococcaceae bacterium
CCGCGTCTCGCCGGCGGGCGATCGCGTGGCGTTCCTCGACCACCCCCGCGCAGGAGACAGCGCCGGACGGGTGACGGTGGTGGACAAGAGCGGGCACGTCGAGGTCTGGAGCCCGCTGTACGACGACGCTTTCGGCGTGGCGTGGAACCGCACCGGGACCGAGGTCGTGGTGGGCGGCGCCAGCCCCGGGGAGCTCGCCTCGCTGTGGGTGGCACGGAGCGGACAGGAACCCCGCGTGCTGTACCGGGGAACGGGAAATCTCCTCATCCAGGACGTGAACCGCGACGGGCGGCTCCTGGTGAGTCAGCGCGACTGGAGGCAGGAGCTGGTGGTCACCCGGCCCGACGCCCCACCGCAATCGGTGGAATGGCTCGACTGGGCGAGCGTCGCTGGCCTCTCCGACGACGGGAAGAAGATTCTCTCGTTCGAGTCGGGGGTCGCAGCGTCCCCGAATCTCCTGGTCGTCCTCCGGAACCTGGACCAGCCCGCGCCGGTCCAGCTGGGCATCGGCCGCGCGCTGGCGCTCTCGCCGGACGGGCGCTGGGCTCTGGTCACCAGCCTGTCGGCGGACAGAGGCGACCCGCTGGTGCTCCTGCCCACCGGGCCGGGGGAACCACGGACGCTCACCACGGGGCTGAGCCGGGTCTACGTCGCGAGCTTCTTCCGGGATGGCAAGCACGCCGCGCTGCTCGGAGCGCGCGGCGACGAAGCTCCCCGGGTCCTGGTGCTGGATCTGGAGAGCGGCGCCTCCAGGCCCATCTCGCCTCCGCTCAGCCCCGCCTTTCGCATGGCCGCATCCCTCGACGGGCGCTGGGTGGCGAAGGCGGACCTCGACGGGACGCCAACCCTCTTCCCCGTGGACGGTGGCACGCCTGACCGGCTCACCGAGATTGGCCCGAAGTACGAGGTCATCGGCTGGTTGAAGGACGGCTCCTTGCTGCTCAACGAGCGGAACGCCCTCCCCTCTCCGGTGGTCTGCTTCGATCCCCGTACGCGCAAGGTCAGTCACCTCGGGACGCTGGCGCCCGGCGATCTCACCGGAGTGCCCAGAGTGTCCAAGGCGATCGTGACACCCGACGGCAAGACCTTCGCCTTCCACTTCCGCCGGCGCAGCGACACGTTGTTTCTGCTCGATTTCGGTCCGAACGCGCCCTGAGGCATCCGGGGCCTGGAGGCTCGCGGCGGAACAACCCCTACGTGTCGCCTCTCCGCGCGACGACCCAGGAGCTCCAGGGGCTCCCTCCAGCCCTGGTCATCACCGCGGAGAACGACCCGCTCCGTGACGAGGGCGAGGCGTACGCGCGCAAGCTCAAGGAGGCCGGCGTCGCGGTGACTGCGACCCGGTACAACGGGATGATCCACGACTTCGTCCTCCTCAATGCGCTTCGCGACTTGCCGACCGTCCAGGCGGCCCTCCAGCAGGCCAGTGACACGATCCGCGACGCCCTGAAGCCGGCGCGGCTCGCCTCGCAGAAGCCGTGAGCCACGGACCGGGCGGCAGGTCGAAGGTTCTGCCTGCCGCCTCGGGCCGGTCGTCGAAAACGGCCCTGGCCTTCGAAGCATCTGCTCGCTACGCGGTGCGGACGGCGGCCAGCGTCGGTTCGGTCAGGCTTTCGGCCGCGGGGCATGTATCGCCTAAGGCGAACGAGATGGTCGTGTCTTCGACGGGGTCGGTTGGGCAGGAACGGGCGTCGGAGCACGCAGCTTCTGCTCGAGCTCGTAGATCCGGGCACGGGCCGTCCTGTTCTCGCCTCGCTGGTGCTCGAGCTCCGCGCTCGTGGCCTCGAGCTTGACCTTGGTGACCTCGAACTCCTGGCGCTTCGTTACCCAGTCAGTGGCCTGGATTCCGACGACGACCAGCGCGATGGAGAAGGCCGTCACTACGAGTTGAGTCCAGAGCACCAGCCTCGCGCCGCTCTGCGCGGCCCGAGCTGCGGAGTGTTCGAGAAGCGTCTGTCTGGACTTCGTGAGCTCGGCCTTCCAGTCGTCCACGTTGTGCTGGATCGCCTCCGCAACACGGGCGGCCTCGTCCACGATGGTGTCGAAGGGGAAGACGATCCAGTCGATCTGTGGGAGCCGGAAGGCCGTGATCTCCTGCGTGTTCGCGTCCCGCAGCGTCGCGAACCCGCGGAGCTTCTTCCAGAACATCAGCCGCCGTTGTTCACGACCATCGACGCGACGGCCCAGCCCCTCGAGAGCCATGTCCAGGCCGCGATGACATTGGGCTCTGTGGGCTGGTCGCGTAGGACCTCCTCGATCGAATCGATCAGCTGCTGCGCCTGTTTCTAGGGCTCAAGCATGTAGCTGATGTCGGAGGCGCCGGTCGGATACGCGAAGATCGCGCTCCCGAGATCCTCCGCTGTCAGGACATGGCGGATTGTGAGTTCACATCGCCTCAGCCCTTCGACGCCAGGGCCCGCTCACTGGCCGAGTCTGTTGATCGCTTCGACCAGCCGCCCTCTCACAACCTGGGCCCCGTCCACTCTCGGTCATTGTGTCGCGGCCTCGACGAACGTCCGGAGCGCGGCGTCCATCTTCTTCACGACTTCATCGCAGCCTTTGCCACCATGGCGCGCGGCGATCCAGACTGGGGCGGAATAGGTCACGGTCACCCGTCCCTTCCCATCATCCCTGACCAGCGCCTTGAGCGGCAGATCGAGCCCAGAGGTCGGGGCGCACTGCATGAGCGGAGTCCCCAGCTTGGGGGACCCGAAGATGAGGAGCACGGTCGGGGGCAGGCGCTCGCCCACCTTCTCGGCGGCCGCAGCGTGGTCGACCTTCGCTACAACCGTGACCTTGGCGCGCGCGAGCGCGGCTTCGAACCGCGAAACGGTCTCCTTCACGTCGTGGGAACTCGCCACCTCCACGAGCCCGTCGTCGGCCCGTGCACTCCAGGCGAAGAGCAGGAGGGTAAGAACGAGTGATCTTGGCATCAGGGTCTCCTCCGTGAATGCACACCATCAGTCGGACGGAAGCCTGGGTGCCTTGGGGAAATCAATCTCGGCATCCGCGACGATGTTCACCGCGTTCCTGAAGGCGTTGAGGGCGACGACCGCGAGGACGTCGATGACCTCTCGTCGCTGACCCCGGCCTCGCGCAGGCGCGCCAGATCGGTCCCAGCCCTTGAACCTCCCGTCCTCACGACGCGGCGGGCGAATGCCAGAATTACGTCCAACGACCTGCTGTCATCGGCGCGGTGGGGTTGCGCGTCACCCGGAGGTACCTCAGGCTCTCGCGCTCCGGCCGAAGATCCCGGAGGTCCCGAGCCGACCGGTGAGCCGCTCCTTGCGCCGGAGCTCCGCGGCGTCCACCAGCATCCGCCCCGCCCAGCGGTACACGTTGAATTCCGACACCAGGCGCCGCATCGAGCGCATGCGCTCGCGCTGCTCGTCCTTGGGCATCCGTAGCGCGGCGGCCAGAGCGTCGCTCGCCTGCCGGAGATCATAGGGGTTGACGATCAGCGCCTCGGTCAGGTCCCGCGAGGCGCCGGTGAACTGGCTGAGCACCAGGACTCCCTGCTCATCGTCCCGAGCGGCGACGAACTCCTTGGCCACCAGGTTCATCCCGTCGTGCAGGCTGCTCACATAGCAGAGGTCCGCGGCCCGGAAATAGCGGAACACCGACGTCGGCTCGTGGTGCTCGCGGAGCAGCACGATGGGCCGGTAGCCGTCCGAGGACCACTTCCGGTCGATCTCCGAGGCCACGGCTTGCACCCGCTCGTTGAGCTCGCGGTAACGTGGAATCTTGGTCCGGCTCGGGGCGGCGAGCTGGACGAAGGTGAACTTCCCCCGGAACTCCCGGTACCGCATCAGAAGCTCGTCCACTGCGGCGAGGCGCTCCTCGATGCCCTTTGTGTAGTCCAGCCGATCGATGCCCACCCCGAGCAGCGTGTCCTGTGCGAGCCCCAGCTCTCGCCGGACCGAGCTCCGGGCCTCGTCGACCGGCGGAACGTGCTCCAGCCAGTGGACGGGCCACTCGATGGAGATGGGGTACGGACGCACCAGGGTGCGCCGAGAACCCTGCACGACGGCGTGCGTCTCCCGATCGATCCGGCTCTCCATGAAGGCATCCACCCCGTCGATAAAGTTGTTGCAGTGCTGTTGGATGTGGAATCCCACGATGCTCGCGCCGAGCAGGCCGGAGATGAGCTCCTCTCGCCATGGACAGATGCCGAAGCGCTCCGAGTTCGGCCAGGGGATGTGCCAGAAGGCGATGATCGTCGCCCGGGGCAGCCGCTCGCGGATCATCCTGGGCGCGAGCGCAAAGTGGTAGTCCTGCACCAGGACGATGGGATCGTCCGAATCGACCTCGTCGCAGATCGCGTCGGCGAACCGCTGGTTCACCCGGGCGTAGATCTCGTAATCCGCCGCCCGGAACACGGGGCGGGCGTGGGCCACGTGGCAGAGCGGCCAGAGACCCTCGTTGGAAAAGCCGTAGTAGTAGCCGTTCTCCTCTTCCTCGCTGAGCCAGACCCGGCGGAGCGAGTACGACTCCTCGCCGGGCGGCACGCGGATGTGATCGTGCGCGTCCACGGTCTGGCGATCGGCGCTGCCGCTGCCGTGCGCCACCCACACGCCGGAGCAGGCCCGCATCACCGGCTCAAGCGCGGAGACCAGCCCGCTGGCTGGATGGAGAACCTCGACCCCGCCGTCGGTCCGTTCGTGGATATACGGCGCCCGGTTGGCGAGGAGGAGAACCCGTTCGCCATTGAGGTACTGGGTGAGGATGGAACGGAGCCGGGCCGGGCTCCACCGTCCGCCACGCACCTCCTGCTCGCGCTCGCTGGCCAGCCGTTCGACGAGCTCGCGGACGTTGCGGACCAGAGGCTGGAACTCGGTGGTGGCCTCGCCGGTGAGCGCGCGTCCCAGCTCCAGCGTCCAGCCGCGCCAGGCAATGCGTGCTGCCACCAGGGTGATGACCGATGCGGCGAGGGAAAGGACGAAGAAGGCGACGACGAGGAAGTTCCGGGTCGCCACTTCGCGGCGGCTCAGGTAGCTGAGGTCGTGCACCAGCACCACCGCCCCCAGCGGCGCGGCGGGGGGCCCGAGCATGGTGACGCTCAGGTTGACTCGACCCGAGGGCAGCTCGGGCGACATGGACCAGGTCTCCGCGCCGGTGGCGGCCTCGTGCCGCATCCGCTCCAGCACCGAGCGGCAGGAGAACTCGGCCGGGTACGAGTCGGTGGCGGCGAGGAGCTCTCCCTGCGGGGTGCAGGCCGCGGCGGCCATGATTCGTTCGTCGCGCGTGATGTCGGCGAGCGCCCCGCTCAGCTGTTTCCGTCCGGAGCTCCAGTTGCTTTCCAGGCTCTGCCGGGCGGAAGAGACCGCAAGCTGTGAGCGCAGGGCGAGATCGTGCTCGAACCAGGCCCGGGTGGTGCGGGCGAGGACGACGTACCCCACTACGGCCAGGAGGGCCAGGCCGACCAAGAGGAGCACGAGGAACCGAACTGCGCGCTGCATGCAGCTCGCCTAGCACAGGACGAGCGGCCTGAGCCCGCTACCGAACCGGTGAGAGCGCCGAGGTGTGCGCGGGCAACCTCCGGTTCCTATGGGGGCTGTGGAGTTTCAACCGCTGGCCGGCTCGGGGTGGAGCGAGAAGTGCGGCGCGAGCTCGTTGTGCACCACGACCCGGGCACCCTCCTTCAGCTTGAACCCACCGCTGCTGACCACCGTCTCCCCTGCCTCGAGCTATCCAATTGATTGGTCTACCAACTAACGTCAGGCTTGGCCAAGGGTGGTTCGAGATCCCCGAGATCCTCGCTCGTCTGGGAGAGTTTCCGGAGAGCAGCCGTTCATCTAATGGATGGACCCGCGGCGCTCGTCCCGTGAGTCCCGATTGCCGGCCGTGCCCCGCTCTCCAGGCGGCAACTGAAGCCCCACCGCACACGAAGGCACCTCCGGGATTGCTTTGGATCCCACGAACCTTTGGCGTCGGCTTTCAAGATCCGACGTTTGACCATCGAACTCGCCGGGGCGGATGGCGAGACCGACGCGGCGGATCAATGATGGCGGTGGGTGCGGTCACCGAGGGCGGTGCCGCAGGCTTCATGGAGCGGTCGGGCCGCTGCTCCCTCGAGGCGATGGTCGGGCCGCCACCCCGCTCCTCCACCCGAGCGGACACGACCCGAGCTCGCAAGGTGTTTGCGATCTGCGGCCCGGTCGTTGCGTGCCGCTCGAGCGGCCCGGCTTCTCCCGGGCTAGGCCGCTCGCCCTAGATGGTGCGCCGGCGATTCTTCCCCCGGTGCTCCAAATGAAAGGCGGCTGCCTTCGCCTCGCCGGAGGCCGCTGGACGGCCCGGCCCTGGTCCTCCAGCAGGGCCGGGCTGTCCCTTCTTTCCGAGCACGATCGGCGAAGAGTCCAAGGCACGGCTCGACCAAGGAGAACCCGCGTCGGGTTCTCCCGTCGCATGGGCGCCTCCAGGGCAGCGGCTTTTCCCGGGCAGGCAGGAACCGATGATCGCTCAAGCACATCGGGGCCACGTCGGGGTGTGCGCCGCCCGGGCTCCGCCAGGCGAACCGCATGCGGGGCGCGGCCCGGTTTCTCGTGCTTCTCGTGGTGGTTGGCGCTCCCGGCGGTGGTGGGTTACCGGGCCATTGCTGCCGGGCCGATCCCGGTGGCCCCAGAGCGCGGCGACCTACGAACGAAGAGTCTCGACGAGTTCCTGTCAGCGGCTGAGCGTGACATCCATGATCCGACGTTTCCGCCGCGTGCCCGTTGGTTTCGCTGGCGAGCCGCAACGGAACTCCGTAACGTTCATCCGGGTGCGGTTACCGGAGTCGGCGCCGCAGGTCCATTGAGCAGTCGGGCCGCTGCTCTCTCGAAGTCGCACGGGTGAGGCGCCAGGCCGTCTTCGTCCTGTGCGGCACGGAGTCCAGGCCCATCTCCGAACCACGAAATCCAGTGAAGCGGCCCGCCGGTCGCGGGTCCGCCGAGCGGCCCGGGCCTTCTCCCCCCGGGGCCGGGGCCGCTCACCTTCTCTAGCGGCCTGCTCTCCCCTCGCAGGTAGGCCGCGGGACGCCTTGCCTCACACGCCCGGACGATCGGGACGTCCTCTTGCCCTCATCAATCAGGGCGCACTGGGAGACGCGCGATTCCGGTCGAGTAAGCCTCGAGCGAGACAAGCGCGAAATGACCAGCAGACCCCTGGGCCAGTTCAAGACGGAGCGCGGCAGCGATGGTCCGTCGCTCGCCCAAACCTCGGAAGCGGACACTTGGGACCCCATGTACCTTCAGCTTAGTCGTCTTTTCGCCATCGGTAGCGCGGGTCTCTTGATGACGAGCCGGGCCGGTGGCGGGCTCGCATCTCGGGTCCGGCACCGCAGCGGCGGTGGCGGAGGCTAACGAGGGTGGCCGGGCCGCCGCCCCTCAGGATCGCGTGGGCGGGTTCCGGGCCTGGTCACGCGGGGAGCGGCGAGATGGGGCTTTTCAGCAACGTGTTCGGCGGAGGCGAGGAGTACGCTCCGCTCGATCCCTCGGACGCGGCGGCCGCGAGGATCGCGGCGCAGCGGGCGGCGCTGCAGGAGATGGCCGGCCGGGTGCGCGATCGCCTGGAGCTGGTTCCGGCCGAGGAGATGGTATTGCTCTTCGTCGGTCAGCCGCCTGACCGGTTCCGGGTGGCATGGCTCACCGACGGCGACGAGCACAACTTCAAAGGGCTCCTCTGCGAGAAGGGCATAACAGAGCGGGATCTCCAGCGCATCTCCGAGTTCCTGCGTGTTGCCTACGAGCGGCACCAGCGCGAGCCACGGTTCACCACGATGCTCGCGGGCCGGAAGCTGACCGTGAGCCCCGGGCCTTTGATGATCTCCATCGCCCGTTCTTGAAGGTCATTGATGCTCACCCGCTCCACGTCACTTTCGATCCCGCTTCCGCGAGACACGGGTAGCGGCTCACCGGCCGTTAGAGCGAAGGAGCCACCCAACGTAGACGGGGCGGCCGACCCAGTCGGCCTCCCGCGCTTCGTGGAGCCCGACTTCACCCGGTATCTCGCATTGCGGAGCGCTTGCACACGGATTCGCGCGGCCGGCCTGTCCTCTTGCCGCAGGCTTCCCCTGCCTGACGGCGGGCCCCGGGCTACACAGCCTCCGGAGGGTGGCCCCCCACTGAGCGCCTCCTAGCATCCTCACCCTGACCCGCGCCGGCTAAAGCGACGCGGCCCCTACCGGCCTCCGGCGAGAGCCCGGTTTGTCTTCCTTGGATCAAGCTGGTCGTGACCTTCGGCGACGAGGAGTGAGCCGCGCCTCCTTTGCCTCGGGGAGCGTCCCTCGCTTCTCGTCCGTCGCCCGCGGCCCCCCCTCCCCGCCGGGCCCTTGACGGAGAGTGCCGGCTGCTGGCGGGATGGTGGTCTGGGTCCGCCACGGTAGCTCCGGTGGCGGAGGCGAACGCGGGCGGCCGCGCCGCCCGCCCAGCATCGCCGGCACACCCTGCGCAGTTGCCGGGATCGTGGCGTGACTGCTTATCACAAATGGCGAGATTGACGCTCTCGCGTCTCTATGTGGTTGTTCATCTCGTCTCAACCACCACGAAACACGCCGACGAGCTTCTTGAGGATACCTGGTTCCGTCTCAGCGAGCTGCTCGAGCTCCCCCTCGTCAAGCCAGGTCCCGTTGCACGAATAGCAACGGTCGATCTCGACGCCGTGCAAGGTCACGGTTTCGAGCGCCATTCCGCACTTGGGGCAGCGCAAGTAGTAAAGCGCCTTGAGACGCTCGCGCTCGGCCTGCTCCATCCCCCGCTGCGCCTCGAGCGCCTTCACACGCCTGCGCTCTGCTTCCTGGCGCGCGAAGTACTCATTCTCGGATGCACTCGGTCGCTCTGTCGTCATGAACTTTGGTCTCCTCTCTTCGATGTTCTTCTCTGACTCATGGTCGTCCCGTGTCCCTGCGCCGTTGGAGGTCGCGATCTACGGCTCGCCCGGCCCGATCGGCGGAGCGATCGACGACGAGGCGAAGGTCCGCGTCGATGTCCTCGACCAGGACGCTGCCCGATGGCCGAAGCGCGACACTGATTTGACACTGCTTGTCCACGCCGCCGCGTGGGCCATTGGCATCCTCGAAGCGGACCGTCACCTTGGTGATGCGCTCGCCGAAGCGGCCGAGCGCGAAACGCAGCCGGCGCTCGACATGGGCGCGCAATGCCGCGTCGATCTCGATCCTCCGGGCGCGAATATCTACGTGCATTGCGCACTCCTCTCCAATCAGGCCCATCGGTCTTGCTCGGGCGCAGCGTATCGAAGCAGGCAGCCGACGCCTCCGAGATCCATGAGCAGATCGCTGTGCTGGACGAGCTCCACCTCGACCGACTGCCGCTCAGCGAGCTTGATCATGATTTCCTTGAGGTTCGCCGATCGCACCTCGCCTGAATCGCACAGCGCGCAGCGTTCCGGCGGAGACACCATCGCGTCGGCCCATCCGCAGTCCCTGCAGCACCACGCCGGCCCGGACTCGTATGCCTGGGCCATGACGAGGACATCGGCTTGGCCGCGTCGCAAAGCCTCGACAGTCGCCGCGCTTCCGGCGGCTCCGAGTCCACCACGCCGGAGGGCGCTCAGGAGCTCGGCCACTGCATCGAGCGACTCCTGCTGTTCGCGGTCGATGAAGGTCGACAAGGTCGCCGCAACCACGTCGGTGACACGAGCGTTCGCCGACGCGGGCACGACGTCAATGAGTTTGGCTTGAAGATGCTTCGGCAGGCAGTTTCGGATACGGGCCGCTACCCGGGGGCTACCCGCGAGGATGAGGTGAGTGTGACCGGCGGCCGCGGTCAACTTCTCGACCAGCTCGATCTTCTCCTTCAGGAATCGATCACCCCGATTACGGCGGCGATTCTGGTACTGTTCCTGGGTCCACTCCCTGCCCACGCGCTCGCGCAGCTCTGGCTGCTCCACCCACACCTCGCGCGTGATCGCTCCGAGGTTTACCTCGAGGATCCGCGCGCTCTCTTCCGTTGAGATCAGCACGATGTACCGGTGGTAGCTGTCCTTGAGCTTGACCAGGTGGAAGATGTCCGCGGTCGCGTTCGCCGACAGTCGATGAGGGAGCGGCACCTGAAACTGCAAGCCCAGGAAGAAAGGCCGCCTGCCGGCGCGTGCGAAGGTCGCCACGCCGCGCGTCGTCGGTCGGACTTCCATGCCGAGGTAGCGCTGGATGCGGTCGAACGCCTCCTCGAAGTCCTCGAGCTGTTGCCCAGCAAGCACCTTGCGGATCGCCCGGGCGCGCCGTTCAAGGAGCGGATGGCCTGACCCATTCCGCCCGATGGCACGGTGGACGTAGCAGCTCACCATCGGCGCCTCCTCCTCTTCCAGCGTGATGAGGGCGCGGATATGAGACTGGAGCTGCGAAAGCTCCATCGCGTAACCCACCGCGCCGCTCGGCTGTGTCATGTGTGTCACTTGCATGGGCTCACTTGCATGGGCTCACTCCTCTGCGGGTCCTAACTTCCCTGCTATCCGTAGACTATTAGAAACTTATGACATGAGCCGTCGATAAAACCTTGTTACGCTTCCACCATGGACTGGCTCAACTACCACCACCTCCTCTACTTCTGGGTCGTCGCGAAGCAGGGGAGCATCGCCCAGGCGAGCAAGGAGCTTCGTCTCGCGCATCCGACCATCAGCACCCAGATTCATCGACTGGAGGAGGTCCTCGACCAGAAACTCTTCGAGCGGAAGGGCCGCCGGTTGGTGCTCACCGAGTTCGGCCGAGTCGCGCTTCGCTACGCCGATGAGATCTTCGCCCTTGGGCGCGAGTTTACGGACACCGCGAAGGGACGGCCCAGCGGACGTCCGATTCGCCTCGTGGTTGGGATCTCTGACGTCCTCCCGAAGTCCATCGTGTACCGAATCCTGGAGCCGGCGTTCCGCCTCGAGGAGAACCTACGCGTCGTCTGTCGAGAAGACCGCTCGGCGGAAGAGTTTCTGGGGGAACTGGCCATGCATACGGTCGACCTCGTCCTCTCGGACGAACCAGCCGGTCCGGGCACGTCCGTCCGGGCATTCAGTCATCCACTCGGCGAGTGCGGCACCGCGTTCTTCGCGGCACCCGAGCTCGCCCATGCTTGCCGGCATCGCTTCCCGCGTTCACTCGACGGCGTCCCCTTCCTTCTCCCCGGCGGCAACTCGGCGCTCCGCCGAGCGCTGGAGGAGTGGTTCGACTCCCTCAAGGTACGGCCACAGGTAATCGCTGAGGTCGATGACGCGGCGCTAGCGGAGATCGTTGCGGAGGCGGGGCTCGGCGTCTTCGCGGTGCCCGATGTAGTCGAGAAGGAGGTTCGACGGCGCTACAAGGTGCAGCTCGTCAGTCGCACCAAGGAAGTGCGGCAGCGCTTTTACGCGATCTCGGTCGAGCGGAAGATCAGACATCCCGCGGTGCTCGCAATCAGCGACGCAGCGCGAAAGCACCTCTTTGCTTGAGCGGGACTCACGGGCTCAGCGCAGTGCCGGTGGCCACGCCATCGTTTGATCGCCCGTCCATCGGGACTCAGTAGCGATAGATGGCGGCTACCGGCGAACCGTTGGGTAAGGCGCCCCTTGGTACCTCGAAGACGTCCCCGCCGCGCAAGAGCACCGTCTCGGATAGGTCGTCAATCACCTCCGCATCCTCTGTGTCGAGCTGCTCTTCGCGAACCTCGAGATCGCCGGTCGTTCGATCGAGCTTCCCCCAGAGATGTTCGCCTTCGGCATGGAGAAGAGTCCGAACGCGACCGTGAATAGCAGCGTTCGCAACCTCCCTCAGGCCGATACCGGCTCGCCCAGAGACGAGAGCCCTCTCGAGCCGCGCGAACAGTGCCCCTTCCACTTCTCGCGCATGGTTCTCGATGATCGCCATCGCACGCCGGTGGAGTTCTCGTAAATCCATGCGCTCGACGTTGCCTTCGATTCCGTCCTCCAAGAGATCCGAGTAGCGACTGACCGACCGATAGTGCGGTGATGCTCCACCACGCCTGCCAGAATCAGCGGCGCGTGCTCGCCCCGCAGGAACTGCCGTATACAGTGGTCAACGGCGCGAAAGTATCTGGTGACAGTTGCCAGACTTTTCCCATTGCCGTGACCATGGAAGGTCGGAGCGTTCGTTCCACCCATGTCGCCGTGGACGCCCAGGTACGCTCGTCCTGCGTTGTCGCTGATGATATCGCGGACGTCCTGAGGCAGCCCCTCTACCTCGAGCGTCACCAACCCCTCCGGACTTCCCTCGAAGAGTGTGACCGAATTCTGCGCGAGCGCGAGCAGGAAGAAATGCTTGTTGGTCTCGAGATGCCGAACGAGTGGTCGAGTGTGGAACGTATCAGCGACAACGACAATCTCTGGTAGCCTTGCGGGGACCCGGAACTCAACCATGACATCCGGTGACCGAAATGCTGCCACCCCCTGGCCAATGAAGCGGCCGTCGGCACGGGCGACGAGGCCAACCAAAGGAGCTAAGAGCTGCTCCACCTCCCGCCTCTGATACCGCTCGGAGACCAGTCGTCGAGCCTCTCGGACAAGGTTCTTCCATCGAATTGCGGTCTGGCCGCGTTCGTCCCGTGCCTCTGGCGGAAGGAAGATCGAAATGCACGGGGGCTGCTGTGGCCAGAGGAGAGTCCCGACTTCTGAAACGGTGAGATCGTTCATTCGTTGATCCTCCAGAACGTAACTACCTTCTGAACCGCGTGGCGATGTGACCGCTTCGCCCAGGGCCTACCTGGATTGGGTGGACCCTCTGCGGTGCCGAAAACGGCACCCCTCCCCGCTCGCCTCGCGTCGTACAGGTCCGCCGCCCCGCGGAGGGGCGCGGAAGCAACCAACTCTTTGCTTGAGCTCGCGTCGACGGCGGCAAGGAGTGCACCGTTGACACCCTCAACGACGCGGAGGCGTCTCTCCGGTAGTCGGCCGAGCACGCGAAGTTCGTGGAGCGGAAGTCGTTTCCGCGGTTTCGATGGGTCGAGTGAGCAGGCTGGCCCGAAGCTCCTCCTCGGCGATGAGCCAATCCTCTAGGTCGTGCCCGGCCTCCCCTCCTCGCTCGAGGTATCGCTGGAAGGCACGGGTAGCAATCATCTCCTCGGTCAGGGCCATCGTATTCTCGCTTTGCGTCGTCATGCTCGTTCTCTTTCCTTTGTTCTATTCGACTGCAACGGGCAACTCGACGAATAGGTTATCCCCCACCCTCCACCACGTGGTCGCTGACGCGCGGTCGGGCCACTTGACCACCTACGACGCGTCCCGCGCTCCGGGCGCACGCGTAGCAGCCGAACGTGCCGTCCCTCCAGACGAAGTCAGCCGGGTCGCCGCACTCCGTGCAAGGGTGACGCCGCGCCCAGCCCCGGAGAAACCCGTCTGCCATTTGGGCGGCGGTGCGATTCACAGCGGGGCTGTACGCGATCAGTCGTAGGGCCTCCACAGCGCATCCCAGGTCGATCCGACGCTGCGCGCTCTGCAGCTCCGGTGGAGCGATGTCGTTGCGTTTCATGACGGGACCCCTTCTTCGGCTCGGGTGGATGGATGTCGATCACCAGCCCCCTTCGCTCGCTGCCGCACCCACGCTTGCACCGGTTGCCGCGATACCACTCACTCTCACCGGGATGGCATCTCCTGCGCTACTCGGGGCTCCTCTGACGTTCTCAACCGAGGGGGCGGATGCCCCGGACTTTCGGGGACCCGAACCGTTTGGTCGGCCTCGATCATGGCGGTGCGCATTTGTTCGGTCAGGCTGGCCAGATTTCCCGGAGAGTGCGGGATGAGAATCGCGTTCGTTCGCGACGAGGCCCCGATCTCCTTCAGCATGTCGAAGTACTGGGTCATGAGGACGAGGTTCATCACGTCTTTCGCCGTTGTGCCCGGCACGGCCTTCTGAAACGCATCCACCGAGTCGCGCAAGCCCTGGACGATGGCCTTTCGCTGGTCGGCAATGCCTTTACCCTGCAAGGCCTTGCTCTGGGCGTCGCCTTCCGCCGCCTTGACCTTCAGGATCCGGTCCGCTTCGCCCTTCTCGGTTGCGGCCACCCGCATCCGCTGCGCGGCGTTGATCTCGTTCATCGACTCTTTTACCCTCGCGTCCGGATCGATGTCAGTGACGAGCGCCTTGACGATCCCGTACCCGAAGTCGTCCATCACCTGCGCAAGCTCGCTCTTGACGATGTCGGCGATCTCGTCCTTTTTCTCGAAGACGTCATCGAGCTTGATCTTGGGTACCCGGGCCCGCACGACGTCGAAGACGAACGACGTGATCTGCCGTTTCGCGTCATCGAGCTTGTAGAACGCGTCGTAGACCTTCGTAGGAAGGACGAAGTACTGGACCGCGACCACCATTTGAACGAAGACATTGTCCTCCGTCTTGGTCTCGATCTTCACGTCCAGTTGCTGGACGCGCAGGTTCACGCGCCCGATGACCCTGTCGATGAAGGGGATCTTGACGTGGAGGCCCGGTCCGGCCTCCCTGACGAACTTTCCGAGGCGCTGAACGATCGCGGTCGTGCGCTGCTGTACCGTGAAGAACGTGGCGACCAGCGCGGCCATCGTAGCTAGCCCGAGCGCACTCGCCAGGAGCAAGAGAAGAGGGGCTTGAGTTGGCATGGTTGCTCCTGCTTTCCGTGTTCAACCGAGACAATCTACGTGCCGAAGGATCCGTAGACCATTAGGAAGTTTGCGCTCGCATCGTAGAAAGAACCGACGCATGGTTGTGGAGTCGACTGGCTTAACTACGACCACCTCCTCTGCTTCTGGGCCGTTGCGAAAGGTGAGGGAAGCGTCGCCCGAGTGAACGGGGGGGCCGAGACGCGTCTGGCTCGCCGCCACCCGTACGAGCTCACGAAGCTCGTCAGGGCGCATTCCATGCACGCTCGAGGATCTCCGTTCGAATCGTGTCTCCCGCCTCGCGGAACGCGCTGGCCCAGTGAGGCAGGTTGGCGTCCGCGACCGTCGCATCCTGTCGCCCTCCGCCCAACCCATAAGGCTTGAAAGCGTCCACGGGGTCCGCTCGGGTTCGGCATTCCCGAAGGTCCGCCACGGGCGTGCGGTGACCACGACGGCTCTTCGCCGTGGACGCACGCGCGCCATCGAGCTAAGGGAACTAGACAATTCCGAAGGGTGCGCGGCTCCTGTACCTGGGGCCCGCAGGCAATCACGGATGGTCGGGCCACCATCCCTTGCCGCTACGGGCCTGCCCGTTCCTCGGAGTCATCGTGCGTCCCGACCATTCTCAACCTCACGCGTCGGCTCAGGAAATGGGCTGCGCAGGCCTGGTTCTCCGGCTGACGTGGTTCGCAGGGGGGCACCTCGCCCTAATCGTTTTCGCTCTCCTCATCGCCCAGCGCGGCCGGTTCTCCGCCTTTGACGTGGCCTATTGGCTCACCATCGCATGCATCCTCCTGGTCCGGTGGGTTGACATCACCCGGTTCGGTGGGCTTACCAGGGACGGAGAGGTGGCCTCCCTACGTGATTGGCGACGCCACGTCGTACTTCTCCTCTTCGTAGGCGGAGTAATCTGGGGCCTGATCCACACGGGGTGGCGATGGTTCGGAAGTTGATGTTTGTGTCGGGTCAACCCCCGACGCGACCGGTTCATGCGAGCTGTCACGAGCGGGCAACAGTGGCGGTGATGCTCAGGCCAGATGCAGATACGATCGAAGTGGCACCCGCCGAGGTGAACCGCTAGCTTGGGCGCACGAGTAAGGGTGCGGTAGGTCTATTACCGCAGGTTTCAGGCTTGGTCGGGCCGCCAGCCATCACGACACTCACGTGGGCGGGGCTCGCATGGCTGATACCGCTGACCAGGACCGGAAGGCCGCTATGCCTCCGCAGGGACCTCCACCGGGGAGCTGGTGGCGTGCCCGGCAGGTCATGCGGCGCGCCCTGGCTCCGCTCGAGAGGTTTCTCGCCATCGAGGCGGCGAGCGGGATCCTTCTCCTCGCAGCCGCCGCGATCGCGCTCATCTGGGCGAACTCGCCGTGGCGGGAGAGCTACAGGGCGCTCTGGCACCTTCGCCTCGGGGCAACGGTCGGAGCCTTCTCCTTCGAGCGCGACCTGCACTTCTGGATCAACGACGGGGTGATGACGATCTTCTTCTTCGTCGTCGGGCTCGAGATCCGTCGCGAGATCCACCGTGGAGAGCTGAGCGAGCTGCGGCGCGCCGCTCTGCCGCTCGCGGCAGCGATCGGCGGGATGCTGGTACCGGCCTGCATGTTCGTCGCGCTCAACCTGGGGCGTGAGTCCGTCAAGGGCTGGGCCATCCCGATGGCGACGGACATCGCGTTCGCGGTGGGCGTGCTCACGCTGCTGGGGAGCCAGGTGCCCCCGGCGCTTCGGGTCCTGCTCCTGGCGCTGGCTGTCATCGACGACGTCGGCGCTATCCTCGTCATCGCCCTCTTCTACTCGTCCGGTCTGGAGCCAATGGCCTTTCTGGTACTTGGCGCAGGCCTGGTCGGGATCCTGGCGATGCAGGTTCTCGGTGTCCGGACCCCCTGGGCATACGTACTTCCGGCCGCGGTGGTCTGGGCCGGAGCGTACGCCGCGGGCATCCACCCGACGCTGGCCGGGGTGGCCATCGGGCTGATGACTCCGGTTCGTGCATGGTTCGGCCGGGAGAAGTTCATCGAGCAAGCTGACGCGAGCGTCGCTGCCGTTCGCGAGCGCAAGGACGCGGATGAGCGCGCGCTGCTCTCGCACCTCGAGCACCTGGACACTGCGCGGCGTGAAGCGGTGTCTCCCGTCGAGCGCATCCAGCACGTGCTGCATGCCTGGGTGGCCTTCGGCGCGATGCCGCTGTTCGCTCTGGCGAACGCCGGCGTCTCCCTCGGTGAGGCTTCGTTCTCTGGCCAGTCGCTGCGGGTGCTCGTCGGCGTTGCCGGCGGGCTCGTCCTCGGAAAGCCGCTCGGAGTCCTCGGAGCCTCCTGGCTTGCGACGCGGCTCGGCATCGCAGCATTGCCTCGGGGTATCAGGTGGCCGCAAGTGGCCGTCGTTGGAGTGGTCGCGGGGATTGGCTTTACCATGTCGATCTTCATTGCCGCGCTCGCCTTCCCCGCGGGAGCGAACCTCGAGACCTCCAAGCTCGGCATCCTCGTCGGGTCGGCGCTTTCGGCAGGTCTGGCATACGGGCTCGGGCGCGTGATCTTGCCCTCACGCTCGCCCGCCCGCGCCGCCGCCGCGGAAGCTTCGACCGCATCATGATGGAAGGGACGACCGATGACCGAGCGTGGTGACTCCACGAACAGGAAGCAGCGTCCCGCGCCTTTCGAGCACGTCTTCCTGGCCACGGATTTCCCCAGAGGGGCAACTCGAGCGATCGCGCGGGTCGCCCGGTTGCCGCTGGCCGTGCGTGGAGAGGTCACCATCGCCCACGTCCTCTCGGATCGCCTCGCGAGGATGGCGCGGGCCGACGCGCAGCAGCTGTCTGCGTCCTGAGGCAAAGGATGTAATCCTCGCCTGCCAGGCGGCGGGGATCCGGGTGGCGATGGTCACGGGAGATCACCCGGTGACCGCGCTGGCCATCGCCCGAGAGCTCCGAGAGTCCGGCGCAGGTTCTGACCGGTCCGATGCTGGAGAAGGTCGTGGCGCAGGGAGAGCCCGCCGTCGACGCGCTCGTTCGTGAGGCGCGCGTGTTCGCACCGGTCGAGCCGAGGCAGAAGCTGCAAATCGTCCAGTCGCTGATCCGCCTGGGCAATTCGTCGCGGTGACAGGCGATGGAGCGAACGATGTGCCGGCCCTCCGCGCGGCGCACATCGGCGTGGCAATGGGGGAGCGGGGCACCGACCTCGCGCGCGAGAGCTCCGACCTGATCCTGACCGACGACAACTTCGCCTCCATCGTCGCCGGCATCGAGGAAGGACGGATCGCCTACGGGAACGTCCGCAAGGTGATCTTCCTCCTGGTTTCGAGCGGGGCGGCGGAAGTGCTGCTCTTCGTGCTCACCACCGCTGCCGGCCCTGCCGGTCCCGCTATGGCCCGTGCAACTCCTTTGGGTGAACCTGGTGACCAACGGGATCCAGAACGTGGCGCTGGCCTTCGAGCCGGGAGAGGGCGGCGAGCTCGAGCGGCCGCCTCGTCCACCCCGTGAGCCTATCTTCAATCGCCTGATGCTCGAGCGCACGCTGGCATCTGCGCTGCTGATGGCGGGTGTCGCCTTCGGCGCCTACCGCTGGATGCTTGGCCAGGGCTGGCCGTTGCACCAGGCGCAGAACGGGGTGCTCCTGCTCCTCGTCCTCTTCGAGAACGTTCAGGCGGGGAACAGTCGCTCGGAGACCACGTCGCTCTTCACCTTGAGCCCGCTCAGAAACCGACTCCCGTTCGTTGGAACCGCGGCGGCGCAGCTCATGCACATCGCCGCCATGTACACGCCAGGGCTACGGGACGTCCTGCATCTCGAAGGCGTCTCGCTGGAGCAGTGGCTGGTCTCGCTCGGCCTGGCGCTCACGCTGTTCCTGGTCTCGGAGGTCCAAAAGGTTCTGATTCGATGGCGCATGCGACCAGAGGTGGCCCCATGAGACGCAGCCTGCCTCGCGCATGTGAATAGCGGCTACTGCCTCTTCGATGTGCGGAGATACCGGTAGAACTCGGAGTTGGTGCCCAGGAAGAGGGACGTCGAGGCATCGATTGCCTTCGGATACGCCTCGAGGGTGCGGAGAAACTGAAAGAACTCCGGGTCGCGCCCGAACGCCTCCGCGTAGATCCGTGTCGCCTGCGCGTCGGCCTTCCCGGTCACCTCTTGGGCCTTTCGGTACGCCTCGGAACGGATCGCCTTGAGGTCGCGCTCGCGCTGGCCGCGGATCTCGGCCGCCCGTCCCATGCCCTCCGACCGGGAACGCTCCGCGATGCGGCGGCGCTCGGAAATCATGCGGTCGAACACCTTCAACTGCACCTCGTCGACGTAGTTGATCCGGCGGATCTGAACATCCACCAGCTCCACGCCGAACTCCTTGACCACTTCGGCCGCGCGGTCCCGGATTTGGCGCGTCAGTTTGTCGCGCCCCAAGGTCACCTTCTCGAGCGCCTCCGCTCCTTCGATCTCCGCGAAGTATTCGTCATCTTCGAACTTGCGGTTCGAAGAGCGGACCGCTTCGATGAGCGCAAACGACGCGATGGCGTTACGTGTTTCACCGTCTATGATGTCGTCGAGCCGCGACTGCGCGTTGCGTTCGTCGCGTAATCGCTGGAAGAAGCGCAGCGGGTCGACGATCCGCCAGCGACCAAACGTATCCACCCAAATGTACTTCTTCTCTTTCGTGGGGATCTGGTTGGGATCGCCTCGCCAGTCCAGCCACCGCTTGTCGAACCGATGGACTGTATCGGCGAACGGTACCTTGAAATGCAGCCCCGGTTCTGCGATCGGCTGCCCCCTGGGTTGGCCGAACCGCGTGATCACCACCTGCTCGTGCTCCGTGATGGTGTACGCGCTGGTGAACCCGACCAAAGCAGCTGGGATGACGAGAACCGTGAGGGCAGCGAGGGTGCGGTTCATGGGTGCTCCTGAGTCTTCGCGGTCGCTCCGGCGGTCGCGGGAGCCTTCCCACCGTCCATCCACAGCATTGGTGTGACTCCCTTCTGGGACTCGTCGACGACCACCTTCTGCTTCGCTCGTTGGAGCGCGTCGGCGACCGCATCGAGATACATCCGGCGGCGGGTCACGTCCGGCGACCTTCTGTACTCTTCGTGTATCCGGACAAACCGGTCGGCCTCTCCCTTCGCGCGGTTCACACGCTCGATGGCGTAACCCTCCGCTGCTCGCAGCGCTTCCTCCGCCTCGCCGCGGGCGCGCGGAATCTCGCGATTGAGTTCGGCATACGCTTCGTTGATCGCCCGCTCCTTCTCCTGGATTGCCTGGTTGACCTCGTTGAACGAAGGCTTCACCGGATCAGGAGGATTCACGTCCTGCAGCACCACCTGCTGGATCTCAACCCCTGTCTCGTAGCGATCGGCGAGTCCTTGCAGGAGGACCTTCGACTCGCTCGCCACCCGCTGTCGGCCTGTTGTGAGCACTTCGTTGACCGAGTGGTCGCCCACAACCGCCCGCATCGATGCCTCGGAGATGTCCCTCAGCATCGATTCGACGTTCTTTACCTTGAAGAGGTATTGATAGGGTTCTTTGATCTTGTACTGCACGATCCACTCCACGACCGCGACATTCAGGTCGCCGGTGAGCATCAGCGCTTCGCGAGCCAGCTCCGGTTTGTCCCCGCCGTAAACAGTTTGCACGCCGGCACGCGTGGTGCGGAACCCAAACTCCGCCTTCAGTTGCCGCTGCACCGGGACTTTGTTGATGCGATCGATCCCGAATGGGAGCCGGAGGTGCGGCCCCGGCTCGACGGTGCCGATGAAGCGGCCGAGGCGGAGGATGACGCCGACTTCGTCGGGCTCCACCTGCGCGTACGCAGTCAACGCTCCCAGTGCGACGAGGACACCGAGGACGAGGAGTGGTAATCGCCCGCGGATACGGGGACCTAAGTGCTTCCAGACGCTGCGGGCGACGTCACGCGGGTCAGGTCTCTCAGGTCCACCTAGAGGTCGAGGGTCCCATGCCATTTCTTGCCATCTCCAAACTCTGGGTGCGTGGACACGAGGGAACCGGGATTCACGTCAATTCCTCGTGCGGTCGTCTGTGCCGCCGATCTTCCGATAGCAGCTCCAGATATGTCAGCAAGCGCGTCTTCGACGTGGTGAGGCCGAGAAAGACGAGTGACCCTGGCGATTCCGCAATGAGGAGTGACAGCGCGAGGAGCCCCGACGCTTTGAAGATCCGCGCGTCTCGCAGGTCTACGGTGACACGTTGCTGGGAATGGTCGGCGCCGGCCAAGGCATTGCGGATGAGCCCCACGTCGTCTTGAGTGAGGACTTCGCCGATGACAATTTGAGTGGTGTCACCACTTCGTTCGATGGTTCGAATCGACATAGGCCGTCCTCGCCCGGCGATGCCGATCACCGTGTCGAGACCGATGCGTGAGGAGAACGCAAGGGACGCGGCCCGAGCGTCTTGCTCACCACATCGGACCGTCGCACCGCGACAGGCCGCCTCGTAGAGCAGCGGCCCGGCCGCTCCGTGCACCTGTGACGGCCAACCGCGCCATCACACCCAGGGACCGTCTAAGACATCCGCAGCGTGGCTGTCAAACGCGATCTTGGGTGCTCCGGGCGTCGTCGATCGTGGATGTTTCCGAGCGAGAGTGGAGCACGGCGTGGAGCCGCGTCGGCCTCCGGTGC
>RPRB01000075.1 GCA_003818285.1 Myxococcaceae bacterium
GGAGCGCCCCTGGGACCCGAGCCCGGCCTGGAATCAGCCCGTGTCGGCGCGCGCGCCCGAGCTGAGCCGGCCGCCGCCCCCACCGCCCGAGGCCGTCGCTCGCGCCGCGCCCGCCGCCCGCCCGGTCAAGGCTCCGCGCCGCACGTTCGCCGGAGCCACCGCCCGTGGTCCGCAGCTCTTCGCCGTGCCCACCAAGGGCGGGCGGGGCCGGCCCCGCATCTACTTCGAGCTCTACTGGCAGAACGCCCGCCAGATGGCGAAGAGCTTCGGCCCCACGTCCAGGAAGAAGCCCATCACCAGCGGCCTCGCCGACGTGTCGATGGTGCCCTTCTACGGCTTCAGCATGCCCGAGGGCTTCCCGCTGGCCGAGTCCGCCGGGCGCGGGGCCTACCGCCTCTACCTCCCGCCCAAGGCGGAGCTGGAGACCCGCCGGAGCGACGGCCGCTTCGTCCACTCCGCCGCGGGCGAGATCGAGTCGTACGATGGCCGGAAGTGCGTGCTGCTCCAGAGCGGCAACGCGGTCGCCCTCCGCGAGGGCGAGATGTCGTGCTTCGTCTACGTGGCCCCCCCGCCCGAGCGCACCTTCGTCAACCCGTTCCGGGGCAAGCCCTGGTTCTTCATCTTCCTCGTCCTGTCCTTCTTCGGGCCCACTGCGTGGTGGATCCTCTTCGGGCCCCAGGGGCCGGAGCTGGCGGACTTCAACGCCCGGAACCTCAACCCGGTCGCCGTGCGCCTGATGGTTCCCAAGAAGGAAGAGCCGAAGAAGAAAGAGGAGCCAAAGAAGGAGGAGAAGAAGGAAGAGAAGGTAGAGAAGAAGGAAGAAAAGAAGCCGGAAAAGAAAAAGGAGCCGGAGAAGGTGGTGAAGAAGGCTCCTCCGGTGAAGCCACCGCCGCAGCCGGTCCAGCCCACGCCCCAGCCGCCGGCCAACGTGCAGAAGGCCCTGGCGAAGGTGACCGCGGCCGGGCCGGCGATGAAGTCGATGCTCGCGGCGATCAACAAGCTCGGGCCCGGGGGCAACGCCGCCGCCTTCAAGCTGAACGGCCTCGTCGGCAAGGGCCCGGTGGCGAGCAACGTGGGGATGCCCGGCCTGGGCGTCGGCAACGGCACCGGCGGCGGCCGCGAGCTCCTGATGGGCAAGGGCGGCGGCGGCATCGGTGCGATGGGCGCGGGCGGAGTGGGGAAAGGTCCGGTGCGCGCCGGCGTGCAGCGTGCAGCGTCGGACCGGGTGAGCTCGCAGGGGCAGATCGACAAGGAAGCAGTTGCGAAGGCGATCAACTCCCACCTCGCCGAGGTGCAGCGCTGCTACGAGGCGGCGCTGCTGAAGAATCCTGGGTTGGCCGGGAAGATCGTGCTGGAATGGAGCATCTCCACTCAGGGCAGGGTGGTGAGCTCGAAGTCCAAGAGCTCCACCATGAAGGACGCCTCGGTCGAGACGTGCATCCTCCGCTCGCTCAACACCTGGCAGTTCCCGCCCGCCAGAGGCTCGTCGGTGATCATCAGCTACCCATTCATCTTCAACGCGGTGGGCTTCTGAACGAGGTGACGGCGCTCGAGGCGAGCGTCGTCGGCTCCCCCACTGTTCAGGACACGACTTGAAACGAACGCTCTTGCTCCTGGTGTGCCTCGCTCCCGTCCTCGCGTACGCGCAAGGCGACGAACTGGAGAATCCGGGCACCGTGCTCGCGGTGCAGGACCGGACCTACCGGATGTCGAGCGAGCTGTGGATCGGCATCGGCGTCGCGCCGCTCGACGCGTTCTACAAGGGCCTCACCGGACAGGTGGGCTACGTCTACCACTTCAGCGACTCGTTCGCCTGGCAGGTGGGACGCGGGCTGCTCTCGTACAACATCAAGACCGGCCTCCGGAACCAGCTGGAGACGCAGTTCGGCGTGAACCCCACCGCCTTCCCGCAGCTCAACTGGATCGTCGGCTCGGACGTGATGTGGACGCCGATCTACGGCAAGACCTCGTGGCTCAACTCGAGCGTGGGTCACTTCGAGGTCTTCGGGACGCTGGGCGGCTCGGTGGTAAACCAGCGCATCGCGGCCGACGTGGCCAGCGGCAGCGGGCAGACGGTGTTTCGCCCCGCGGTTCACCTCGGGCTCGGAGCGCGCGTCTTCACCAGCAAGAGCGTCTCCTTCCGCCTCGACTTCAGCAACGAGTTCGTCATCTACAAGGGGCTGGAGTCCAACATCCTCCTCGTCCAGCTCGCGCTGGCGCTGAACTTCGGCGGCACCGAATGAGCGTCGTCCGGACGCAGTCGGCGACCGCGGCCGCGGTGACGCTTCTGCTCGTGCTCCCCGCGCTGGCCCAGGCGCCGGCGCCGCAGCCCGCTCCACCCGCTCCCGCGAGCAAGCCGCCCGCCGCCACCACCGCGGCGCAACCGCCCGCCGCCACGACACCGCCGCAGCCGGGCGCGGCCGCCGGAGCGCAACCCCCGGCGCAGGCACCGCGGCCGGCAGCGGCGCCCGCCCCCGCCGGTGCGCCGCCCGCCGCGCAAGCTCCGCAGGCCGGCGCGCAGCAGCAGGCGGCGACCGAACCTCCACCGAAGGTGGACCCGAAGATCTTCGACGAGGCGCTGAAGGACTACTTCGACAACAAGCAGGAGCAGGCGGCGCGCAAGCTCTACGCCTTCATCGAGTCCACCCCGCCCACGGACGAGAACTACTCCTGGGCGCAGTACTTCCTGGCCCGCTGCCTCATCGACCTGAGCCTCCGCCACGGCGGCGCGGTGTACCTGGCCAAGGTGGCGCACGAGCGCAGCAACCCCCAGGTGCTCCCCAAGACGCTGGAGGCGCTCAAGGTCCTCACCCAGGTCCCGCACGACGAGGTGCTGATCGACGAGCAGATCTTCGGCTCGCTCGACCTGGGCTTCCTCCCCGACAGCGTCAGCGACTACGCCAACTACCAGCAGGGCATCGTGGACCTGCGCGTGGGCAACGAGCGCTGGGCGAAGACCCACTTCGTCAAGCTGGAGGAGGAGGGCGTGGAGGCCAGCCGGGCCAAGTTCGCGCTCCTGGTCAGCCGGCTGAAGAACGCCAGGCAGGTCGACGATCAGATGATCGAAGACTTCCTCGACCTGTCCAAGGACCAGAAGCTCACCCAGGAGGCGCGCAACGAGGCCCGCCTGGCGGTGGCGCGGCTGCGCTACGAGAAGAAGGACTACGAGGGAGCGCTCAAGGCCTACGACATGGTCCAGCTGCCCTCGCTCGACCCCGGGCGGGCCACGCTGTACCTGGAGGAAGCCTGGACCCGCTACAACCTGGGCCAGCTGCGGGCGACCATCGGTCTGCTCACCACCCTGGACGCGCCGAGCTTCCGGGACGAGTTCCTGCCCGACAAGTACATCCTCCGGGCGCTGGTCTACCGCGATCTCTGCCAGTACCTCCCGGCCAAGCGCGCGGCGAAGGAGCTCACCCGCCGCTTCAGCGACTCGCTGGAGGCCATCCGCGAGCGCGACGACCTCACCCAGGACTTCCGCCTCCGGCGCGCGGCGAACAGCCACGGCTCCACCAAGCGGGCGGCGAGGTTCCTCGAGTCCCTGAACCTCGAGGGCGAGCAGCTGAATCGCCACGCCGGCGCCTTCGGAGACCGGCTCTACAAGCACCTCCAGAAGGTCTACGACCTGGCCCACGCCGAGGCCGAGCGCATCTACCAGCAGCGGCTCGGGGACGCGGTGCGCGAGGAGGCGGACAAGCTGCTCCGCGCCGACGAGCAGGTGCGGCTCATGGAGTACGAGGTCGGCCTCAAGCTCTACGAGCGCGTGAAGCGCGGAGCCAAGCTGGCCCAGCCGGAGAAGCAGGCCCCGCTGACCTCGGCGCAGATCGCCTTCAAGTTCACCGGTGAGTACTGGAACGACGAGCTCCGCAGCTACCGGGTGAGCATCCCCAGCCGGTGCATCGAGGAGGGTGCCCAGTGACGGGTCCCCTGCTCCTCCTGCTCCTCGCCCAGGCGAAGAGCCCGCTGCTCCCCACGCTGGACAAGAGCGTGAACCCGGTCGTCACCAAGCAGCGGGAGAAGACCGAGTACGTGGAGAAGCTGAAGCGGGACATCTTCAAGGTGGACCGCTCGCTGCTCGAGACCGAGCGGCTCATCGCCAAGAGCCGCAACGCCCCCTACCTGCCGGACCTCCAGTTCCGCCTGGCCGAGCTGTACGTGGAGAAGAGCCGGTACGTTTACTTCCTGCAGGTGGAGCAGCGCGGCGGCGACAACAAGGGGGCCATCGTCAGCCCGGAGACCAAGCTCCTGAAGCAGAAGGCGGTGCAGCTCTACAACCGCCTCCTGCGCGAGTTCCCCGACTTCCACGACGCGGACAAGGTCACCTTTTACCTGGCGCACGAGATGCGCGAGCTCGGTCAGTTCGACGAGATGCTGAAGACCCAGAACGAGCTCATCGCCAAGTACCCCAAGAGCCCGCTCCGCCTCGAGGCCGAGCAGATCATCGGCGACTACTACTTCGACAAGACCGACAACGCCGAGGCCGAGAAGCACTACCAGGAGATCCTCAAGTTCCCCCAGAGCCCGGTCCACGACCTGGCCCGCTACAAGCTGGGGTGGATCCGGGTGAACCAGCAGAAGTTCAACGAGGCGGTCACCTTCTTCGAGGCCGCCGCGGGCAGCGAGCCCATCCCCGGCGTGGACAGCCAGAAGGCGCTCAACGTCAAGCGTGAGGCGCTGCTGGACCTGGTCTACAGCTACACCGAGGCCCGGCCGGCGAAGGGCGCGCTCCCCTACTTCGAGAAGCTCTCCGACAGCCGGACCACCTACGCGCTGGCGCTGGACAAGCTGGGGAACCGCTACTTCATCAAGCAGCAGTACGAGTGGGCCATCCCCGCGCTCCGCAAGCTGATGGAGATCCAGCCCGATCCGGACCTGGACGTCGAGCGGGCGGAGAAGCTCTACGACTCGCTGAAGGCAGCCAAGGGGCGGGTGCCGACCCAGCAGGAGGACATCAAGTTCCTGGTGCGCGCGGCGGTGAACGTGAAGGTCGATCCCTTCAAGGACGACACCACCCGGCGGAAGCAGCTGGTGGAGCTGGAGGAGCTCACTCGCGACCTGGCCACCCAGCTGCAGGCCCTGGCCCAGAAGACCGACGACCGGAAGGTCTACTTGCAGGGGGCGAGCGCCTACAAGGAATACCTCTCGCTCTTCCGGCCCGAGAAGTACGTCCGGGACATCATGCACAACCGGGCGGATGCGCTCTTCGCCGCGCACGCCTATCCCGAGGCGGCACGGCAGTTCGAGGAGCTGGAGACCTACGAGGTCCGGGCGAAGAACGCCACGGGCGCGGAGGCCGCCGCGTACGGCGCGCTGCTCGCCCACTTCAGCGCGCTCAAGGCAGGGGAGGTGGACAAGATCACCGCCTTCGAGGTCGCCGACGCCCGCCAGGCGCTGAAGCTCGACGGGGCGAAGTTCATCACCAAGTACCCGCGCAACCCCAACGCCCTCACCGTCAAGTTCAACATCGCCCGCGCCTACTACGACGACGGCGAGTTCGAGCGGAGCAGCCAGCTCTTCATCGCCTTTGCCATGGAGTACCCGACGCACAAGGACGCGCCGGTGGCGGGGAAGCTGGCGCTGGACGGCCTCCGCCAGCTCAACGACTTCAAGGGCATCGAGGAGACGACGCGGAAGTTCCTCGCCAACGGCCAGCTGCCTGCCACCTTCCTCGCCGACGTCCGCAAGTTCCAGGCGGAGAGCAAGGGCGAGGCCCTGGGCGAGCTGGCGCTGCAGAGCTCGGCCGAGACCGGCGACGTGGTCGAGGGCCTCCTCAAGGTCGCCTCCGAGAACAAGGGCGGCGACATCGCGGAGAAGGCGCTCTACGGCGCGTTCACCGCCGCCCGGGAGAAGAAGGACTACGCCAAGGAGCGGGAGATCGGCGCCAAGCTGCTCACCGACTTCCCGAAGACCGCCTACACCTCCGACGTGCTGGCCACCATCGCCCGGCACTCGGCGGAGGCCGGCCGCTTCCCCGAGGCGGCGCAGTGGTATGAGCAGCTGGGCCAGCGCATGGGCCAGGACTCCACCGCCTACGACGGGTGGATGGCCGCCGGCCGGCTCCGGATGGTGCTGAACGACTATCCGGGCGCGCAGAAGGACTTCCAGGCCGCCGCGAACGTGGGCGGCAACCGCCGCGGCGAGGCGCTGGCCCTCCTCGCGCAGGCGAAGCTGAAGGCCCGTGACCTGGCCGGCGCCAAGGCCACCGCCCAGCAGACGCTGGGCGTGGACAAGACCAACCCGCAGGCGGCAGCGGTGCTGGCGGAGGTGGCGGCCACCCAGGGCGAGCGGCCCGACGTGCTGGCCAAGTCGCTGTCCCCGGTGGTCAACGCGCCGTCCAGCCAGGGCGAGGACACCGCCAAGGCGCTCTGGTACCTCGGCGAGCTGCTCTACCGGAACTTCAAGGCCATCCCTGCCGATCAGATCGACCAGAAGGTCGCGGCGCTGCAGCAGCTGCAGGGCGTCTACAACCAGGCGGCGTCGATGGGCAGCTCGGAGTGGGCGGTGGCCTCGCTGTGGAAGCTGGGCCTCTCGCTCCAGTCGCTCGCCGAGGCGGTGGAGCAGACGCCGGTGCCGGCCGGGCTGTCCGCGGCCGACGCGCAGCAGTTCAAGTCGGCGGTGAGACAACAAGTACAGCCCATCAAGGAGCAGGCCGACGAGGCGTTCAGGACCTGCCTCGCGCGGGCCAGCCAGCT
Organism: Myxococcaceae bacterium; assembly: GCA_003818285.1. Lineage (GTDB taxonomy): Bacteria > Myxococcota > Myxococcia > Myxococcales > Myxococcaceae > RPRB01. The sequence goes on from RPRB01000075.1 coordinate 6,693, forward strand.
CGAGGTGTACGCGCCGGCGGTGCTCGGGTGCCGGAGCCGGAGCGAGACCGCGCGCTCGCCCCTGCCTGCGGCGCCCGCGCCGGGGACCCTGCCCACCGGCTTCCCCGAGCTGCAGAAGAAGGCCGAGACGCTCCAGGACGCCGCCTCGCTCGAGGCGCTGGGCCTGGCGTACCTCGAGGCCAAGCAGATCCCCATGGCGCAGCTCGCGCTCGCCCGGGCCACCGAGCTCGGCGAGACGCGGACCGTGGCCCAGAACGGCCTGGGAGTGGCGCTCCTCTACCAGGGAGAGCCGATGGCAGCCCGCGCCGCGTACGGGAAGGCGATCGACGCCGACCCCGGCAACGAGAAGGCCCGGGCGAACCTCGCCGCGCTCCGCTGCCGCTACGGGGACCAGGACGGCGCCAAGAAGGAGCTGGCGGGCGTGAAGAACGGCGCGCTGGCCGGGGCCGACCTTGACCCGGAGTGGAGGAGCTGCCGATGAAGCGCGCCGCCGTCCCCATCGCCGCAGCCGTCGTGGGGGTGGCGCTCGCCTGCAGTCCCACCAAGGTCGAGGGGAGCCTCCAGGAGATCCTCGACCTCACCTACCAGGACATCAAGCTGGGCTTCGCCGGAGACCAGATTGCCGTTCGATGGACGCGACCCAAGGGGGCCGGCCTGGACACGGTGCTGGAAGTCTCGGAGAAGCTCGACGGCCTGACCGTCCGCACCGGAGACCTGGTGAACCTGGCGGAGCCGCTCCCCGACTTCGCGCTGGTCGACGCGGGCACCGACGGGGGCGTCCTCCCCGATGGCGGCCTCCCCACCCAGCAGCGAGGCGTGGTGACCCGGGACGTGTTCAACGATCCGCGCAAGTCGTTCCCGCTGATCTCCGACGGGTTCATGGTGCTCTACGACGTGCCGCGCGACGGTGGCACGGTGAACGGCAGCTTCAGCGTGACCTTCCAGCGCTGCATTGACTTCGGCTGTGGCCGGACGGTGTTCGGCGACTTCAAGGCGACGGTGCAATGACCCTGCGCACGACGGCTTGGTGGTGGGCGGTCCTCCTGCTCGCGGGCTGCGGCGGCAAGTACGGCCGCACCGTCCCCGACGACATGGTGAACAAGCTCACCTACGAGGACAAGGTCGACCTGGTCGAGGCGGAGAACGACCTCTTCGTCGCCTATGACCGGGTGGACGACGCGGAGAACGAGATCCTCCGCACCCGCGATCAGATCCGCCGGGCGAAGAAGTCGGAGTCGCTCGCCGGCGACGAGATCGGCCAGGCGAGGGACCCCGCCACCAAGGAACTGGCGGTGCTCGCCCGCGATGAGGCCCAGGCCCGGGTGCAGTACCTGCGGGCGAGGCAGGACTGGAACGTGCGGAACCGCGAGCTCGACGAGCTGAACCGCACCTGCGCCATCACCCGGTACCAGCTGGCCCGGCTCACCGCGGTGCGGAAGGTGAAGGTTCCGGGCAGCGAGCGCTACGACCCCAAGGACTTCGAGTGGCAGGCGAAGCAGTGCGAGGGCGAGCTCGCCGACCGGAGGAAGGCCGCCAAGCCCGAGCGGGAGCGGATGGAGAAGGCCCGGGCCGAGTGGGAGAAGAAGCGCGACGTGGTGGCCCGGAAGAGCTTCGACGCGCGCGCCAGCCCGTTCGTGGAGAAGCTCTAGATGTCGGTGGCCGCACTCCTCCCGGTGCTGCTGCTGCTCGCGGGCCCCGAGACCGGAAGGCTCCGCGATGCGGTGAAGGCCGACGAGGCCCGGCTGCGCGATTCTCCGGACGACGCCGACGCGCTCAAGCGCCTGGGGATGGCCTACCTCTCGCTCGAGGAGCCGGACCGGGCGGTGCCTCCGCTCCGGGAGCTGGCCCGCCGTCGCCCCGGACCCGAGTCCACCCTGCTCCTGGTCCGCGCGCTCCGGCTGGCCGGTGAGGCCGCCGAGGCCAAGGCGCTGCTCGATCACGCCATCAACCAGAGCCCGTCCGACCCGGCGCTGCACGTGGAGCGGGCGCTCCTGGCCCGCTCGCTGGACGACAACGAGGGCGCCGTCAGGGCCTGGACCCGCGTCACCGAGCTCCAGCCGCGCGATGCCACCGCCCAGTTCAACCTCGCCGAGTCGCTCCAGCGCAGCGCGCGCATCGACGAGGCCATCGCCACCTACCGGAAGGCTCTGGAGCTGGACCCGAACCTCACCGTGGCCAAGGTGAACCTGGCCAAGGCGCTGGCCGAGAAGGGGCTCACCGGCGAGGCCAAGGAGCTGCTGATGGCCGCGGCCCAGGCGGCGCCGCTCGACCCGACCACCCACTACAACCTCGGGGTTCTGCTGCTCCGGGAGGGGAACGTCCCGGGCGCCATCGGCGCCTTCGAGCGGACGCTGCAGCTGGACCCGCGCGCGGCGCAGGCCCACAACAACCTCGGGGTCGCGCTGGACTGGAAGGAGGACTTCCAGGGGGCGCGCCGCGAGTTCCTCGCCGCGACCCGCGCCGACCCGCGCTCGGCGGAGGCGTGGTTCAACCTGGGCCTCTCCTACTTCCGCACCGGGGAGAACCAGCGCGCGAACCAGGCCTTCGCCCGCGCGCAGACCATCAACCCCAGCGCCAGCGCGCCCTACACGCAGCTGGGGCAGCTCTATCTGAAGCAGGGCAAGCGGACCCAGGCCGTGGCCGCGTTCCAGAAGGCCATCGCGCTGATGGCCGAGGACCGCAAGGCCTCGCGGAGCACCGAGGCCTACCGCGGGCTCGCCATCGCCTACGTGGGGCTCGGCAAGTTCAAGGAAGCCATCGCGGTGCTGGAGAAGGCGGTGCGCGAGTTCCCGCAGGACGGGAGCGCCCGCGCCGCGCTCGCCGACGCGCACCTCGCGATGGGCGACCTCGACGGGGCCATCGTCGAGGCGGAGAAGCGGCTGCAGCTCGAGGGCACCGCCGAGGCCCGCCTGGAGCTGGCCGCGCTCTACGCCCGGAAGCGGGTCAGCGCGAAGGCCGAGCCGCTGTACCAGGCCGTGCTGAAGGAGAAGCCGGAGGACCTGGCCGCCGCCCTCGGGCTGGCCGACCTGTACCTGGCCAAGGGCGACTATGCCGCGGCCGAGCGGGTACTGGGCCGGGCCAAGGACCGCCATCCCGACGACACCGCGCTGCTCTCGCGCCTGGGCGTCCTGCACAGCCGCCGCGGCCGTCCGGACCTGGCGCTCCCCGAGCTGGAGCAGCTGGTCCGTCGCGACCCCACCCAGCTCGAGGCGAAGGCCGAGCTCGGCTCGCTGTACTTCCGCGGCGGCGATCCGGACACCGCGCTGAAGCTGCTCCGGAGCGTGCTGGCCACCGACAGTCGCCAGCCCCTGGCGCACATGTACCTCGGGCAGGTGCTGTTCGAGCGCGGGCAGCCGGCGGAGGCGGAGAAGGCGTTCCGCGCGAGCCTGGCGGTGGACCCGACCTTCGGCGCGCCGCACTTCTACCTGGGCCAGCTCTACGAGTCGCAGGAGCGGAAGAAGGACGCGCTGCGCGAGTACCGGGCGGCAGTCGCGCGGCAGGCCGACCTCGCGCCCGCGGCCGAGGCGGTGAAGCGCCTCGAGGCGCAGGTCGCGGCGGACGTCCCTACCCAGGGCGGCGCCCGCACCAACCGCTAGCGGCCCCGGAGGGTCAGGTTCCCTGCTGCGGCGCCTTCGGCATCGACTTGCGGAAGATCAGGAACCGCATCGCCAGGAGCTGGCCGATGCTGAAGACAAACACGTCGGCGATGAGCTTCGCCACCACCACCGGCACGTCCAGCCAGTCGGCGAGGATTCCCACCAGCGGCGCGTGGATCGACATGGCGATGAGCGTGGAGATGAGGAACTTCACCGCCTGCCCCGTCACCGGAGTCCCCTGCGCGCGGAAGGCCCATCGGCGGTTGAGGAAGAAGGCGATCGTCGAGCCGATCGCCACTCCGGCCGCGGCGCCCACCGGCGTGGGCAGCTTCAGCACCTTCTTGCAGACCAGCAGGACGCAGACGTCCACCACGGTGGCCAGCGCGCCGACCTGCAGGCTGCGCGCGGCCCAGGAGCGCAGCACCCGCTGGACCAGCGCCCGGACGGACGACCGGCCGTAGCCGATCCACCTCCGAGTCACCTCTCCGGTGTCACCGCCCTCGGCCGTGCTCACGCGCAGCCCCCCGGACAGGACATCCAGCCCGCTAGCGGCGTCCTCCGCCGACCGCGTGCCCACCGCCACCGCCGCTCGGGCGAGCACCCCCGCCCCCCACGTGGGCCCCGCCACCGCCTCCGCGCGGAGCGGAGAACCCGCCTGACGACGGGGCGGAGAAGCTCCGCGGGCCTCCACCGAAGCCACCGGACGACGGGGCGGAGAAGCTTCGCGAGCCTCCGCCGACGCCACGCGAGGGCGGCGCGGAGAAGCTCCGCGGACCTCCGCCGAAGCCGCCGGACGAAGGCGTGGAGAAGCTGCGCGAGGGGACGCCGCTGCTCGAGGGAGCGCCGAAGCTCCGGGAGGGCGCGCCGAAGCTGCGCGGGCCGAACGTCTGGGGGCCGGAGGGCGAGGTGCGCGGGCTCGCGTAGGCAGGCGACTCCGAGCGCGGCTGGGGGCTCCAGTAGCCCAGCGAGCGCGGGCGCGGCCCCGGCGCCGAGGGGCCCGAGGGGGGCGGCCGGGGTGCCGAGGTGCCGCCGCCCGGCGAAGGAGCGCCGCGCCACGGGCTCGGCGACGGGGGCGCGCGCCATCCGCTTCCACCCGACGGGACGGACGGCGCGGGCGACGACCGCGGTCCGCTCGGCGTGGGAGGAGGCCGGGCGGTGCTCACCCCGGGGAAGGGCTGGCCTGGCCGGGGCGCCAGCGTCCCGGGGGCCATGCCCCGCGTGGAGGGCAGGACGGGCTGCACCCGGCCCGGAGCCGGGGGCGTGAACCCGGTCACCCGCGGGACGGGACGGCCCACCGCATGCTCCACCTGGGGCACCGGAGGGCCGGCGTACCAGCGCGCCCGCCCGTAGCTCACCGCCTGGTGCACCGGCACGGTGGCCGCGTACGCGGCGTGGATACGGTCCACGGGCAGCCGGTACGCCCAGACGTCGTGGTAGATGAAGACGTTGCTCGGGACGAAGCACCAGTAGGGCCGCCAGGGCTGGACGACGACCGCGAACCCCACGGGGGGCAGCGGCGCCCAGCCGATGTAGCCACCGCCGAAGCGCCAGTCGACCCATGCCGGAGCCCAGACGGTGCCCGGATACCAGACCCAGCCCCAGGAGGGGGTCAGGGCCCAGCGCCCATAGTGAAAAGGTGCCCAGCCCCAGGGGTAGTCGCTCTCCCAGGTCCAGCCCCAGTCCGAGTAGACCCAGCGGCCACTCGTGGCGTAGGGCTGGAAGTCCTCACCCACGACGTCCGGGTCAGGCCGCCAGGCCCGCCCGTCGTTGGGTCCCTCGCCGGTGTCCACCCACTGGCCGTAAGGGCCCAGGGTCTCGTCGAGGGTGGTGACGTCGAAGTCCCCCTCGGGCTGGGGGATGGGCTCGTCCTGGGCCAGGGCGCGCGAGGAGGTGCCGAGCGCGACCAGCAGGGCCGCTCCCAGCATCACCAGCCGTCGTGCGCGCCGCCTCGCCATCGAAGGACATCCTTCCCTGGCCGACCTGCCCCGGCAAGGAGCCAGCCGAGCCACCTGCCTGGACGCGAAACCCCCGGAACTTATTCACCCGGGCGAGCGCCTCACTCCTCGAGAAAGCTGTGCTCGCGGGTGACGGTCTTCCCGGACTCGATGTCCACCGTCCAGGTCCGGGTCTTCTTGCCATTCATCAGGCGCAGGGTGTGGGTGCCTGGCGCCAGGGGGTACCGGCGGCTGCCCTCCACGTCTCCGGCGGCCTTGCCGTCCACGAAGAGCCTCCCCCAGGGCTGAGCCTTCACCGCCAGAAGCCCCGGTGACGCCGGGGGGGTGGCGGGCGCGTCGGTCCGGGGCGGCGCGGGCGGTGTAGGTGCCGGGGCCTCGGGAGCTCGGGGCGGCGCGGGCGGCGCCAGGGCGAGTGGCCCGGCGGGGCCCGGGCGCTCCGGCGGGAACGACTCCGGCCGGGAATCGGTCCGTCCGGCGAGGAAGGCGATGCCGGCGACGCCCAGGAGCACCGCGAGGCCCAGGGTGGCGAGGATCGTGCGGCGGCGCCGGGCGCCGCTCTGCGCGGCGAGCACCCGCGTCTCCTCGACCGGGGCCTCGGTGACCACGCTCTGCCGGCCTCCCGGGGCCGTGGCCGCAGACGACCGGCGGCTGGGGGGGGGCCTGGTGGGAGCCAGCGCCTCGTCCTCGAGCACCGGGGACACCGACCCGGAGGGCAGCGTTCGCTGGAGCAGGCGCCCATAGGTGTCGGCCCGGGTCTGCTGGAGCCCGCCGCTGCCGGCCGTGGGCTGGGGCCGGGAGCTGGTGGGGCCCACGCCGGGAACGAGCTGGAGGGGACCCATGGGCTCGGTGTCCTCCTCCGCCGCGGCCTCGTCCGGGAACAGGGAGCGGATGAAGAGCCCCACGTCGGTGTCCTCGGGCGCGCGGGGCGCGCCGATGACGTAGGTGAGCAACCGGCGCTCCAGCTCGGTGGCGCTCTGGAACCGGCGGGCCGGGTCCCGTTGCAGCACGGTCATCACCACCTCGGCCAGCGCCGGGTCCACCGCCCTGCTCACCGCGGAGGGGGAGCGGATTTCCCGTTCCTGCACCGCGCGGAGCACGGCCAGGTCGCTGTCACCGTCGAAGAGGCGGGCGCCGGTGAGCAGCTCCCAGAGGGTGATGCCGAGGGCGAAGAGGTCGGTCCGGGAGTCCACCGGCTCGCCTCGGGCCTGCTCGGGCGCCATGTACGCGAACTTGCCCTTGAGCATGCCCGCGGTGCTGGCGCGGTTGCTGGCCTTGGCGATGCCGAAGTCGGTCAGCTTCACCGCCCCCTCGTAGGAGACGAGGACGTTGTGCGGCGTGACGTCGCGGTGGACGAGGCCGAGCGGCTGGCCATGCTCGGTGAGCCGGTGCGCGTAGGCGAGCCCCCGGGCGACCTCGAGGCAGATCTGCGCGGCGAGAACGGGGGGGAACGGGCGCTGGAGGAGCCGCGCCCGCCGGTGCAGCTCCGCCAGCGACTTCCCCCGTACGTACTCCATGGCGAGGTAGTAGCTGTCCTCGTGGCGGTCGAAGTCGAAGATGTGGACCACGTTGGCGTGGTTCAGCTTCGAGGCGACGCGGGCCTCGGCGATGAACATCTGCACGAAGCTCGGGTCGTCGGCCAGCGCCGAGCGAATCCGCTTGATGACCACCTGCTTCTCGAAGCCCTCGGGCCCGTGGGACTGCGCGAGAAAGATCTCCGCCATCCCGCCCTCGGCGAGCTTGCGCCGGATCACGTACCGGCCGACGGGGGTACCAGGAGCGAGGGACACAGGGAGGCGAGTCGAGGCGCCGCGGAGATTATCCCGGCGCGGACGGCCCAGTCTCCCCGTCTCGGAGCTCCGCCGATGGCCGGGTCGCCTTCCACCGCACGCCCGCTGGGGCGCAGGCCCGGAGGGGACGCCTCACTCCCGCTCCCCGTCCGCGGGAGCCGGCGCCCGGTGCTTCCTGCGGGTGAGCATCTGGACGGTGGCCGTGTAGAGCTGCTCCTCGGTGTAGACGCGGCGGGAGCGCCCCCTCGCGTGCGTGGCCGGTGGACGCTCGAGCCAGGCGAGGATGCGCACCGGGCCGTGGTGCGCGAAGGGGGCGAGCACCTCGGGCGGGCAGTGGCGCAGGTAACGGCGGACGAGCGGCCGGAAGATGCGGGAGAACTTCCGCCCCAGCCGGGAGTGCCGGCGCGACGGGTCCAGCGTGCCGTCGAACGCGGGGCTCAGATGGTAGAGCTCGTGGAGCAGGGTCTCGATGCGCTGCTCGGGCCGGCTGTTGCGGAAGAACAGCGGGCGGAGCGTCACGCAGTAGAGCATCCGCCGGCCGTCGATCCGAACCACCGGCTTGCGCGCCCCGGAGTGGTCGCGGCTCTTTCCCCGCTCGAAGGCCAGCGGCTTGACCGATCCCCGGGACCCCCGCCGCGCCTCGCCGGCCACCACCAGCACCCTGGCCGCGAGGAGGTGCGAGAACTCCGGCGCGCGCGCCGCGAGGTCGCGCACCAGGGCGCGGATGGCGCGATTGAGATTGGGGGGCCTCGACGAGGGGGGCACGCCGCGAGGTGGATGCTACAAGAAGTTCCCGGGTAACGGCGCGTGACGGTGTTTCTCCTCGGACAGGACCCTGAGGCCTTTCCGCCACCCGAGCGGGCCGACCGCTCGGGGCTCCTCGCCGTGGGGGGAGATCTCTCCCCGGCCCGTCTCCTGGCGGGGTACCGCCGCGGCATCTTCCCCTGGTACTCGGAGGGGCAGCCCATCCTCTGGCACTCCCCGGATCCGCGGTTCGTGCTGCTGCCCGGCCAGCTGCACGTCCCCCGTAGCCTGGAGAAGGTGCTGCGCCGGAGGACCTACGACATTCGCGCCGACACCGCGTTCCCGGAGGTGCTCTCGGCCTGCGCCGCGGCGCCGCGCCCCGGGCAGGACGGGACGTGGATCACCACCGCCATGCACTCCGCCTACCTGAGGCTGCACCGCCTGGGGCACGCGCACTCGGTCGAGGCCTGGAGGGATGGCGAGCTCGTCGGTGGCCTGTACGGGGTTGCGCTGGGCCGCGTCTTCTTCGGCGAGAGCATGTTCACCCGGGGCCCCGATGCCTCGAAGGCGGCCTTCGCCACCCTGGCCCGGTCGCTCTTCGACGCCGGCTGCCTGCTCATCGATTGCCAGGTCGAGACCGAGCATCTGGCGCGCTTCGGAGCGAAGGACATCACTCGCCGCCGCTTCCTCCGGCTCCTCGGGCCGGCGGTCCAGGCCGGCCCTGCGCTGCATCGGGTCTTCGCATCGCTTGGCGCTTCGCGTTAGGAGGCAGGGCGTGGACGCGACCCGCGAGAGCCCGCAGCGCCGCAGCGCCGCCACCCGCTGGGTGGTGATGGGGGTACTCGTCCTCGCGGCGCTCCTGGCCTTCGGCGTTCGGGGGCTCCTCGCCGCCCGGGTGGTGCAGGCGCGTGCCGCGGCGATGATCCGCGCCGGGAACTTCGCCCAGGCGCTGGACGAGGCCGACCTCCGCCTCTCGCGGGATGCCGACGACCCTCACCTCGTGGAGGTGGCGGTGCTCGCGGCGCGCTCGCACGTCGCGCATCTGCTGGAGACCGGGACGCCCGTGGCGGACGTGGCGGCGTGGCTGGAGGGGCAGCTCACCCGCCGTCCGTACCTCCGCCCTGCGCTCTCTGCACGGCTGGCCGAACTCCAGGCAGAGGCGAGACGCGCCGGCCGCCCGCCCGAAAAAAACTAGGAGGTACCGGCCGATGGGGGGAATGATTCGCGTGGCCTCGACGTTTCCGAGGCCGGGCTGCTGAATCTTCCCCCCGGTTCAGCGTCCGCCGGTCTGAGCCGTCGGCCTTCGGGCCGCGGCTCGCCGGTTTTTTTTACCAGCCCGGGATCTCGCTGTCGCGCACGTGGCCCAGCGCCCGGCGCACCTTGTCCTCGAGCTTCTCCGGATCGAGGACGACCTTCCCATCGTGGACCGCCCGGATCGCAGGGACCGGGATGGCGATGTCCCCTGCGTTCTCGATGTAGATGATGAGGGCCGGATGCGGGCCGCTCCGCAGCTCGCGGACGGCGCCGACGGGATCCGCGCCCTCGGCGGTGAAGACCTGGTCCCCGAGGCGAATGGCGGCGTAGTCGGGCGTGGGCATGGTGGGGGAAGGTACCACCCGGCACGCCCGAGCGAGCAGACGGAGATCCTTTGGGGGCGGCTCCCGTTCAAGCCGGACGATGCGTCCGTTCCAGCGCCTGCTCCCTCGTGACCCGCGAGACCTCCAGATTGCCTTCCTGGCCAGCTTCCTGGTCCTCGGGGTGGCCTTCCTGCGGCTTCCGATCGAGCCCTGGATGCCTCCGCTGCTGCTGACCTCCACCTGTGCCGTCCAGTGGGCCTGCGAGCGGGTCCTTCGCCTTCCCTCCAGCGGATTCCGCTCTCCCCTCATCACCGGGCTGGGCCTGTCGCTGCTCCTTCGCACCGATGCAGTGTGGGTGCCGCCGCTTGCGGCCACCATCGCCATCGGGGCGAAGTACCTGATCCGCATCCGGGGCAAGCACGTCTTCAACCCGGGGATGCTGGGGCTGACCACCTGCATCCTCTTCAGCGGACACGCCTGGTGCTCGCCGAGCCAGTGGGGCGAGGGCATGGCGCTGCTGGCCTGGTTCGCGGTGCTGGGGCTGGCGGTGGTGTCGCGGAGCTTCCGCACCGACGTGAGCCTCGCCTTCCTTGGCAGCTGGGTGCTGCTCAAGCTGGGCCGGGTGCTGTGGCTCGGGCAGCGGCCCGCGGTGCTGGGGCATCAGCTGCTGGTGGGGAGCCTCATCCTCTTCACCTTCTTCATGATCTCCGACCCGAAGACCACGCCCGACCGGCGGAGCGTGCGCATCGGCTGGGGCATCGCGGTGGCGGTGCTGGCGTTCGTGCTGCAGCACCAGGCCTGGGTGATGAACGCGCCGGTCTGGGCGCTGCTGCTCCTCTCGCCGGTGGTGCCGCTCCTCGACCGGCTCTTCCCCGCTTCCCGCTTCACCTGGCCCTCCGGCCAGGCCTCACCCCAAGGAGTCGTCGCCGTGCCTGCCCCCGCCGTCCGCCGTGTGGCCCCGTTGCTGGTCCTTCCCCTGCTGGTGCTCCTCCACCCCGCCCCCGCCCTCGCCTTCTGTGGCTTCTACGTGGGGAAGGCGGACACGCAGCTGTTCAACGACTCCTCGCAGGTGGCGCTGGTGCGGGACGGGAACCGCACCGTCCTCACCATGAGCAACGACTACCGCGGCCCGCTCACCGAGTTCGCGCTGGTGGTGCCGGTGCCCACCGTGCTCGAGCGCGAGCAGATCCACGTCGGCGAACGACGGCTCCTCGAGCACCTCGACGCGTACTCGGCGCCGCGGCTGGTGGAGTACTTCGATCCCGACCCGTGCCAGCCGATCTACCCGATGTCCAAGGCGGCGAGCGCTCCCGCCGGCGCCATCGCGATGCGCTCGAGCGCGGAGAAGAAGCGCGACGAGGCGCTGGGGGTCCACGTCGAGGCGAAGTACACGGTGGGCGAGTACGACATCCTGATCCTCGGAGCGAAGCAGTCCGAGGGTCTCGAGACCTGGCTCCGCGAGAACGGCTACCGGGTGCCCGCCAGGGCCGCGGCCGCGCTGCAGCCCTACATCCGCCAGGACATGAAGTTCTTCGTGGCCAAGGTGAACCTCGAGGCGCAGAAGGAGAGCGGGGTGCAGCACCTGCGCCCCCTGCAGATCGCCTACGAGTCGAAGAAGTTCATGCTCCCCATCCGGCTGGGGATGGCCAACGCCGCCGGGCCCCAGGACATGATCGTCTACGCGCTGACCCGTCGCGGCCGGGTGGAGTCCACGAACTACCGCACCACCCGCATCCCCTCCGACGTGAACATCCCGGTGTTCGTGAAGAGCGACTTCGGCAAGTTCTACCAGGACGCCTTCGCCCGCTCGGTGGAGAAGGAGGAGCGCCGGGCGGTGTTCACCGAGTACGTCTGGGACATGGGCTGGTGCGATCCCTGCGCCGCGCAGCCGCTCTCCCGCGAGGAGCTCCGGCAGCTCGGCGTGTTCTGGCTGGACGATCCCCGGACCGACTCGCTCGGGCCTGCCTTCCGCCGCGGAGCTCCCGTGGGCGGGCCGGTGAACGTGCTCCTTACCCGGCTCCACGTCCGCTACGACGGCGCGCACTTCCCCGAGGACCTGGTGTTCCAGGAGACGTCGGACCGGACCAACTTCCAGGCCCGCTACATCCTCCAGCATCCGTACAAGGGAACCTCGGAGTGCAGCGCGATGGACGACTATCGCGAGCGGCTGCGCGACCGCCGCATCAAGGAAGCCGAGACCCTGGCCTCGATCACCGGGTGGTCGATGCAGGACATCAAGAAGAAGATGGGGCCCGACGGCGACGACGTGAAGAGCCCGCGCCCCTGGTACCGGCGCCTCTGGAACGACTGACGCTCAGCGGATGGCGTACCGACGCGCCGACTCCTCGAAGCCGAGGAGCGGCGCGCGAAGCCTTCCCTCGCCCAGGTCGGTGGCTCCGAGCGGGTCGACCGGCTGGACCTGGTACTCGGGGCCGTCCGGATCGAGGCCGGTGACGATGACGTCGAAGGTGGCGGCGCGCGGGGTGAGGGGGACGAACCAGTGCACGTTCTCCCGGCCCGGGCCGATGCTGGAGACGTGCCCGGGCTCGAGACGCCGGTCGCCGGCGGGACGGAGCAGGAGGGCTCCGGGCGCCTCGCCGAGCCGGTCGTAGGTGCGGGCGCGCAGCGCTCCATGCACCACCAGATGGGCCGACTGCATCCCGCGATGGGCGTGGGGGATGACGCTGGTGCGCTCGAACTCGAAGAGCAGGACGGCGAAGGGCTGAGTCCTCGGCCGTCCCTCGGCGTCCCGGTACCGGAGGATGCGCCTCGCCGGGTCGGTGGGGAAGGCACGGGCGGAGGGAGACGGGAGGGCCTCGGCGATCAACCGCTCGACATCGGCCTCGCTCCCGAGCGCCTCGACCTCGCGGCGCCAGACCTCGGAGTCGAGCGTTCCCGAGGCGAGTCCACGGGCCAGCGCGTCCTGCCGGTCGAGCCACGAGCGAATCGAGCGCGCGCGCCGCGCGGCGTGGGCGGAGGAGAGCTCGGCGAGGAGCGCGTACGCCGTGAACGCGCCGAGGAGGTCGCGGCGGTGCAGCATCGGCTCCCCGAGCGTCACCCGCCGGCGCCGGAAGGGGCAAGCGCGTGAGGGCCCCGCCCGCTGCGAATCCCTGACGTCGTGGCGCGGTCACCACGCGGTCGCCTCGCCCGGCCGCGCTCGCCGCCATCGACTGCGACTCCGCAAATCGAGCCAGCACGTCCCAAGCTCCGGGCCTGGTGGTGCTCCGAGGTCGCAAGCTCCGGCAGGACGCCGCGCGCTCCCGGGCCAGCTCAGACTGCGACGGCCCCCGAGTGCCGCTCGACCAGGCTGTAGAGGTAGCCCGGCACCGCCGGGCGCCGCACGTGCTCGACCACCTTCTCGTCGGTGAGTCCGTCGTCCTGCGCGTCGTGGAGCAGCAGCAGCTGAACCTCCAGGTCGGCGCGGGCGCGGAGCGCATCCATCACGCGAGCGCGCGGGCGGCGGGCGAAGTCGAGCACCACGAAGAGGCGGGTGCCGGCGGGAAGGGAGGCGAAAGCCTGGACCGCTTCGTGAGCGGTCGAGGCGAGGTGGAAGGGGACGTCATCCCAGTCCAGGCGTTCGGCGAGCTCCCGCCGAGTCTCGGCGTTTTCAGACGCCACCAGCACCACGTCCTGCTTCACCGGCCCACCCCCAGTGCTTGCAAAACGAGAAAAACGGAGCGAGGTCGTATCATGTGCGGCCCCCGGCGCTCCACACCGAAGATCACCTTCACGCCTCGATGCGCGACGTCGCATCCCCGCGGATCCCCGTGGCGGTCACCGCCGACCCTCGGGTCCACTCCGCCTTCAGCGGAAGGCACGCCGCCCTTCCCTCGCCGATTGCCGCTCCAGACAGCCATTCCGTGTTTCCTCCCGGAGCGCCAGAGGCGACGGCCGAGCGCCACTCACCACAACGCGCCAGGAGGCGGAACGGATCTGCGGAATGGATCTCGTGCTCCGACCGGGGTGTGCTGATCGCTTCGGCGGCCGACCCTCTCGCTGCGACGCGCAGCCTCGTCGCTCCGCTGCTCGACGTGCCGCGAGGCACGCCTCCGCTGCTCGCTCCTCGGGTGGGCGTCTCGCTTCGGTCTCGGCCGCCTTGCTGTGCTCACCGCACCCCGGTCGCAGCACTAGAGGACACCGGAGAGGAGCACGCGATGGAGGCAGCTGGCCTCGCGGTCGCTCAGGCTCCACAGCCCCAGGGTGGTCATCCGGAACGTCGGTGAGGGGACCAGCGCGCGTGCGGCCGCCGCCACCTCCAGCTCGGCCTCGGGCGGAACCCGGCCGATCACCGCGTGCGGCGTGGCCTGGTAGACGTCCGGGGCGAGCTTCAGGCCCGCCTCCACCAGCCGGTCCTGGAGGATGAGCAGCGAGGTGGCCATCTCGTCGTCCGGCGCCAGATACACGTAGCGGGTCTGCGGGAACCGGCGCAGCCCGACGAACCGGCCGATGATCGGCCCGGTCTCCTCGCCCACCACGTCGAGGACCCGGCGCACCTCGGCCACGTCCTGCGGCGGGAGCCGGCCGACCGACCCGATGCCCACCGGGACCTGCTGGCCGGTGCGGCTCCCCACTCGACGCACGGCGAGCACCCCGCTTCGTCCCCGCC
>RPRB01000076.1 GCA_003818285.1 Myxococcaceae bacterium
AGCACCGCCAGGTGCCCCCCGGCCGCGCGTCTCCCTCGCAGTGTGAGATCTCGAAGCCGTGGGGCGCCGACCAGTGACGGATGTGCTCCGGATCCATCCAGGCCTGGAAGACCAGGCTGCGCGCATCCCGCGCGATGTCAAGCACGGAAAATCACCGCGCCTCGTTCCAGAGCCAGATCGCGGTCAGCCCGTAACGCGCCACCGCGCAGGGAAGGTACGCATGGGCGTTGAACGGCCCGAGCGAGCCGGCGACGAGGGCGGGTGGGTCAACGGGCAAACGCTGCGAGCCAACGGCGGCCTGGTCTGAACGAAGCACGGGTCGCGATCGCTCACGAGCGCGAGCACCGCGGCCATCCGGCGACCTGTGCCGGCGCGGGCGCCCCGCCCGCGCGTGGAGCTCGGGCGCTCGAGGGGGGCTGCCCACCGACGCTTGCTTCCACCCCGGGGGACGTGGTCTCCCTGTCGAGCGGGCCGGCAACGTCCCCGTTACAGGAGAAGCTTCCCCATGTGCCGTAACATCCGGGTCCTCTACAACTTCGAGCCGCCCACCACCCCCGATGAAGTCGAGGCGGCGGCGCTGCAGTACGTGCGGAAGGTGAGTGGGCTCCGGGCTCCGTCTGCCGCGGACCGGGTGGCGTTCGAGCGCGCGATCCACGAGGTCGCCCACGCCACCGAGCACCTCCTCGAGGCGCTGTCGGCACGGACCGCGACCCGCACCCGCGAGGGCGAGCGGGAGAAGGCGCGGGCCCGCGGCCTTCGCCGGCGCATCGGCGCTCCGGCGGGCTGAGCGCCACGCGCGCGATTCGTCGCCGGCAGGTCCACGGCGGAGAGGTCGCAGGGAGCTTCACGGCGGCGCCCCGTCCGCGGATCCTCCGATGCATCGCCGCCAGGTCGTCGCGCGCACGGCCAGCGCTGCGGCGTTCTAGGGGGATGGAACGAGATCGGCCCCGCGCTTCACCAGCACGGCGCGGACGTGTGCCAGGCGGAAGCCGAGGCGCGCCGCGTTCCGCTCGGTGGGAATGCCCGGGTGCGAGGTGATGTCGGCGAGGTCCGAGCCGAACTCGAGCGCGCGCTCCAGCCGCACCGCCATCAGCGCCTGCTGGACGCCGCGCCGCCGGAAGCGCGGAAGGACGGAGGTTCCGAAGAGGGAGGTCACCCCGGCCCGCGTGCCGCCGCCGCCCGCGCCCGCGACCCCGACACCGACGTAGGCGACATAGCTGTCGTGCTCGGGGGCGCGTGCGCTCCGCGTCCCCGTGCGGAGGAACTCCTCGGAGATCTCTTCTCCCCCCGGGATGAAGCCGCTCGCGCTGGTCCGGACGAAGATGTCCACCTGTCCGTCGTCGCGCGGATCGACGCGCTCGATGTGGACGCCCGCGGGCCAGCCGCCCGGAAGGAGCACCCGCGGGTCCCCGAGCCCGCGCAGCGGGAGCACCAGGGTGTTCTCGAACTCCTGGACCACGAACCTCGCCTCGGCCAGGCGGCGCAGGAATGGCACCGGCGCGAACTGGGTGAGCTCGACGCGGGGCTCGATACCGCGCGAGGCGAAAAAGCGCTCGACGCGTGCGACGTCCTCATCGGTGGGCTCGCCCTCGAATCCCAGGGCGACCGCCTTGTTCAGGTACGAGCCCGGACCGTTCGCCGCCATCCAGCCACCGGCGACGGCTTCGGAGTCGGAGGCGAGCCCGCGGACCACCTCGGCCTGAATCGCCTCGAGTCGACGCGCGATGGCCAGAGGGTCCATCGCTCGCTCACCGCCGCTTTCCGCTCGCCGTCCCGGCCCGGGTGCCGACGGCGGCGGCGCCCGTCTTCTCCAGGAACTCGTCGTAGGTTCCCCGGAAGTCGACCAGCCCCTGCGGGGTGAACGCCCAGAGGCGCGTGGCGAACTGCTCGATGAGGTCCCGGTCGTGGGTGACGACGAAGGCCGTGCCCTCGTACTTCGACAGCGCATCGCCGAGCGCGACGATCGATTCGAGGTCCAGGTGGTTGGTCGGCTCGTCGAGCACCAGGACGTTGTCCTTGGTGAGCATGAGCTTGGCGAAGATCAGCCGCACTCCCTCGCCTCCGGACAGTGCGCGGGTGGGCTTCAGGCCCTCCTCGCCCTTGAAGAGCATCCGCCCCAGCAGTCCGCGGATCTCCTCGTTCCCTGCCTTGTGATCGAAGGTGTGGAGCCACTCGGCGGCGGTGGTGTCGTTGGGGATGCCTTCGCGGTGATCCTGCGCGAGATAGCCCACCTTGGCCTCGTGCCCCCAGGTCAGGGTGCCCTCGTCGGGCTCGAGCTGGCCCATCAGCATCTTGCAGAGGGTGGTCTTGCCCACGCCGTTCCGACCGATGATGGCGATCTTGTCGCCGCGGGTGACCAGGGCGCTGAAGTCGTCCGCCACCTTCACCCCGGGCCAGTGCTTGGTGAGGTGCTCGATGGTGAGCGTCTGCTTGCCGCTGGGGCGCTTCTGCTCGAACCTGATGAAGGGGCGCTCGATGTTGCTGCGCTTCAGATCGGCGAGCTGGAGCTTCTCCATTGCCTTCTTCCGGCTCTGCACCTGGCTGGCGCGTGTACCGGCGGAGAAGCGGGCGACGAAGTCCTGGAGCTGGGCGATCTTCTTCTGCTTCTCGGCGTTCTCCGACTCGATCCGCGAACGGACACCCGCCTTGGCCATCACCATGTCGTCGTACCCGCCGGGGTAGGTGATGATCGTCTGGTAGTCGATGTCCGCGATGTGGGTGCAGATCGCGTTGAGGAAGTGCCGGTCGTGGCTGATCGCCACCAGGATGCCCTCGTACTCGCGGAGGAAGCCCTCGAGCCAGCAGATGGAGTCGAGGTCGAGGTTGTTGGTGGGCTCGTCGAGGAGGAGCGCCTGGGGCTTGCCGAACAGCGCCTGGGCGAGCAGGACCCGCAGCTTGTACCCGCCGGGGATCTCCCGCATCAGCCGGGTGTGGTCGGCCTCGGGAACGCCCAGGCCCGAGAGCAGCGAGGCGGCGTCGGCCTCGGCGGTGTAGCCATCCTCTTCGGCGATGATGCTCTCGAGGTCGGCCAGCCGGTGCCCGTCGTCGTCGGTCAGGTCCGGCTTGTGGAGCAGCCCCTCCTTCTCGTGGAGCGCGGCCCAGAGTCCCCGGTTGCCCTGGAGCACGACGTCCAGGACCCGCACGTCCTCGTAGGCGAACTGGTCCTGCTTCAGGACGGAGGTCTTCTTCGGCCTGCTGATCGTCCCGGTGTCGGGGTCCAGCTCCCCGGCGAGGATCTTCATGAAGGTCGACTTGCCGGCGCCGTTGGGGCCGGTGAGGCCGTAGCGGTTGTGCTCGTTGAACGAGACGTCGACGTCCTCGAAGAGGCGCTTCTGGCCGTAGGCCTTGGTGACCTGGGTGACTTGCAGCGTGGGCATCGGTTCAGGGTGCTCGGGCGAGACTGGGGATGCAGCGGGGCCGGGAACGAGGAGGCGAACCTCCGCGGGCGCCGGACCGGCCACTGCAGCCACGCACCATCATGCTGCCGTGCGTCGGATGCAGGGGCTGGCGTGCAGCCACACCATAACCGGCTCCGGAACGCAACCGCGTGCGCCGCTCTAGCGGTCGGTGGGCTCGGGCAGAGGCTCGACGACGGTCAGGGCGGGCTCCTCGCGCCGCCGTCCCTGGCGCCAGTGCGCGGGTGAGACCCCGACGATCCGCTTGAAGGCTCTGCTGAGCGCCGCCTCCGAGCCGTAGCCGAGGCGCTGGGCGATCTCCCCGATGCTGGACTTCGACCTGCCCAGGAGGTCCGTCGCGAGCTGCATCCGCCAGCGGGCGAGGTACTGCATCGGAGGCATCCCCAGGAGCGCGGCGAAGCGCTCGGCCAGGACCGATCGGGAGGTGGCGACTTCTCGCGCCAGACCGTCGAGCGTCCAGGCGTGGCCTGGGCGGGAATGGAGCGCGGCGAGTGAACGGCCGACCAGCTCGTCCGACATGCCGGCGAGCCATCCCATCTCCATGGGGGAGGCCTCGATGAAGCGCCGCAGAGCCTCGAGGAACATCAGCTCCGCCAGTCGTGCAAGGATCGCCTCTCGCCCGGGACCGGACCGGGTCAGTTGCTCTCGCGTGAGCTCGATGAAGCGGGCGAGCGCGCCGCCCTGCTCCGCACCCCGGGCGACGAGCATGCGCCGGGGGAGGGCGTTGAAGAGCGGGTTGAACGGGCCCACCTCGCAGCCCAGGAACCCGCAGATCACCTCGCACCCGGCCCCGCTGGCGGCGCCGAGCCGGATCGGGAGCGGCAGCGGCGTCCTGGAGGTGCGATCCAGCTGGATCTCCACCGGGCCCCCGGTTCGCCCAGGCTCGCTGGAGAGCAGGTGGCGGCCACTCTGGGGGAGGACGATGACGTCCCCGGCCTGGAGCAGGACCGGTTCCTCCCCGAGCAGGCCGGCCCAGGCCGACCCGGAGGCGATGGCGTGGAACGGGACTACGTGGTCGACGCCCATGCGGAGGAACGACTCCACTGCCGTCTGCGCGGGGCCCTCGAATGCCCATGGTGCGACGGCATCGACGGAGAAGAAGACCGCCCCCGTGAGTCGGATCGCCCGGAGCACGTCGGAGAGGACGTCCGGCGCAGGGTGCCCGGGCGCCGGGACGGGGGACGGCAGCTCGGTCTCGACCGTCATCGACCGCACCTCGCCCTGAATGCGCTGCCCGATGCCCCGATGCTCGTCCCCGGACGTCCGGTCGTGGATTCCGGAAGCGCGGTCATGATCGCACCGGCGCCTGCCACGTCGTCGGACCACGGGTCGTGAGGACCGGAAGGGTGGTCATGGGCTCTCCGGAAAGGCGCTCTTAGCCAGCTACTTGCAGCGGGACACGCGCATCTTCCTTCCCCCGCTGTCGAAGGACGAGACACATCATGTCGCAGCAGCCGGAGACGCAGGGCCATTGTTTCTGTGGGGCAGTCGAGATCCGGGTCATCGGCGAACCGGTGGCGATGGGGTACTGCCACTGCACCTCGTGCCGGGAGTGGTCGGCCGCGCCGGTGAATGCCTTCACCCTCTGGGTGCCCAGCACGGTGAAGGTGACCCGCGGCGCAGAGCGCCTCGGGCGGTACCAGAAGACGGAGCGCAGCATCCGTCGCTGGTGCACGCAGTGCGGTGGCCATGTCCTGACCGAGCATCCGCTCTGGGGAGTGGTCGACGTGTACGCCGCGACCATTCCTGGGCTTCCGTTCAAGCCCGGGGTCCACGTGAACTACGCCGAGAGCGCGCTTCGCATGCACGACGGCCTGCCGAAGCAGAAGGACTACCCGGCCGACATGGGCGGGAGCGGAACGCTGATCGCTGCCTAGCGCGCTCCGCAGACGCAGGCGGGCGAGGGCGGCGCGAGCTCGAGCTTCCGGCCAGGGATTCCGGGAGCGGGCTGCGTGCTCAGACGCCGATGTGGTGGAGCGTCAGGAGTGGCCGGTCCGGGAGGGGGCCCAGCGGCAGCGTGGCCGAGCAGTCCAGCATCCAGTCCGCCTCGCCGTCGGGCGAGAGGATCTTCTGCCGCGCTTCCCAGTGCCCCGGGGCGTCGGAGCGGACGACAGCCATGCTCGGCCGACGGGCCTCCGGCGTCAGCACGATGCGCTCGTGCGCGGCGAAGTAGGGCTCGGCCTCGGCGGCGAGCGACTCCGCCGTCCAGTCGTGTCCCGGCGCGAGCAAGGCGAGCGCTCCCTCCCAGTCCTTCTCGGCGATGGATTTCAACAATCGGTGGAGCTCGGAGCGGATCCGCGCGGAGATCTCCCGTGCGGTCGGACCGACGGGCCCGCCGGTGCTCACCGGTTGGAGGGGAGCGGCCTCCGGGTGCTGGAGCCGCTCCCATTCGTCGATCAGGCTCGAGTCCGCCTCGCGCACGGTGCGGCGGAGGCTCTGCAGCGCCTCCTCGAGCGCCTCGTCCCGGTAGCTCTCCGGGACGGTCTGGGCCACCGTCTTGTAGGCGTCGGAGAGGTAGCGCAGCAGGACGCCCTCGCTCCGCTGCAGCTCGTACTGGCGCACGTAGTCGCTGAAGGTGGCGAACCGCTCGAGCATGTCGCGGGCCACGGACTTCGGCCGGATGTTCTCGTGGCCTACCCACGGATGCTTCAGGGCGAAGGCGTCGAAGGTGCCGTACACGAAGTCACGGAGCGGTTTCGGGTGCTCGAGCTTCTCCAGCTCCTCCATCCGCTCGGCGTACTCGACTCCTCGAGCCTTCAGCTCGGCCAGCCGCTCGGTCTTGAGCGCATCCAGCTGCTTCAGGAGGACGATCGCGGGGTCCTCGAGGATCGACTCCACCAGCGTGACCACGTCCATCGCGTAGGTCGGCGACTCGCGGTCGAGCCGGGGAAGCGTGTCGAGCAGGTACAGCGACAGCGTGTGGTGGAGCGAGAAGTCACGCTGCAGATCCGGCGAGACCTCCACCTCGGCAGAGCGGGCGTGCGGGTGCTTGAAGGTGGAGAGCAGGCCCGCGGCCCGGAGGGTGCGGAACTGCACCGCGCTCTTCACCAGGAGCTGCTTCTTCCGGGTCTCGGTGACGTGCGCTCGGCGAACGATGCGGACCAGCCGCCCGTACCCGCCGCCCCGTTCCGGTGCATCCGCCTGCAAGAGATTGAGCAGCAGGCCGTGCGTCACGTCGAACCGCGAGACGAGCGGCTCGGGCTGTCGTGTCACCAGCTTCTCGAAGGTCTGCCGGTCCCAGCCGACGAATCCCCTCGGGGGCAGCCTGCGGACCACCTTCTTCCCCGCCGCGGCCTTCTGACCGAGCTTGAGGTTCTCGATGACGTGCTCGGGGGCCTGGGCCACGACCCATCCCCGGTCGTCGAAGCCCTTCCGGCCGGCCCGTCCGGCGATCTGGTGGAAGTCGCGGGCAGTGAGCTGGGCCGTCTTCTCGCCGTCGTACTTGGAGAGCTGGGTGAAGAGGACGGTGCGGATGGGGATGTTCACCCCGACTCCCAGGGTGTCGGTCCCGCTGACCACCTTGAGCATCCCCGACTGCGCGAGCTTCTCGCAGAGGAGGCGGTACTTCGGCAGGAGCCCGGCGTGGTGGAGCCCGATGCCCTGCGAGAGCAGCCGCTTCATGTCCTTTCCGAAGGGCGAGTCGAAGCGGGCGTCGGTCAGGGCGGCGCGGAGCGCCTCCTTCTCCTCGCGGGTGGTGACGTTGGCGGAGGTGAGGGCCTGGGCCTGCTCCGCGGCGGCGCGCTGGGAGAAGTTCACCAGGTACACCGGCGCCCGCCCGCCCTGGACCAGGTCCTCCAGCGTCTCGTGGAGCGGGGTCTCCCGATACTCGTACTCGAGCGGGACGGGGCGCTGGCCGCTCCGGACCGAGGCGACCTCGCGGCCGGTCAGGTCCCGGATGCTCTGCTCGATGGCGGTGGTGTCCCCGAGGGTGGCGGACATCAGGAGGAAGGTGGCGTGCGGCAGCGTGAGGAGCGGGATCTGCCAGGCGACACCGCGATCCTTGTCCCCGTAGTAATGGAACTCGTCCATCACCACCGCGTTCACGCGTGGCTCGGCCTCGCGGAGCGAAAGGTTCGCCAGGACCTCGGCCGTGCAGCAGACGATGGGCGCGCCGCGGTTGATGCTCGCGTCCCCGGTGAGCATCCCCACCCGCTCGGCGCCGAATAGCTCGCAGAGGGTGAAGAACTTCTCGTTGGCCAGGGCCTTGATCGGCACCGTGTAGAAGGAGGTCTTCCCCTCGGCGAGCGCCTTGAAGTGGAGGGCGACCGCCACCAGCGACTTGCCCGACCCGGTCGGCGTCGCCAGCAGCACGTGCTTCCCGGACATCAGCTCCAGCAGCGCCTCCTCCTGGGCCGGGTAGAGGGTGAGACCGGTTCCTTGCACCCAGGTCAGGAAGCGCTCGAGCAGCACGTCCGGATCGGATGTCGGCTCGGAGGGAAGGAGGACAGCGAGTGGGGCAGGAGAGGCCATCCGGTCGGGCGGGGCACCCTACGACATCAGCGGCCGGAACGAGCGTGGCGCGTGCCGAAGACCAGGAGCGGGTTCCGGCGGTCCACACTGGCAGCGGCCGGCGCGTTGGGGCAGGGTGCCTTGAACCAGGATGACCGAGTTTCGATTCACCCTCGAGCGCACCGACGGGCTTGCCCGGGCCGGAGTGCTGCGGACCCGTCGCGGCGACGTGCCGACCCCGGTGTTCATGCCCGTGGCCACTCACGCCGCCTTCCGGCATGTGAGCGTCGACGAGGCCGGCGAGGCCGGAGCGCGCATCCTCCTCGGGAACACCTACCACCTGATGCTGCGGCCCGGACGGGAGGTCTTCGAGCGGCTGGGCGGCATCCACTCCTTCATGGGGTGGGACGGATGCGTGCTGACCGACTCCGGCGGGTACCAGATCTTCAGTCTCCCCGAGGACCGGGAGGTCACCGAGCGCGGTGCCCACTTCCGGAGCTTCCACGACAACAGCCGCCAGCTCCTCTCACCCGAGAGCAGCATCGCGATGCAGCAGGCGCTCGGCTCGGACATCATGATGGTGCTCGACGTGGTGCATGACGCCCGGGCGGAGATCGAGCCGGCGCGCGAGGCGATGGAGCGTACGCACCGCTGGGCGGTCCGGAGCCTCGAGGCGGCACAGGCCCGGGACACCGGCCAGGCCCTCTTCGGCATCGTGCAGGGTGGCATCCATCCGGAGCTGCGCGACGCGAGCGTCGCGTTCCTCACCCGGCTCCCGTTCCACGGGTTCGCGATCGGCGGGCTCGCCGTCGGGGAGGAGAAGCCGCACCGCGACGCGATGACCACCCGGGTGGCCGAACAGCTCCCCGCGGATCGACCCCGCTACCTGATGGGCGTGGGCACGCCGCTCGACCTGGTGGAGGCGGTGGAGCGGGGAGTGGACATGTTCGACTGCATCATCCCCACCAAGATGGCCCAGCAGGGCTATGCCTACACCTCTCAGGGGCTCCTGCGGATCACCCGGATGGTCCACCGGATGGAGGAGGTCCCGCTCGATCCGACCTGTGACTGCGTGTGCTGTGTTCGCCACGGACGGGCGTACGTCCACCACCTGATGCGCGGAAAGCACGCGCTCGGGAGTCGGCTCCTCTCCATTCACAACCTCCGGCACTACCAGGTGCTGATGGGCCGGATGCGGGAGGCGATCCTCGGCGGGCGATTGGCCGTGCTCGCGGACGAGATGCGGGCGCTGTGGGGTTGAGCGACTTCGAGACGGTCGTGCTGGGCAACGGCGAGGTCAGCGTCCGCGACCGCCGCACCGGGGAGATCATGCACCCCGGTCTCGGGCCGCGCCGTGAGGCCGAGCTGCTCTACGTCGAGCAGACGAAGCTGGCCGGACGGCTGGAGGCGCCGGAGCCCACGCCGCTCCGCGTGCTCGACGTGGGGCTCGGTGCGGCGAACAACGCCCTGGCGGTGATCGAGTGCGCGCGGCGGGTGAAGGGCAGGGCGCTGCACCTCACCAGCCTGGAGCAGGACGACGGCCCGTTGAGGCTCGTGCTCTCCGAGCCATCGCGGTTTCCGGCGCAGGCAGCGCACCGCGAGCTGCTCGAGACCCTCCTCGACCGACGGCGCGTCGAGGCTCCGGGCCTGCGGTGGACGTGGCTGGAGGGGGATGCGCTCCAGGCGCTGCCGCGGCTGGACGGCCCACAGGACGTCATCTGCTTCGATCCCTTCTCACCGGAGGCGAACCCCGGACTCTGGAGCGTCGACGCGCTGGCGCGCTTCAGGCGGGTGCTCGTGCCCGGCGGCATCCTCTCCACCTACAGCACCTCGACGCGGACGCGGGTGACGCTGCTCCTCGCCGGATTCTGGGTGGGCGCCGGAGCCGCGGCGGCGGTGAAGAAGGAGACCACCGTGGCGAGCGACGGACCGGCGGTGCTCGACGTCCCGCTCGGCGCTCGCTGGCTCCAGCGGTGGCGTCGCTCGAGCGCGCGGTCGCCCCACGGCGTCGCGGTGCTGACGCCCGAGCTCGAGCAGGCGGTGCTCGCGCATCCACAGTTCGCCACCGGAGGAGGCAGTCCATGCTGAAGCGGATCCACACGCCGGTGCTGGAGATCGCCTTCGAGGAGGCGGGGACGCCGGACGGGACCCCGGTGGTGCTGCTCCACGGCTTCCCCTACGACGTCCGCGCGTACGACGGCGTCGCGGCGCGCCTGGGGGCACGCTGTCGGGTGCTCGTCCCGTACCTCCGCGGCTACGGCCCCACGCGCTTCCTCTCCGCCGGAACGATGCGCTCCGGCCAGCAGGCCGCGCTCGCGGCGGACCTTCTCGCCTTCCTGGATGCGCTGGGGATCGACCGGGCCATCGTCGGTGGATACGACTGGGGCGGTCGCGCGGCGTGCATCGTCTCCGCGCTCTGGCCGGAGCGGGTCCGGGGGCTCGTCTCGGTGAACGGGTACAACATCCAGGCGATCGCCCGGTCCGGAGAGCCGCTCGACCCCGAAGCGGAGCATCGCTACTGGTACCAGTTCTACTTCCACTCCGAGCGGGGACGGCGCGGGCTGGACCGCAACCGGAAGGAGCTGTGCCGGCTGCTGTGGCGCCTCTGGTCCCCGACCTGGAGGTTCTCCGCCGAGGAGTACGAGCGGACCGCCGCCTCCTTCGACTCCCCCGACTTCGTGGAGGTGGTCATTCACTCGTACCGACACCGGTTCGGCCTGGTCCCCGGCGATCCGGCGCTGGAGGAGATCGAGCGCAGGCTCGCGGTCCAGCCGGAGATTCCCGTTCCCGCCGTGGTCCTCGAGGGCGCGGACGATGGGGTCGCGCCGCCCGCCGGGGCCGCGCCCCGCTTCACTCGCCTGCGCGAGCACGAGGTGGTGCCCGGCGCCGGTCACAACCTGCCGCAGGAGGCGCCGGAGGCGTTCGCCACCGCCGTCCTGGCCCTGCTCTGACCCGTGGCACCGCCTTCGCGCTCGCGCCCGGAGCGGCTCGTCCAGGTCCTGGATGACGCGCTGCCGGCGGCTCTCTTCCGGACGGTCCGGCGCGGCGTCCGCGCTCTCGGCACGAAGCGGATCCAGCGGACCTACCAGACCACCTTCTGGTTCGACCTCGGGGCAAGACCGGCGGCGCTGCCCGAGCTCGCCATCCTCGCGCTCGCCGGTCGGTTCCGAGGGTCCGGGGCCCGCGGAGTCGAGTGGTGGCTCTCGCGGATGTGGACTCACGACGTGCGCGTCGACTTCCACCGTGACCGGGACGAGCGCCTCGCCCTGGCGGGCGGGCCAGAGCGTCATCCCGCCCTGTCGTCGGTGCTCTTCCTGAACCGGGTTCGGGGTGGTGCGCTCGCGGTGACGCGACAGGCTCCGGATCCCCGGCACCCGGCGCTGGTCCCGCTCCCGCTGGAGGCGGACCTGGTCGGCCCGCGCCCCAACCGGTTCGTGTCCTTCGACGGACGGCTCACGCACGGAGTGCTCGACGCGCGAAACGAGGTCCCCACCGGCCGGCTGCGGGAGACCGGCCAGCTCCGGCTCGCGCTGGTCATGAACGGCTGGGCCCGGCGGCCGCACGGGGTGCCCACCTTCGGAGAGGCCGGCGTCTACCGCGACCTCGCCCTGGGCGGAGCGAGGGACTCCGGCGTGAGAAGCGTGGGGCGGCGGACCGTGACCTCCGAGCCCTCGGCGAGGAACGCCGAGCGTGGCGCTCGCCCGAGCACGTCTCCGAACTCCCGCCCGTAGACCGCAGCGAGATCTCCCGACGTCGTCACTCGAGCCGCGGCCCGGACGCGCCAGGGCGGATGCTCGACCTCGTACTCCCGAGTGGGGCGCCCGGGGCCGCCCGAGTATCCCCAGAAGTGCTCGGTGATGAAGGCCATCTCCGATCCAGGAGCGGGAGAGGTCCAGTTCGGCCCGGTCTCCATCTCGAGTGCGCACCACGACCCCCGCCAGCGCCAGCGGTACGTCACCCGTCGGCCGTCCTCGTCGATCGCGTGCTCCATCGGGACCGAGGCGTATGGCTCGCCGTAGGCGACCCTCGCGACAGCGGCCAGGGCCCAGCGGGGAACGAGCTCGCGCACGAACACCACGCCGCGCCTCCAGCCGTTGCCCACCCGCCGGCGAACGTAGAACCGCAGGTTCACCTCATTGAAGTCCCGGTGGAACGGGACGCCGACTCCGAACAGGCGCGTGCGCAGGAAGCCGAAGCCGACCAGGCTCGCCATCGGCACGCCATCGAACAGGTCGAGCTCGAGGCCCGCAGGCAGCCGCGGGAGTAGAAGCCCCGGGTCGACGACGTGATTCGTCATCGCCAGCCAGCGCCACTCCGCGGTGAGAAAACGGCCGGTCCCGGTCACCGATCCCGGGACGCTAGCATCCGCTCGGCAGAGCGGGACCCGTGCCCTCGGGGAGAGGAGGGCACGGGGTGCCTCACGCGCTCGCGTTCAGTGCCGCGTGGGATCGGAGCTCGTGGTCCCGGAGGTCGTCCCGGGGCTGCCGCCCGAATGCACGTCGAGGCGCCGGCTCCGCTGCTGCTGCTGGACCGGGATGTCGATCTCCAGCACGCCGTTCTCGAAGCGCGCCTCGGCCGCGTCGGTGTTGGCGCCCGGCGGCAGGGGAACCACTCGGCGGAAGCTGCCATAGCTTCGCTCGAACCGACGGATCCCCCCGCGGGTGTCCTCGCGGTCGAAGCGCCGTTCGCCCTGGATCACCACCCCGTCGTCCTCGATCTGAACCTCGAGGTCGTCCAGGTTGACGCCCGGCAGATCCGCCCGGACGACGATCTTGTCGTCGCGCTCCTCGACGTCGATGTTCGGAATGAAGCGCATGCCCAGACCAGCGAGGTTCCCCGCCGCCTGACCGCCGCCGAAGAACATCCGGTCCATGTCGTCGCTCAGCCGCCGGAAGAGCGCGAACGGGCTCACGCCGAAGAAGGCGCTGAGCGGGTCGTCCCAACCCTCCCGCCGTGCGAGCCGGCGTCCCGACTGCCCCTGCTCCTCACGGCGACTCATGCCACCCTGTGTCGTTCCTGTCTGCGTCGTTCCCGAGGGCGTGCGGGCCTCCTCGCCGCCCTGGGCAGCGGAGCTCCTGGTCCCGGCGGACGCGCCGCTGCTCTCCGAGCCGGTCCTCGACCCCGTGGACCCGGTCGCCCCGCTCTGCCCCGCTGCTGCTTCCATGCCCTGAGGCTCCTTCTGTGCCATGTCGTGGACTCCTCGTCGTGGTGGGTACAGCTGCCGCATCTCCCGATAAGCGTTTCCAGGAGCGACGCCAGCAACGACGAGCGGGAGTGTTCTCGTGCGCGGGGTGACGCTGGTCGGACGCCTCCGCTCGCTGCGGTCACCCGAGCGACGTCAGCTCCGCCCAGCGTGCGTACAGCCGGTCTACCTCCGCCGCCGCCGCGGCAAGGGCCGCCTGCGCATCCACCGCCTTCCGTCCATCCGAGTACACCTCGGGTCGCAGGAGCTCCGCCTCCGCCGCGGCACGACGTGCCTCGGCCGCCTCGATCGCGGCCTCCATCCCGTCGAGCTCGCGCCGTGCCTGGTACCCCAGACGCTTCGGGCGCGCGGGCTCGACGAGAGCAGGAGCCGCCGGAGGCGGAGCCCACCGGTCGCCCGGGGCCTCGGTCGCGGCAGCGGCCTGGGACCGGAGTGAGCGGTAGGTGGTGAAGTTCCCCGGCCAGGAAACGACCTTCCCGTCTCCCTCGACGGCGACGATCCGTGTGGCGACCTTGTCCAGGAAGTAGCGGTCGTGTGTCACGAGCAGGACTGCGCCGGTGAACCCGAGCAGCAACCGCTCGAGGACGTTGAGGGTCGGGAGATCCAGATCGTTGGTGGGCTCGTCGAGGACCAGGACGTTCGCGCCCTGCAGGAACAATCGAGCGAGGAGTAGCCGGTTCCGCTCTCCCCCGGAGAGCGCGGCCACCTTCATCCGCTGCATCGGGACGGGGAAGAGCAGGTCGTCCAGGTAGTCCCGGAGGGCGACGGTCTTCCCGCCGATCTCGACGTGCTCCTCGGCTGCCGCCGCCTCGTAGACCGTCTGCTCCGGGTCGAGTGACTCGCGGCCCTGGTCGAAGTGCGCCACGCGCACCGTGCGTCCGCGCACCACGGTTCCCCGGTGCGGGGCGAGCTCGCCGAGTAGCACGCGCAGGAGGGTCGTCTTCCCTGCACCGTTCGGGCCGACGATGCCCACCCGGTCCCCCGACTGCACGAGCAGCGACACGTCCCGGAACAGCTCGCGAGCTGGCCAGCCGAACGCGACGTCCCTGGCCTCGACGACGGTGTGCCCCAGCCGCGGTACCTCGGCCAGCTGGAGCTCGGGGACCCGCGGGTGCCGGAAGCGCGGCTCGGCCATGAGCCGCCGCGCGCGCTCGATCCGGGCCCGGCTCTTCGTCCGCCGAGCCTCGGGTCCGCGCCGGAGCCAGGCCACCTCCTGGGCGATCCACCGCCCCCGCTTGTGCTCGGCCCGAGCAGCCTCCTCCTCCGCGACGAGCTTCTGCTCGAGATAGGCCTGGTAGTTCCCGGGGTACGAGACCAGTCCGCCGCCCGGCTGGATCTCGACGATCCGGTCCACCAGGCTGTCGAGGAAGTACCGGTCGTGGGTCACGAGCAGCAGCGAGCCGGGGAGCGCGTCGAGGGCGTCCTCGAGCCACTCCACCGTGTCCGCGTCCAGGTGGTTGGTGGGCTCGTCGAGGAGCAGGA
The DNA here is from genome assembly GCA_003818285.1 of Myxococcaceae bacterium. Lineage (GTDB taxonomy): Bacteria > Myxococcota > Myxococcia > Myxococcales > Myxococcaceae > RPRB01. The sequence goes on from RPRB01000076.1 coordinate 14,551, forward strand.
GATCCGGCCGGGAGAGCAGCGCCCGGGCGATGGCCACCCGCTTGCGCAACCCGCCGGAGAGCTGAGCCACCGGGCGGTCCCACTCCTTCACCCCGAGGCGGTCGAGGAGGGTGCGCGCGTGGTGCTCGGTGTCCCAGCCGCCGAGGGCCTCGATACGGTCAGCGAGGCTCGCGAGCTGGGCCGTGGCGCGCGCCTGCGCGTCTCCGGTGAGCGAGCCCAGCTGGTGCGCAAGCGCGTGGTGTTGCTCCAGCGCTTCACGGAGCGGCGCCTGCGCCACGGAGAGCTCACCCGAGACGGTGGCCTCTTCCGCGAACGCCGGCTCCTGCGGAAGGAAGGCGACCCGCGCGCCCCGGCGGAGCTGGAGCTCGCCCGCGTCGGGCCGCAGCTCGCCGGCCAGGATGCGCATCAGGGTCGACTTCCCGGACCCGTTCACCCCCACCAGGCCGACTCGCTCCTCCTCCTCGAGCACCAGGGTGAGCTCGTGGAAGAGCGTGCGGCTCCCGAAGGAGAGCGAGACGTCGGCGGCGCGGAGCAGAGTCACCGGGCCCGTGTCTCTGTCAGCACGGGCGAGCTGGCGCAAGCGTTGATACCCTCGCCACGTGCGGCTCCGGCCGGTCCTGCTCTCGCTCCTCGCACTCGTCGCGGTGCTGACGGCCGTCGACCTTGGCGTCGCCGGAACCTGAAGTTTCCGGGGCGAGGGTGAGTCAGCCCTGCGGCACGGCCGATCGAGCCGGGGGCGTCGGCTCGGGCGCGGCGATGTGCCGGATGACGGCCTCCTTGCCGGCCTCCGCCCGGTGCGCGCGCTCGAGGAACAGCATCTGGCTCCGGATGGTGGGCCCGTCCTCGGACCGGACGGGGCTGTACGTCCCGTCCGACTGCAGCTCCATCGCCTTGGCGTCGTCCCGGAACCCGATGCCCAGCACCTCCTCCAGGAGCCGCAAGCGGATGACCGGGTCCTCCACCGGGACCATCACCTCCACGCGGCGGACGAAGTTGCGCGTCATCCAGTCGGCGCTGGAGAGGAAGACCTCCGCCCGTTCCGGGGTCCCGAAGGCGAACACCCGCCCGTGCTCGAGAAAACGGTCGGTGATGGCCCGCACCCGGATGTTCTCCGACACCCCCAGCAGCCCCGGGCGTAGGCAGCAGATGCCCCGGACCAGCAGGTCGATCCGCACGCCGGCCTGCGAGGCGGCGTACAGCTCGCGGATCAGCGCCGCATCGACCAGGTGGTTCACCTTGGCCAGGATGCGTGCACCCTCGCCGCGGCGCGCCCGGTCCGCCTCGCGCCGGATCAGCTCGGTGAGCCTTTCCTGCAACCCGAACGGCGCCACGACCAGCCGCTTGAAGGTCGGCGGCACCGCGTAGCCGGTGAGCATGTTGAACAGGGCGCTCACGTCGTCGGCCACCGCGGTGCGCGCGGTGAAGAGCGAGAGATCGGTGTACTGCCTGGCGGTGAGGGCGTTGTAGTTCCCGGTCCCGAGATGGACGTAGCGGCGGATGCCCTGGCCCTCGCGACGGACCACCAGGGCGATCTTGCAGTGGGTCTTCAGCCCGATGAGCCCGTAGACCACGTGGACCCCGGCCTCCTCCATCCGCCGCGCCCAGGCGATGTTGTTCGCCTCGTCCAGCCGGGCCTTCAGCTCCACCAGCGCCGCCACCTGCTTGCCGTTCTCCGCCGCTCGGCTCAGCGCCCTGGCGATGGGGCTGTCCGGGGCGATGCGGTACAGCGTCTGCTTGATGGCCAGGACGTTCGGGTCGTCCGCCGCCTCCTCGATGAACCGGGTGACCGAATCGAACGACTCGTAGGGGTGCTGGAGAAGGACGTCCCCCCGGGCCAGCACCGGGAACAGGCTCTCGGCGTCGCGGAGGGACGGCGGTTGCGCCGGGGTGAAGGGCTCTGCCCGGAGCTCGGGCCGATGGTCCCGCTCGGCCAGCGCCGTCAGGTCCGACAGCTGGAGCGGGGCTTCCGAGCGGTAGACGTCCTCGTGGGTCAGCCCCAGCGATTGTCGGAGCGAGGCCTCCAGCGCCAGCGTGGCGCCCTGGTCCAGCTCGAGCCGCACCGCCATCCCCCGGTCCCGCCGGCGCAGCTCTTCCTGGATGGTGGAGAGGAGATCCTCGGATTCCTCCTCGTCGACGTTCAGGTCCCAGTTCCGCGTGACCCGGAATGCCGCCCGGTGCTCCACGGTGAAGCCCGGGAACAGCTCGCCGAGGAACAGCCCGATGAGGTCCTCGAGGAGAAGGTACCCGCTCCGACCGTCGGGGGCCGGGAGGGGCACGAACCGGCTCAGCACCGTGGGCACCTGCACCACGGCCAGGTCCGCCGGACCGCCTCCCGAGCGGCGCTTCCGGCCCTCGCGGTGCAACACCGCTGCGAGATTCAGCGACTTGTTGCGCAGGTGGGGGAAGGGATGGCCCGGATCGACAGCCAGGGGCGTCAGCGCCGGGAAGACCGTAGAGCGGAAGTGCTCCCGCGCCGCGTCCTTCTGGGCTCGGTCCAGCGCGTCCGGGGCGACGATCTCCACCCCGTGGGAGTGGAGCAGCGGCATCAGCTCGTCGCGCCAGATGGCGTCGAAGAGCCGGACCATGTCCCGGACCTCGGCGGTGATCGCCTGGAGCTGCTCGGCAGGGGAGAGACCATCCGCCTCGGTGGCCGTGACGCCGGACGCGAGCTGCTGTTTGATGCCCGCGACCCGCACCATGAAGAACTCGTCCAGGTTCGCCGAGGCGATGGAGAGGAATCGCACCCGCTCGTACAAGGACAGCCGAGCGTCCTGCGCCTCCCCGAGAATCCGGAGATTGAAGGCGAGCGCGCTCAGCTCGCGGTTGATGAACATCCGGCTGTCGGTCGTTTCCACGGGCGAAAGAGTGTCCTGGACGGTGCGTCCGGGGGGGGGTTCCAGATGGATGACGATGACGTGAAGAGTGGGGCCCGGCAAGCCCACGACCTTGCGCGTCGGAGCGCATTGTTACACCTGTCTTCACAGCCTTGACTCGACCCGTCCCAGAACCGGTGCTCGCGGCGATCGACGTCGGTACCAACGCCGTGCGCCTGGAGCTGGCGCGCCTGCTGGCGAACGGCTCGCTCGAGCTTCTCCATCAGGAGCGGGACCCCGTCCGCCCGGGCGAGGGGGTGTTCAAGACCGGGGTCATCCCCCGCGAGGTTGCCGACCGGCTGCTCTCGACCTTGCGGCGCTGGGGCGCCCTGTGCCGGCGGTACCACGCCCAGGTCCGTGCAGTGGCGACGAGCGCAGTGCGCGAGGCGAAGAACCGCGACGAGATCGTCCGCCGTGCCCGCGAGGAGGCCGGCCTCCGCCTGGAGGTCATCTCCGGGATGGAGGAGGCGCGGCTCATCACCCTCGGGGTCCTCTGGGGGAAGCCACCCTCGGCACGCTCGCTGTGCATCGACATCGGCGGAGGCTCGACCGAGGTCGCCTCGGCGCTGGGGGACACCCCCAACGCGATGTGGAGCGTGGGCCTTGGCGCGGTCCGCCTCACCGAGCTGTTCGGGACGGCGAAGACCATGAGCAAGAAGCAGCTCAAGCTCATGCGCGGCTACGTCTCCGAGGCCCTCACCGAGGGGCTCCCGGCCAGGATCGCCGGGGCACCCCGGGCAGCGCTGGGCAGCTCCGGGACCATCGGCGCGGTGGTCGCCTACGCCGCTTCGGAGGGGACGGCGCACGCCACTGCGCGGCAGATCTCCCAGGTGGTCGAGGAACTGGTGGACACGTCACCGGCCCAGCGGCGCAAGCGGTTCGACGCTCGCCGAGCGGAGGTCGTGTGTGCCGGGGCGGTCATCCTCGAGCAGCTGGTGAAGCACCTCGGGCTAGACTCGGTCACCGCGGTGCAGCGCGGCCTCCGGGAAGGCATCCTGGTCGACCTCATCCGCCGCAAGGACGCCGGCGAGGATCACAGCCTCCACGAGGCGGCGCTGGTCGTCGGCCGGCGCTTCCACTTCGACGAGGCCCACGCCACGCAGGTGACGCGGCTGGCGCTGCAGCTGTTCGACGATCTCGCCCCGCTGCACAACCTGCCCGCCTCGGCCCGGCCGCTGCTCGAGGTGTCGGGCCTGCTCCACGACGTGGGCAACGCGGTCAGCTACCAGAAGCACCACCGGCACAGTTACTACCTCATCGTCAACGCCGAGTTTCCCGGGCTGCGTGAACGGGAGCGCGAGCTGGTCGCCCGCATCGCTCGTTACCACCGGCGGAGCCCGCCGGATCCGAGCCACTCCGGGATGGAGGGCCTGAGCCCCGGAGAGGTGCGGGTGGTGCGCAAGCTCTCCACGCTGCTCCGCGTGGCGGACTCGCTGGACAGGAGCCACCGCCAGAGCATCGTGCGTCTCCAGGCGCGTCTGCTCCCCAACGCGGTGCTGGTGAAGCTCCGTGCCCGGAGCCCGCTGGATCTCGAGCTCTGGGACGCCACGCACGAGGCGGGGCTGTTCCGGCGCGTGTTCGGGCGGAAGCTGCTGATGCAGGTGATGCGACATCCGCGGGAGCTCCACCGGAGATCTCTCCGGGCGGCGGCGTATCTGGCCATCGACCCGCGCTTCCGGTAGAGACCGGCTCGACCGGTGCCCGCCAGGGCCTCGGCCATACGGATGGAGACTCCCCACGAGGGCGAGGAGCGGCGGACAGCGGACCGCATCCCGGTGCGGATCGAGGTCCACTTCGGCGACGCTGCCGCGGCCGCCGAGGCGCTCCGGTCGTACGCCGTCAACTTCTCGGTCGGGGGCATCTGCCTCAAGACCGACCGGAGCTACCCGGTCGGCCATCTCCTGCAGCTGGTGCTGCTGGTGGAGGACGAGCGGTTCGAGCTCGAGGGCGTGGTGGCCTGGGCCCGGGCCCGCGAGCAGGCCATCGGCGTGCGCTTCCGCGAGGTGGAGCCCGGGGCGAAGGAGCGCCTCGGCGCACTGGTTCACCGGCTCGGGCCGACGACGCTGCCCGGCGCCTCGACCGTCAAGGCGCCCGGGTGACGACGCCGCGCTCGGCGTCCCGGAACCCCATGGCCTCGCAGAAGCGGTACGTGGCCTCGGTCGGGGCGCTGGGCAGCTGCAGCTCCACGCGCTTCACGCTCAGCACCCGGGCCCGCTCCAGCGCCCGCTGGACCAGGGCCCGGCCCACCCCCTGCCGCCGGGCGTTCGGCTGCACTACCAGCTCGTCGATGGTGGCGATGCGCCCGCTCAGCCGGAGCTGGGGGCGGTGCGAGAACGAGAGCAGGCCCAGCGGACGATCGCTCCCGTCGGCGGCGACGTGAACCTCGATCTCCGGATGGCTCAGCACCCAGTGCACGGTGGCGGTGTCACCCGCGCCGGCATGGCCGAGCTCGGCGAGGAGCATTCCCAGCTGCTCGCCGTCGCCGCGGCGCGCGAGCCGGACGCGGAAGGCGGGAGTGGTGGCGGAGTGAGAGGGCAGCGGCATGCCGGAGCGCAAGCGTGCTGACTCTAGCGCCCCTCGCCGTCAGGCCGATGTCGGTGCGCCGCGGCCGGAATCGCCCGGGCCGCCATCGGCCCACCTCGCCGCACCGCCGCTCACCAGCGGCGGGCCCAGGCCAGGCCCAGTCCCCCCGGCACCGTCACCACCACCAGCCTGGGCGTCCCGTCGCGGTGGGGGTGAGTGACTTCCTCCACCCAGCGGGTGACCTGCACGTACGCGCCGGGAGGGACGGCGGCGGTGGGAAGGTCCCGGAGCACGTGCTCGGTGGAGGGACGAGGTTTGGTCACGGTCCGCAGCGGGGCGCTGACCTCGAGCGAAGGGCGCGGAGCGGGGCGGCCCCGGGGCGCGGCCTCGGCGGCAGCGGAGGCCAGGAGCGGGGCCAGGAGCAGCGCGAGGGTGCGGACAGGGTGCATCGCCCGCCGACGGTGTGCACCGCCGGCCGGCGTGGGAAGTTGACGGCCCCGACCCGTCCGGTGGCCGACGATGAATCCTGCGATCTCCACTCCCCTCCGCCCACCGGACGTGACTAGGACTCCTCGCCATGCGTCATGGAGTCTCGAGACACGGGGATGGGCTGCGGCTGGCGGTGTGGGCCCCC
>RPRB01000077.1 GCA_003818285.1 Myxococcaceae bacterium
AACATAAGGAGTATCGGATGTTTGGAATGAAACATGGACATGGGGGCCGCCATAGGGGCCACCGCTTCGAAGACAGCAACCGCTGTGAAGACCGCCACGCCGCAGGCCGCCACCAGCGGAGCGAGGCAGAGCGACACCTTGTCGCCGACTCCACCGGTGGAGTGCTTGTCCACCCTCGCCGGCGAGCGGGCCCATCGCCGGAGCGTCCCCCCCGACCGGAGCATCGCCTCGGTCCAGGTGCGCAGCTCGGTTCCGTCGAACCCGCGGAAGAAGACAGCCATGCACAGCGCGGCCATCTGGTAGTCCGGGACCTCGCCCCGGCCGTACGCCGCCACGAACTCCCGGAGCGCGTCGGCCGGCAGCGTGCCGCCGTCGCGCTTGGCCCGGATGATCTCGTACGGAGTCATCCGGGCATTCTGACTGCGGGCGCCTAGAACTTGTAGGCCACCCCGAATAGCGCATTCAGCGTGAAGCTGGAGGCCGAGCCGCCGTTGGCGAAGGCAATGGTCGGACCCATCCGCAGCTTGAAGGTGAGCGCGATGTTGTGCTCCAGCAGGTACTCCACCCCGGCGCCGAACAGGATCGGCAGGTAGAAGGCGCTGAAGTCGCCGAAGGTCACCCACATCGGTAGCCCGAAGGAGGCGTTGACGGTGAGCTTGGGGTCGATGGGAATGCCGAACTGCCCCTCGATGGGGAAGGTGATGCCGAAGGTGGTGGTGGAGAACGCGGTGTAGAAGAGGAGGCCCGGGTTGAAGGTCGCGGCGAACTTGAACTTCCCGGTGTCCACGAACTGCTTGCGGAGCAGGAAGTTCACCGCCATCTCGAAATGGGTGCTGCTGGTCAGGCCCTCGACGCCGTAGTTGAGCTGGAGCCGCCCGCCGATCTCGGTCGTGGGGTCCGTTCCGTGGATGATGTCCGCCCAGAGACCGGGGAACCCGACCTGGCCGCGAACGACGTTGGCCCCGGCGCCGACGGTCTCCCCGGAATCGACCGTCCAGTGGTTGGTCGAGGTCTGAGCGCCGGCCAGGCCACCGAGGCTCAGCGCGAACACTGCGGTCCATCCGACTGCATTGCTTTTCGCTGCTCTCACATGTCCTCCCTGAAGCTCTCAGCGCGGTCTCAACCGTCCGGGCCTCCCTGGGCCCGGGTGCCGACGAGATCGCTCCCGGACGGCGCCACCCCCCGTCGGTTGTCGGCAAAACGGTAGGCCGGGTCCGGTGGGACGTACAGAAAGAAGACGCACGTCACACCATCGCAGCGCGAGGGCTACCCTGACTCGGGCGAGGACCGCTCACCCGGCAGGCCAAGGTCAGAACTTGTAGGCGGCGCCGACCAGTGCGTAGAGCGTGAAGTGGCTTCCGCTCGCGTCGCCGGTGCCCCAGGTCGGCCCGACCTTGATCTTGCCGATGACCGCCAGGTTGGGCTGGATGAGGTACTCGGCACCCCCGCCGAAGAGCAGCGGGATGTAGAAGGCACTCACGTCGCCCAAGGTGAAGAACATCGGCAGATCCAGGGTCGCGTTCACGATGAGCTGGCTGCTCAGCGGGATCCCGAACTCGAGCCCGACCGGAATCTTGATTCCGAACACCCCCGGCGAGGTGGCGATGAGAATGCCGGGGTCGAACCGTCCGGACAGCTTCATGTTGTTTCCGATCGCCAGGAGCTCCTTGCGGATGCCGACCTGGGCGGTGAACTCGAACCGCGCGGCCGTGGTCAGCCCCTCGAAGGCGTAGTTGAGCCCGACGTGCGCGTTGACGTCGGTGGTGTCGTCCAGTCCGTGGATGAGCATCAGATCCAGCCCGGGAAAGCCTGCCTGTAGCGCGCCGACGTTGACCCCCGGCCCGACCGTCTCGGCCGACTGCACCGTCCACCGGTGCGAGCCCGTGGCCGTCGTCACCTCGGTCTGGGCCCGGGCAACACCCCCCACGCCCAGCGAGAACACCGCCGCACAGCACACCGCGATCTGCATTGTCCGTCGCACGAGTCGTTCCTTTCCAAGTGAAGACGCTTCGGTTGCCTCAGCCGTCGGGCTGACCACGTGCGGTGGCCAGCGTCAGGAAGTCGCGCTCGAGCTCGGCCAGCCGCTCCTCGCCCCGGGTGCGCGCGGTCGGCACGTCCTCCCCCGCGGCGAGCGTCTCGGGCAGCTCGAAGTAGTACTTGATCTTGGGTTCGGTGCCGGACGGGCGGAGCGTCACCCGCGCGCCACCCGCGAGCCCGTAGGCGATCACGTTCGAAGCCGGCAAGGTGAGCGGCTCGGTCCGGCCCTGGGCGGTCCGCGTCCGCGCCTTGTAATCCTTCACCCACTCCACCGTCCGGCTGCCGACCCGGGACGGGGGGTCCTTCCGGAAGGCCTCCATCACCCGGGCGATGGTCTCCGCCCCGCTCGCCCCGGGGAGGGTGAAGCTGCGCTGCTTCGAGACGTAGACCCCGAACTCGCGCTGGATCTCCTCGAGGTACCCGGCCACCGTCGTGCCGCGCGCTCGCGCCCAGCCGGCGAGGTCGGCCATCGCCAGCGCCGCGCCGATGCCGTCCTTGTCCCGGACCAGCGTTCCCACCGTGTAGCCGAGCGCCTCCTCGAAGCCGAACACCAGCCCGGCGCCGTCCTTCGCCGCGCGCTCCAGGGAGCGGTTGGCGATCCATTTGAAGCCGGTGAGCGTCTCGTCGTAGAGGGCGCCCAACCGTTGGGCGATGGCCCCGAGCTGCGGCGAGCTGACGATGGTGGTCATCACCAGCGGCCGCTCCCGCCGCGGCCCCTGGACCAGGAGGTAGTGGCCGAGCAGCACCCCCACCTCGTTGCCGGTCAGGGCGCGGAGCAGGCCGGAGGTCTCGCGGGTGAGCACCGCGAGCCGGTCCGCGTCGGGGTCGTTGGCCAGGACCAGGTCCGCCCGGGTGCGCTCGGCCAGCGCGCGCGAGAGGTCCATCGCCCCGGGCTCCTCGGGGTTCGGGAACCGCACCGTGGGGAACGCCGGATCGGGGTGCAGCTGCTCGGGGACCGGGTGGACCCTGCCGAAGCCGGCGCGCCGGAGCGCTTCCAGAGCCAGGGGCCCGCCCACGCCGTGCATGGGCGTGTAGACGACGGTCAGATCCGTGCCCTCGCCCGGATGCAACCGGAGGGCGAGAACGCCCTCGAGATAGGCCTGGTCCAGCTCCGGTCCGATGTCCCGGAGCAGCCCGTGCACCCGGGCGTCGGTCAGGTCCGCGAGAGGAATCTCCCGCGCCGGGCCCACCCGGGCGATGGCGGCGGCGATGCCCCCGTCGTGCGGCGGGACGATCTGAGCGCCGTTCCCCCAGTACACCTTGTACCCGTTGTACTCCGGCGGATTGTGGCTGGCGGTGACCATCACCCCGGCCGACGCTCCGAGGTGCTCCACCAGGAAGGCGCACAGGGGCGTGGGGGTGAAGCCGGGGCGCACCAGCGCGGGAATGCCGGCGGCGGCGAGCACGGCGGCGGTGTCCTCGGCGAACTCCTTGCTCATCCGCCGCCCGTCCCGCGCCACCACCACGCCTCGCCGGGCGGCATCGGGGACGGTGGCGAGGAGGTACCCGGCGAGACCGGCGCTCGCGCGGCGCACGACCGCCCGGTTCATCCGGTTGGGGCCCCCTCCCACGACCCCGCGCAACCCGGCAGTGCCGAACTCGAGCGTGCCAGCGAAGCGGTCCTCGAGCTCGGAGAAGTCCTCCGCGGCCAGCAGCTGCTGCAGCTCGGCGCGCGTCGTCTCGTCGGGGTCCGCCGCGCTCCACGCGTCCACCTGCTGGATGAGCCGGGAGCGGTCGGTCATCGGAAGTCCGTCGGCCCCCGGCGGGTGGGGCCGTGGTGGGGCCGGTCGCGCTTGCCCTGGCAGCTCACGCAGAGCTCCGCGAACGGCATGGCCTTCAGGCGGCCCCACGGGATGTCCTCGCCGCACTCCTCGCAGGTGCCGGCCTCGTCGGGAGCCTGGTCCAGCTTCTCCAGCGCACGCTGCGCCCTTCCCAGCACATCACCGGACGCTCGATTCCTGTCCGAGGCAATGGCCTGGAGCATCTCGTTGAGGGCTTGCTCGTCCTCGTCACCGCCCACCCGGGTCTCGTCGGTGCGGTTGGGAGCGATGCGCCTCGTCCCCTTCGTGGACACGTCGCTCACCAGCGCCTGCAGGGCGCGGCGAAGTGTCCTCTTCTGAGCGGCGGTCAGCCCCATGGAGCTCCCGGGCCCGGCCTTCTAGCGCGCCTTCGGCCGAGGTCCAGCGCGGAAGTGCGTTCACGCCGGCGTTCGTCCGGTGCGTCCGCGGATGAATCCGATGACGAACAGCACGACCGCCAGCACCAGCAACAGGTGGATGGCGCCGACGGTGACCTTGAGCGCGAGACTCGCCAGCCAGATCACCAAGAGGAGCCCGCCGAGGGCGAAGAGCATGGAACACCCCGTTGTCCGCAGTTCCCCGGCAAGCTGTGTTCGATCGGGGACGCCAGCAACCGCGGCGGGGCGAAGCCGGGCCACGGCGGTTCAGCCCCGCTCCTCCAGCGGCCAGGCTCGGTCCCCCGTGCCTCAGCCCTCGAGCAAGCCGAGCGAGGAGGATGCTCCGAGGCAGCTGGCACCGGCGGCGATGAGCGCCCGGGCCTGCTCCGCGGTTCGAATGCCGCCCGAGGCCTTCACCCCCAGCTGCTCGCCCACCACCGCGCGCAGGAGCGCGACGTCCTCGGGCCGCGCGCCCGGGCCATTGAAGCCGGTGGAGGTCTTCACCGCGTCGCACCCCGCCGCCACCGCCAGCCCTGCTCCCAGCACCGCGGATCGCGGGGGCAGGAGACCCGTTTCCAGAATCACCCGGACCGGGACCGGAGCGAGCGCAGAGACGAGGGCCCGGAGCTCGGCGAGCACCGGTTCCACCTCGAAATCCCGGAGGTGACCGAGCGCGGCGACGACGTCCACCGCGCGCGCCCCCTCGTCGGCGGCCCGGCGGGCCTCGAGGAGCTTGATCTCGGTCAGGTGCGCGCCGTGGGGGAAACCGACCACCGAGACCGGCTCGACCTCGGCGTCGCCGAGGGCCCGCACCAGCACGGCCACGTGGACCGGATGCACGCAGGCGCCGCCCAGCCCGTGCGCGCGCGCCTCCTCGGCCAGGATCTCGATCTCCCGCTCGGTGGCGTCCGGTCGGAGGAGCGTGTGGTCGATGTACGGCGCGAGCGCTCCCGGGGAGCCGAGGGCCGCGATCGCCCGGGGTCCCCAGGGGCGCTGCGTCGCCGGACCGCCGGCGCGGAGCAGCCCGACGCTCCGGGCAGCGGGCGGGGGCCTCAGGCCGGACCAGTCCCGCACGGCCTCCAGCCACGCATTCACCACCGGAGAGGCCATCAGAGCGCCGCGGTGAGGACCAGCGGGATCTCCACCTCGACGTCGTCCCCCTCGAAGGAGGGGAACACCAGCCGCCTCGCACGCGACTTCAGGCAGCTCCCGAGGTCGGACACGTCGATCTCCTTCCGGTCGAGCCGCGCCTGCTTCACCGTGCCCGACGCACCCACCGTCGCCACCAGGTTCACCTTCCCGCCGCGGAAGTTCGGGGTGCGCTTCAGCTGCTGCTCGATGCACGACTGGAACGCCGGGCCGCTCTGGGCGACCACCCTGGCCAGGGCCTGCTGGTGGGGGCCCGCGCCGGCCGCCGGGGACGCGGCGGCGTGCGCCAGGGTAGGCACCGCGGTCGGTCCGACGTCGGACTTGCGCGTGTCACCGTAGAGCCTCTTGAGCTCCGGGGAAGGCGGGGGCTCGGGCTTCGGGGGCGCCGCAGCGGGGGCGGGGGCGGGGGCAGCAGCCGCCCCTGCGGGCTTCGGGGCAGGAGCGCGGGCTTCGCGGGCAGGGGAAGCTGCCGCCGGGCGCGGAGTGTTCCCGAGGAGCAGGTCCTTGAGACCGCGGACGCCCTTCGCGGAGAAGGCCGGCTCCTTGACCGAGGCACCGGTCGCCGGGTCGACCCGCGGCACCTCGAGCGGGAGCACGCTCAGGCTCGAGAGCGCGTAGAGCCCAGCGAGGGGAACCGTGACCACGAGCAGCACCGTCAGCACCACCTTCCAGGCGGGATTGCGGCGGGCGAGACCGGAGGCCTCGAGGTCGTCCTCGTCGGCCGCCCGCCGGGTCCTCCGGCTCGCCGATGCAACCGCGGTACTTCGCGTGATGGTGCGGCCAGGGGCGGTCGCGGGCTCGGGAAGGGCGGTCCGGGGGGCTCGGGCACCGGAGAGCATCTGTTCCACCGCCCGCGCGTCCATGGGGCGGGACACCGTGAGGTCGAGGTCGCTGAAGAGCTGCGACAGGTCGGCGGTGGAGGCCGGCTTCGGGGGCCGGGTCGCTGCCAGCGAGGGCGCCAGCTCGGGTAGGGTCTCGGCCCGCCGCCACTCGGCCATGCCCTCGCACCAAACGAAGGTCTTCCCGGTCACCTCACCGGCCCGGATCAGCTGCTCGAGGGGCTCCTGGGCCATGGGCCCCACCTGGGAGCCCCGCACCATCGCGAACCAGCTGACCTCCAGCGGCTCGTCGCCGGCCGGCATGGGCACGTCCACCGTCGCCTGGCAGGCGGGGCAGGCCACTCGCAGTCCGGGGGAGGCCTCGCCCTCGAGCAGGAGGGGCTGTCCACAGCTCTCGCAGAAGAAGGTCAAGGCGGCCGGAGGGGGCCCATCGTACGGCGTTCCAGCGTTGACTTGGGAGGCACCGGACGCCTACATCGCCGCCTCGTTTCCCCCTCTGCTCCGAAGGAACAGGTGAGTCGATGCCGGCGAAGGACCTCGGGACCAAGCACGTCTGCTTCAAGTGCGGGACCAAGTTCTACGACATGAGAAAGCCCGAGGCGATCTGCCCGAAGTGCGGTGCGGACCAGAGGGACAGCCCGGCCAACCGCCCCGCGCCCGAGCCCCGCCGGGGCCGGCTGGCCGCGGTCCCCCGCCCGGTGGAGCCCGCGCCGCCCGAGCCCGAGCCCGAGGCCGAGGACGAGGCCGAGGACCTCGACAGCTTCGACGACGACGAGGCCGTCACTCCGGACGACGAGGACTGAGCCTGGACGCGGGCGCGCTCCTGCGCGCTTCCTCAGGCGTCCCCCTGGTGCGGGGGGCTGAGCCTGGACGCTAGCGCGCTCCTGCGCGCTTCCTCAGGCGTCCCCCTGGTGCGGGGGGCTGAGCCTGGACGCCGGCTCGGCCCGGTGCGCGAGCCAGTCGCGCACCGCGCGCCCGGTGCCGAAGGGCCAGGGGCGCAGCTTCTCGGGTTGGATGCGCTTGTACCCGGCGAGCTCCGTCCCCAGCCGCACCTCGCCGCGGGCCTCCACGTGGTAGGCGAGGATGAGCTCGTTGCGCTCGGGGAAGGTGTACACGCCGATCGGCGCCACCACCCTTCCCTCCAGCCCCAGCTCCTCCCGCAGCTCCCGGAGCGCGGCCGCCTCGGGCTCCTCCCCGCGCTCCAGGAAGCCGGTGACCAGGCCATACCAGGACTCGGGCCATCCCACCGACTGGACCAGGAGGACGTCGCCCTCGTGCTCCACCAGCGCGGCCACCACCGGGAGCGGGTTGTCGTAGAAGACGAAGCCGCAGCCCGTCCCCGGGCAGGCGAGGCGCTCGCGCCCACCCTTCTCCTGCGAGGCCAGCGGCGTGCCGCACCGGGGACAGAAACGCATCGTTCCCTCCATGAGCAGTCCCCAAGGACGTTGGCACTGTGAGCGCTTCGTTGCTACAAGGCCGCGGCGCCGGTACGAGAGCGGCAGGAGGCAGCTCAGCTTTGCAGGAACGATTGAAGGCCCTGGCCGATCTCCAGAAGGTGGATCTGGAGATCCTGGCGCTCCGCAAGTCCGCCGAGGTCTACCCGCGGCAAATGGGAGAGCTGGAACGCGAGCTGTCCCTGGCGAAGGGCGAGGTCGAGGCCGAGCGGAACAAGCTCCTCGACGTGGAGCGGCAGCGGCGAACCCTGGAGCAGAACATCGCCGAGGAGAAGGAGAAGGTCCGCAAGTGGGAAACGCGGCTCTCCGAGCAGCGCTCCACCCGCGAGTACGCCGCGCTTGCCCGGGAGATCGACATCGCCAAGAAGGCCAACGCCACCATGGCCGAGGAGCTGGTCGAGCTGGGGAAGATCCAGGTCCAGCTCCGCGAGCTGGTGAAGGGCAAGGACCAGCAGTACGCGGCGAAGGTCGCTGACGTGGGCGGGAAGCTCAACGAGCTCCGGGCGAAGGTCGCCGGCTTCGAGGGGCAGGTGAAGGAGCTGCAGGCCAAGCGGGCCGAGGTGGCCAGGGGCGTCCACCCGCCGCTGCTCTCCCGCTACGAGACGGTGCGGAGGCGCCGCTCGCCCGCGCTGGTGACGGTGGTGGCTGGGACCTGCCAGGGCTGCAACATGAGCGTGCCGCCGCAGCTCTTCAATACCTTGAAGACCACGCTGGAGACGGACATCTGTCCGTCCTGCCACCGCATCATCTGCGCGCCGGAGGCCATCGAGCCGCCGCCGGCGAAGAAGGAATGAGCGGGCAGCGCCCCTCCCTTCCCGAGCTCCTCCGGGTGATCGCGGAGGAGGAGAGCCTCGAGCGCACTCTGGCTCGATTCCCGGGCCTGTCCCGGACCGACCTGGTGGGCGTGCTGCTCGGGCGCCCTGCGTCGTCTCACCCTCCGCCGCGCGTGCACCCTGCCGGTCCCGTCCATGCGGTCCAGCCGCACCGCAAGCTCCGCGTGGCCTCGGATGGGGCTGCCCGCGGGAACCCCGGGCCGGCGGGAGCAGGCGCGGTGCTCTTCGACGAGCAGGGCCGCGTGCTGGAGCGGCTGGGGAAGTTTCTGGGGCGGCAGACCAACAACGTCGCCGAGTACCAGGGGCTGCTGCTCGGCGTCCGGCGCGCCCACGAGCTCGGGGCGGAGGAGCTGGAGGTCCTCGCCGACAGCGAGCTGATGATCCGCCAGCTCTCCGGCGCCTACCAGGTCCGGGCCCCGGCGCTGCGCGAGCTGCACGCCGAGGCGCTGAGCCTCCTGAAAGCGTTCCGCAAGGTGAAGCTGGTGCACGTCCCCCGAGAGCAGAACGCCGAGGCGGACGAGATGAGCAACCGGGCCATCGACGAGCAGCTCTAGCCCGGTCGATTCTCAGGGCCCGTCGCGCCCGCTTCAGGAGAACGGTCGGATGCAACCGCTGATGGTGCCATTCGTGCGGTGCGGAAGGCCGAGCTCCGCGCAGACCTCGGTGATGACCTCCGGGGTGAAGAAGTAGTTCCACAACCGCGCGATGCGGCCGCTCTCCGGATCCACCTCCACCCGGCTCACGGCCCGGACCGCCTCCACTCCGTCCCGGTGCTGGTACCAGGAGAGGAGGAGCGGCTCTCCGTGGGCCCACCGCACCTCCACTCGGGCCGGACGGGGCAGCACGCCCTGGGCCAAGCGCGGATCGATGCCGCCGCCGCTCCCGCCGTCCTCCGGGGACGCCATCCGCGCGCTGCCCAGCAGCATTCCGGGGAGCACGGTGGTCCGGGCCTTCTCCCGGCCCACGACGAGCGAGGCGCCGACGACCTCGACGAGGGCGCCGTCGAGCAGCAGCGCGGCGACGCGGTCGAGATCTCCCGCATTGAACGCAGCGCAGAAGGCATCGAGCGCGCCCGGCGCCGGCGTTCGCGCTGTCTCCACGTCGGGGTCGGCCAGCTTCCCGCGGCCCCGGTGCAGCGCCGCCTTCACCGCGCCCACGGACGTGGAGAGGATGTCGGCGATGTCCTCCAGCGGGAGGTCGAAGGCGTCCTTCAGGACCACCGCCGCGCGTTCCTGAGGCGAGAGCTGGACGAGCAAGGTCCCGGCGGCCTCGCGCGCGTCGCGGGAAGGACCGTCCTGTCCCTCCGGTGAGGGCGCCAGGGGCGCTCGCCGGCGTACGCGGTCGATCCAGAGATTCGAGGCCACCCGGAACATCCAGGCCCGGACGTCGCGCGGCGGCTCCTGGAGGGCGCCGAGCGAGGCGAAGGCCCGGGCGAACGCGTCCTGCACCAGGTCCTCCGCGTCCCACGGGCTCCGGGCGAGGTGCCGGCAGTACCGGTAGAGCGTGGGCCGGAGGGGCTCGATCTCCGCCTGGAAGTCACGCCAGGTGGTTTGGATGCCGCGGGAGGTCGTGTCGTCGTTCATGCCGGGAGAGACGGGCGAGAAGGCCGGGAGGATACGGGGAGAGGCCTGCGGCCGCAGCCGCCCGTCATCGCCACGCATCCGAGGGGGGACGTACTCGCCGTCCAGGGCAATCCATCGACTGCTCGGGCGTCCGGCAGGAAACACGACAGGGAGATCATGTTCGCCCGCTTCCGAAGCCTCGTCCGCGCGCACCCGGTGCTCACCTTTTACGCGCTCGCGTTTCCTCTCTCCTGGCGCGCGTACCTGGTCGCGCTCCTTCAACCCGGTGGCGAGCTGGGCCTCGACCCGTACGGGCCGCTGATCGCAGCCGTGGTGGTCACCGCGCTGGCCGGGGGAGTGGCCGGGCTGAAGGGATGGGGACGGACCCTGCTCCGCTGGCGGGCGGCCCCGGTGCTCTACGCCTTCGCCCTGCTCGTCCCGCTGGTCGTCACCCTGCTGGGAATCGGGACCAACGCGGCCCTCGGCGCGACGCCGCCGCCGGCCGCGACGTGGGCGTCCTGGCCCTCGCTCCTGGTCGTCTTCCCCCTGGTGATGGTCCTCGGAGGACCGCTCGGGGAGGAGCCCGCGTGGCGCGGCCTCGCGCTCGCCCGCGTCGCCGAACGCCGACCGATGCTGCAGGCGAGCCTCGCGGTCGGGGTGGTGTGGTTCGCCTGGCACCTGCCGCTCCTGCTGGCGCGTCCGGGTGAGGTGGTACCCGGAGCCATCGGCATCCTCTCCGCCTCGGTGGTGTTCGGCTGGCTCTACCAGCGCTCGAACGGCGTCGTCCTCCTCCCGCTCCTGATGCACACGGCGCAGAACACGTTCGGTGGCGAGTTCGCCGGGCCGATGTTCAGCGGTGCCGACATCACGCGCCTGTCGTGGATCCGCGGAGGCCTCTACGCGGTGATCGCGCTGGTGCTGGTGCTCCGGGATCCGCGGCTCCGGGCCGCCCCGGTCGCCAGCCCGGAAACGCTCCCTGCACCGCGCCTCGCCGCCTGAGCTCGGGGCCTCCCGCCGGCATCGATGGACGAGGGGCCGTCCTACACCAGGAGGCTCCATCCCCGGGCCCGGCCGGCGGGAAGGGACCCTCCGGGGGTTCGCGGGTGGCGCGCCCGCCTGCGCCGCGATAAGCCAGACCTGCCGGAGTGGCCCGGGTGAACGCCGGCTGCCGCAGCACGGGGCAGCGGGAGGAAAGTCCGAGCTCCACAGGGCAGGGTGCTGGCTAACGGCCAGTCGGCGCGAGTCGAAGGACAGTGCCACAGAAAAAAGACCGCCACGGGACGCCGGCGACGGCGCCACGAGGCAAGGGTGAAACGGTGCGGTAAGAGCGCACCGCGGTCAGGGCGACCTGACCGGCACGGCAAACCCCACCCGGAGCAAGAGCCAGCAGGGAGCGTTCCGTCCCCCCCGGGGCGGAACAGGGGCTGCCCGCCCCCCGTCTCCCGGGTCGCTCGCTGACGAGGCTTCTGGGCAACCAGGGCCCTAGAGGAATGTTCGCCGCCCGCGCGGGGGAGACTCCGCACGGGAACAGAACTCGGCTTACAGGGCCACTCCGGCTTTTTTTCTCAGCCAGCAACGGGGAGCTGGACCAGCAGCACCCGGTCGCTCCCGTCGGTGCGGATCGCCTCAGGATTCCGCACCTTCATCCGGGCGTTCGTCGTCGGCAGCCACAGGCCGACGAAGACGTTGACCGCCCGGGACCGCCATCCCGGCGGCAGGGTGAGCGCGAACTCGTCCTGGATGACCTCGCCCGCCTTCCAGACGGTCGTGGGCGTCCGGAAAGCGTGGTCCGCGTTGAGCCGCTCGCCGCGCCCCTCGGCATCTTCCACGTGCACGAAGACCTGCCAGTCGTCGGTCGTGGGCTTGATGGCCCGGAAGACCAGCACCACCCGGGTGCCGTCGCCCGGGGTCAGCGACGGCGGGGCGAAGGTCGCACCGACCAGCTCCGCGACGTCCCCCAGGACCGCCCCGTTCTTCACCGGCACGGGCTTCACCTGTCCACGGGACGACTGCACGGCCGGGCCCGACTTCTCGGAGGTGGGCGCCTCGACGATGCAGGCAGGGAGGATGCTGAGCAGGGAGACGAGGGCGAATGCGCGACGCATGCTGTGAGGCGACTCTTAGCGCACAGACCGGGTGTCGACGAAAGCGTCAGTTGACGTAAGAGGGGCCCCTCATGTCGCCGTCCGCGCTGCTGGCCCAGGTTCCCACCCCGCCACCCGATCTCTTCTTCGGGCTCGACCTCCAGCAGATCGAGCTCATCGGGGGAGGCCTCGTCGTCGTCATCGCGGTGTCGACCGCGCTCGCGCTGCGGGCCCGCGCGCGCCGGAAGGCCGAGGCCCCGCCCCCGCCCGAGCTCCCGGCCCCGCCGCCGGTCCGTCCGGAGATCGTCCCCAGCCCCGACGAGGCGCGGGCCCGCGAGGAGGAGGCCGCCGCCCGCGCCCGCGCCGACGCCATCGCCCGCGAGCGCCGCGAGCTGCAAGAGAAGGCGCGCGCCGAGGCCGAGGTCACCGAGCGCGCCCGGTTCGAGGCCGAGGCTCGCGCTCTGAAGGAACGCGAGGAGGAGGCCAAGCGCGAGGAGTACCGGGCCAAGAAGGCCGCGGAGGCCGAAGCCCGGGAGCGCCGTGCCCGCGAAGAGGCCGAGGCCCGCCGGCTGCGCGAGGAGGAGGAGGCGCGGGCGCGCGAAGCCGCGGAGGCGGAGCGACGGCGCGCCGAGGAGGAAGCCCGGGCGAGGGCCGAGGCCGAGGCCGGTCGGACGCTCGCCGCCGGCCTCGAGCGCACCCGGGGGGAGGGCTTCATGGCCCGGCTCAACGGCCTCTTCTCCCGGGGGGCGGCGGTCGACGACACGGTCCTCGCCCAGCTGGAGGAGATCCTCTTCAGCGCGGACATCGGCGTCCGCACCGCGTCGGAGCTGGTGGACACCGCGCGCGACCGGTTGAAGAAGCGCGAGCTGGGCGACGTGGGACGGGTGAAGGGGCTCATTCGCTCCGAGGTCGAGCGGATGGTCTCGCTGCCGCGTCCCGCCTCGCTCCAGGGGGGTGGTCCTCCGCACGTCACGATGGTGGTGGGGGTGAACGGCGCGGGAAAGACCACCACCATCGGCAAGCTCGCCGCCAAGCTCACCCGCGAGGGCAAGAAGGTGGTCATCGCGGCGGGGGACACCTTCCGTGCCGCGGCCACCGAACAGCTCGACGTCTGGGCCGAGCGCGCGAACGCCACGCTGGTCCGGGGACCGGACGGGTCCGATCCGGGCGCGGTGGTGTTCGACGCGGTGAAGCGGGCTGTGGCCGAGGGCGCGGAGGCGGTGCTGGTCGACACCGCGGGCCGCCTCCACACCAAGACGCCGCTGATGGAGGAGCTGAAGAAGGTGAAGCGGGTCCTGGGCAAGGCGCTGCCCGGGGCGCCTCACGAGGTGCTCCTCGTTCTCGATGCCACGGTGGGGCAGAACGCCATCGCCCAGGCGAAGCAGTTCCAGGAGGCAGTGGGGGTGACCGGCATCGCCCTCGTCAAGCTCGACGGCACCGCCAAGGGCGGGGTGGTCATCGGCATCAGCGACGAGCTGAAGATTCCGGTCACCTGGGTGGGCGTGGGAGAGAAGATCGCCGACCTGCGCCCCTTCGACGCGCACGAGTTCGTCGAGGCCCTGTTCGAGCCCGCGCCGGGCGCCGTCGGCGCGAGCTCCCCCGGTGCCGGGGCCCACGCCACCGCCACCCCGTGATGCGGCCTCGTTCAGCCGGCCCCGCCCGGCGAGGCGTCCCGGTCCGCGCGGAACGGCGTGCGGCCTGGTGGGGCGCGCTCGCGCTGCTCGCCGCCTGCGCCTCCCCTGCCCCTCCTCCAACCGCCGCCTCCGTCGCCCGGGGCCTCCCGGAGGGCTGCCAGGACGACTTCGCCGGCCGCTGGGTGCTCGCCTCGGACCCGAGCTGGAGCTACCGCGCCACCGACGATGGCGGAACGGTGGTGCTGGACGTCGAGCGCCACTGGGGCGACGCCGGCACGCCCGAGCGGGCCAGCAGCGCGCGCGTGGTGCTCCGGCGGACGCCGGGTGGGCTCACCGGCGAGACCCGCGCCCCACGGATGGGGGCGTCGGGGCCCGGCTGCGAGGCGAGCCTCCCGGTGGAGCTCACCGGCTGCCCGGACGGCGGGCTCCGCTTCCGGACGGTGGAGCGGATGCGCGTCGACGCCCAGTGCGCCCCGGTGGACGCGTCACCGCCGGAGACACGGACCTATCTGCTGCTGCGCGCCCCTCCCGACGCAGGCTGAATAGTTCCGGTCCCGGCCCCTGAACCGCCGTGGACGTCGAGGGCCATCCGACAGGAGCGTGCCCGGATGGGGCGCTCCGTCGTCGGAGCGGCAAAGTCGGAGGCCGCGTTACGCCACGCGCTGGGCGGACGGCGACGGAGCGACGGCGGTGGCCAGCGCGCGCCGGTCGATGGACCGGCCCTGGAACAGGCTCATCGTCCCCACGTAGAGGAACCCCACCTGGAACAGCACCAGGAACGGCACCGAGGTCCAGATCCCCGCGTCGATCGCGAACCAGAGCGCGCCGGAGAAGTAGAAGCCGAAGGCCAGCTCGATCAGCGGCATCATCGTCCGGGCGCCGAGATAGCTCCGCTTCACCGAGGACCGGATGCTCTTCCCCTCGCTCCCGGTCTTCGGCGTCCGGGCGAACGCGCTCTGCTGGTTGAGCAGCGCCTCGATGACCGCCTTGGCGTTGTTGATCGCCAGCCCGATGCCGAGCGACATGATGAACGGCAGGTACTTCACCCGCCGCCAGCCGGTGAGCCCGAGCTCCTTCTGGGTCGCCACGTAGAAGAAGCAGACCGACGCGGTGGCCGCCAGGCAGAACGGCAGGTCGAGGAACAGCGTCGAGTACAGGCCGTGGTTGAAGCGCACCACCATCGACAGCGGCATCAGCACCGACAGCAGCACCATCAAGAGATAGGCGATGTTGTTGGTGAGATGGAAGAACGCCTCGCGCTTCACCGCGAACGGCTGGTTCGACCGGAGGATGGTGGGAAGCAGCTTGCGCGCGGTCTGGATCGAGCCCTTGGCCCAGCGGTGCTGCTGGCTCTTGAAGGCGTTCATGTCCACCGGAACCTCGGCCGGGGACACCACCTCGGGGAGGAAGACGAACTGCCAGCCCTTCAGCTGCGCGCGGTAGCTGAGGTCAAGATCCTCGGTGAGCGTGTCATGCTGCCAGCCGCCCGCATCGGCGATGACCGTGCGCCGCCAGATGCCGGCCGTGCCGTTGAAGTTGAAGAAGCAGCCCGAGCGGTTCCGCGCCGTGTGCTCGATGATGAAGTGCCCGTCGAGAAAGATGCTCTGGGCCTGGGTGAGGATGGAGAACTCGCGGTTCAGATGGCCCCAGCGGACCTGGACCATGCCCACCTTCGGATCGGCGAAGAACGGCACGGTGCGCTGGAGGAAGTCTGGCGCCGGCACGAAGTCCGCGTCGAACACCGCGACGTACTCGCCCTTCGCGGTGCGCAGCCCGTCCCCCAGCGCACCCGCCTTGAATCCCTGGCGGTTGGTCCGGTGGATGTAGGTGATGTCCTGGCCGGCCCGGCGGTGGCGCTCGACCGCGGCGCGGGCGATGGCGCAGGTCTCGTCGGTGGAGTCGTCCAGGACCTGGATTTCCAGGAGCTCGCGCGGATACTCGATGCGGCAGACCGCCTCGATGAGGCGCTCCACCACGTACATCTCGTTGAACACCGGGAGCTGGATGGTGACCCGCGGCAGCTGCGAGAGCGTGCCGCTGGGGGTCGGGATCTTGAACTTGTGCCGGTAGTACAGGAACGCCATCCGGTAGCGGTGCGACCCGTAGACAGCCAGGACGCACAGGACGGCGAAGTACACGCCCAGGAACACGATCTCGACGGTGGTCATCTCTGGCGCTGGCCCTCGTCCCCACGCCCGAGCGTCCGGTTCCGGGGGCGCGGCAGATTAAGAACCTGTCACAGAGGTGTCAAACGATTCCGACCACTTACAAACACCTGGTGGCGCCTGACACGTCGTGTCAGTAATCGCGGGAACTTGCGACCGCATCGGCCGGACGAGGCGCCCGGGGCTCACCAGTGGTGGAGGATGGTGTACCGCGCCGCTGGCCTGTCCTTCCCCACCCGGACCTCCGCCACCAGGTCGTGGTCGAGCTGCGCGTAATCGCGCTGACAGGCGAGGTAGACCGCCCCGCGCTGCGCGTCGAACGGCGCGTCCTCCACGTGCCCGAGCACCGTCCCGCTGGCGAGGGAGCGAAGTGTGACCTCCACCGAGGCGCCGGGCGCGAGCGCGAGGCCCCCGAGCACGTGCACCGCGAGGTCGGCGTTCTTCGGGAAGTGAAAGTCGCAGGTCTGGCCGGGAGCGATGGGGTTTTCGAGGATGCGGACCCCACGGCGGAACATCTCCGCCAGCTGCTCCGGCCGGACGACGGGCGGCACCATAGAGCGGAGCGCTTCCGCGGTCGCCGCGACCCGCCGCGCGACGGCGGAACAGACGTCGCACCCGAGCAGATGCTCCTCCACGGACGATGTCCCCGCCTCGTCGAGGTCGGCAGCCCACCAGTCCACGAGGGTCTCCCACGAGAGTGGCTTGGCGCAGCTCATGCGGCCCCCCTGGCAGGAGCATCGAGGCAGGCGCGGAGCGCGGCCAGGGCGCGATGACGGATGACGCGCACGTTGCCACGGGAGAGCGCGAGCCGGGTGGCGACCTCCTCGCTCTCCAGCTCCTCATGAAACGAAAGCTCGAGCACCCGGCGCGCACGGTCCCCGAGCGATCCGAGGCACCGGAGCAGCACCGCCGCGTTCACGGGGTCCCGCGGCGCCTCGCCACCGGCGGCAGCGACCAGCACCTCGTCGGTCGCCGGCTGCGCCCGTCCCTCCAGCTCCCGCAGGCGCAGGACCGCGTTTCGGCAAGTTCCGAGGACGAAGCGGACCAGCTGCTCGGGCTCGCGCACCCGTCCTTCCCGCGAGGCCTCGAGCACGCCGAGGAGCACGGTCTGCACCAGGTCGCGGCCCCGGTCCTCGTCCCGGAGATGACGGAGTCCGTAAAGCCGGATCCGCGGCGCGTACCGGCGGCACAGCGCGCGCTCGGCCTCGCGGCGGCCCGCGCCTCCAGCGGCGATTGCCGCGAGAAGCGCGGAGTCGGTCGCCTCGGTCATCATCGACCCGAGACGGTACCACCGCGAGGGGACGACCGTGTCAGACGCCGAGAGCATCGGCCAGGGCAAGGAGAGCCCGCCCGCCGTCCCCCTGGAAGGAGCTTCCGTGCATGAGGCCCAGGACTCCTGGCTCGAGCCGGGCGAGCTTCTCCAGCAGCGGGCGCACGTGGGGGCCCCGGACCAGGTACGGGGTGGTCTCGTGCATCGCCAGCGCCGGCCCGATGACGTCCGCGGAGCTGAGCGGCGGCACGTCGGCACCGCCCGCCGTGAACAGGTCACCGCAGAGGAGCGTCCGGCTGCGGGCCTCGAAGAGGAGGCCGCTCTCCCACCCGTGCGGGAGGTGCGGGGTGTCGACCCACCGCACGGACCGCTGCCCCAGCGAGAGCTCCTCGCCGTCCGCCAGCGCGCGGGGTGGACGAGCGGCCTGGTCGTTCACCGAGACCAGAGCCGCGGTCACGCTGCACACCGCCTCGGCCCGGGGCGCCACCTCGAGCCAGGCGTTGAGCGCCCCGGACTCGTCGGCCTCCCAGTGGGAGAACGACACGTACCGGAGCCGGCCGGCGTCACCGAGGACGTGGGCCACCGCTTCGCGGACGAGCGGGAACAGCCCCCGCAGCCCGGTGTGGAAGAGGAGCGGCGCCTCGTCCTCGACGAGGAACTGGTTGAAGGTGAAGCCACCGGGGATGAGGCTGGTGGGAGTGCTGATGCGGTAGATGCCGTCGGCGATCTCGTCGACGCGCGTGCCGGATTCGGTGTTCGTGATGCCCATGTCGGTGCGGGCCCTCCGCCTCGACGTACGGGGTCGGCCCGGGGCGTTACATCAGCGAGTGGCGGCGGCCTTCTGCGCCGGCGTCCTCGGGTGCGCGTGGAGATAGTCCAGCGCCGCGCGCAGCTGGGGGTCGGTGACCTTCTGGGTGGCGTCCCAGGCCGGCTGCGGCGGTAACCGGCGCGCGGTCTCCGAGGTGCCCGCGTCGGGGTTCCGGAAGTGCCGGCGGAGGTCCTTCTCCCGAAGCTCGCGCGCTGTGCCCTCCGCCGGCACGAGGAAGTCCGGCTCGATCCCCCGCTCCTGGATGCTCCGACCCTTCGGCGTGTAGTAGCGGGCGATGGTGAGCTTGAGCCCGCTGCCGTCCTGGAGCTCGATGACCGTCTGCACCGAGCCCTTGCCGAAGGTCTGGGTGCCGAGCACCGTCGCGCGCCCGTGGTCCTGGAGGGCGCCGGCCACCACCTCCGATGCCGAGGCGCTCCCGGCGTTCACCAGCACCACCACCGGGTAGTCGGGCTCGGTGCCCGGGTCGCGGCTCTTCTCCTCGGTGAGGCTCCGTCCGGCGCGCCCGCGGGTGGTGACGATGGTGAGCCTTCCGGAAAGGAAGCGATCGCTGACCGCCACCGCCTGGTCGAGCAGTCCCCCGGGGTTGTTGCGGAGGTCGAGCACCAGGCCGGACAGCTCGCGGCCGCCGTTCTCGGTGCGCAGCCGGTCGAGCTCCCGCTTGAGGTTCGCGTCGGTGCGCTCCTGGAAGTTCTTGAGCCGCACCCAGCCGACGCCTCCGTACAGCGCGCCCTGCACCGAGACGATGCGCACGTGGTCGCGGAGGAGGACGATCTCCTGAGGCTGCTGGAACCCCGCCCGCATCAGGGTGAGGGTCACCCGCTGTCCGGCCGGGCCGCGCATCCTCGCCGAGGCACGGGCCACGTCCATCCCTGCGGTGCTCTCGCCGTCGATCGCGAGGATCTCGTCGCCGGGCTGGATGCCGGCCCGCGCCGCCGGGGTGTCGTCGAGCGGGGAGACCACCACCAGGGCATCCCCCCGCTTGACCACGTCCAGCCCCAGACCGCCGAACTCGCCCGAGGTGTCGATCTTCATCTCCTTGAAGATCTCGGGGGGCATGAAGACCGTGTGCGGGTCGAGCGTCTCCAGCATCCCCCGGATGGCGCCGTAGACCAGCTGCCGCTCGTCCACCTTCTCCACGTAGTTGTTCTGCACGTAGGACAGGACCCGGGCGAAGAGCTCGAGCTGCTTGTAGGTGGCGTCCTCCGGCGGTGTCGCCGGGGCGGGCGCAGCAACCAGGGTGGTCAGGAGGAGGAGCGAGGAGAGACCGTTCACGGGTGCGGGCTCCGAGCGTAGCCCGGCCGGCCCCGCGGAGGCGAATCCCCGGGGCAGGTTGGACATTCATTCCGAATTCGTAGTATCCGAATCCGGCACATGAAGCCCCGCCTGCAGCTCGTTCCCTTCGTCCATCGCACCACCCACCGCATCGGTCTGTACCTGGAGGCCGCGGAGCCGCCCCTGGGCCTCTCCCAGGGCGAGGCCCATCTCCTCGCCCACCTGGCCGAGGCCGGCCCGTCCTCGGTGGCCGAGCTCCACCGGGCATTCGCCCACAAGCGATCCACGCTGACCAGCTACCTGGACCGGCTGGAGGCGCGCGGTGAGGTCAGCCGCGACGTCCGGCCCGAGGACCGGCGCTCCTTCACCGTGCGCCTGACCCGAGGAGGAGCGCGGACCGCGGCCCGGGTCCACCAGCACCTCGCCGACCTCGAGGACCGGGCGCTGGCCCGGCTCACGGAGCGTGACCTGCGCGGCTTCCAGGCCGTGCTGCACGCGCTCTCCGAGACCATCGACGGACACCATTCACCGCAGCCCAGGAGGAAGTCGCCATGACCGTCGTTCCGCTCGTCACCGCCGCCCTCGCCGCCGCCCCGCCGGACGCGCCCGAGCGAGTGAGCCACGTCTACGAGCAGCACCTCGAGGCCGCGCCGGACCGCGTGCTCCCGCTGCTCACGCCGCTCGGGGAACGGGCCTGGGCATCCGGGTGGGAGCCGGACCTCCGCTGGGAGCCGCCGGGTGGCGGCGCGGGGACGCTGTTCGTCACCCGCCACCCGGGGCACCCGGCCGCGCGTCCAGGCTCAGACACCATCTGGCTCCTCGACACCTGGGAGCCGGCAGCCGGGCACGTCCACTACGTCCACGTCACACCGGGATCGGACGTCACGGAGATCGACATCCGGCTCCGTGCGGACGGGAAGGACCGCACCGTCGCCACCGTCCGCTACACCTGGACCGCGCTCGGTGAGCCCGGGCTGGCGCTGGTCCGCAGCAAGACGCCGGAGTCGTATCGCCGGTTCATGCAGGAGTGGGAGCGGGAGCTGAACCACTACCTCACGACGGGAAAGAAGCTCCCGGAAGGGCACTGAGCCTCAACGCTGGCGCGCTCCGCGCGCTTCCACGGGCGTCCCCCTGGTGCGGGGGACTGAGCCTCAACGCTGGCGCGCTCCGCGCGCTTCCACGGGCGTCCCCCTGGTGCGGGGGA
>RPRB01000078.1 GCA_003818285.1 Myxococcaceae bacterium
CCCGGCGGACGCACCAGGGCGAACGCCGTCCGGTGGGTGCCGCCGAGCACCGCCTCCACCGCCTCGATGGACGCGCCCGCGGCCGCCAGCGCCGCATCGTGGGTGCTGGGGGACGCGAAGGTGTCCACGTCGATGGCCACGTGCGTGCCGGCCAGGCCGCCGAACTCCTCCAGCAGCTCCGGGTCGTGCACCCGGGCAATCTCCTCGGGCCGCGCCAGCCGGGGAGCCCGGAACTCGAGGGTGGGGAGGCGGTTCTTCTCCAGGTACTCGAGTGTGCGCGACAGCCGCAGTGGTGACTCGGGGTGTCCACGCCCCGGCTGGTGCTGCAGGAACAGCGGATGGGTGAGGACCAGGACGGGCGAAGACACGGGGTAGGAGCCCGAAATGTAGCGCAGCGCGCTGGCCCCGGCCTGCCGGCCGCAACGAGGCGCCCGCCGGGCCGGTCCGGGAGAGTACAGTCCGGGGCTCATCCGTGGTGCGGTGGCTCCGACAACTCGGGCTGCGCAACGCGCTGTTCGGCGTGTCCAGCCTGTCGCTCCTGGCCGTGCTGGCGGCCATCTGGCTGTACGTCTCCCACGACGCCAGCCTGCTCGCCGCGATCCACCGCGGAGACGAGGCAGGCGTGCTCAGCCAGCTCTGGCGGACCCTGCTCACGGCGATGGTGCTGGGCTTCGTCACCTTCGCGGTGCTGCTCTGGGTGCTGAGCCGGCTGGTGCTCACCCGCCCGCTGGGGGAGATCCTCGTCGCCGCGCGGCGGATGAGCGAGGCCGACCTCACCCAGACCGTGACCCTCGCCGGGAGCGACGAGCTCGCCGTCCTCGCCGGGGCCCTGAATCGCATCGGGCAGGGGCTCCGGGACACCCTCTCCCGGGTGCGCGCGGTGAGCGAGGCGGTGGGCGCGGTCATCGACCAGCTGTCACGCTCCGGGGTCCAGGTGAGCTCCGGCGCGACCAGCATCCAGTCCCAGGTCACGGAGACCAGCCGCTCGATGGCCGAGGCGGTGGGCACGCACCAGGAGGTCGCCGCGCACGTCGAGGCGCTGCAGCGCACCGTCGAGGAGAGCGTGGCCCGCATCGCGGAGATCGCCCGGCGAAACGAAGAGGTCGCCGAGAGCGTGGAGCAGATGGCGGCCAGCGTCCAGGAGACCACCGCCGCCATCGACGAGATGACCCGGAGCATCCTCGACGTCGCCCGAGCCATCGAGGAGCTGGGCGGGTCCACCGAAGAGACGTCGTTCAGCATCAAGCAGATGGACATCAGCATCGGCCAGGTGGAGACCAACGCCAACGAGACCGCTCGACTGTCGGAGCAGGTCTCGGCCGAGGCGGCCAGCGGGGTGCAGTCGCTCCAGAAGACGCTCGCCGGCATCGACCGGATCCGCGAGTCGAGCGAGCTCGCCGCCCGGGTCATCGAGGGGCTGGGCCGTCGGGTCGGCGAGGTGGTGGCCATCCTCGACGTCATCGACGAGGTCGCCGAGCAGACCAACCTCCTCGCCCTGAACGCCGCGATCATCGCCGCGCAGGCCGGCGAGCAGGGCAAGGGCTTCGCGGTGGTCGCCGACGAGATCAAGGAGCTCGCCGAGCGCACCGGTGCGTCCACCAAGGAGATCTCCGAGCTCATCGCCCGGGTGCAGGAGGAGAGCCGGAACGCCGTCGGGGCGGTGGAGCAGGGCGTGCGGCACGTGCAGGAGGGGGTGGAGCTGGGCCGGGAGGCCGAGACCGCGCTCACGCGCATCAGCGCCACCGCTAACCGGAGCACGCTGATGGTCAAGGCCATCGCCCGGGCCACCGTGGAGCAGGCCCGGGGAAGCCGCAGCGTCACCTCGGCGGTGCAGCGCATCGCCGAGACCGTGCAGTCCGTGACCCAGTCCGCCCAGGCCCAGACCCGGGGCACCGCGCGGATCACCCAGTCGGCCCAGCACATGCAGACCGTCACCGCCGACGTCCAGCGCCGGAGCCAGGAGCAGGCCGCGGGCAGCCGGCTCCTCACCCGGGGCCTGGAGGCGATGCGAGAGCGCGTGGTCCAGCTCGAGCGGGCGCAGCGCGAGCAGACCCACGGCTCGGCAGTGGTGCTGAAGACGATGGAGGCCATCCGAGGCGTCAGCGAGGAGCAGGCACGGACGGTGCGTCAGCTGGAGGAGGCCATCGCCCGGCTCCAGGAGGAGGCGGAGGTGCTCCGCGGCGAGGTCCGCCGCTTCCGTCTATGAATACGGCGTGATGCCGCCGCGCCGCGCTCCCTCCGAGGGCTGGACCGTCTTCCTCGTGGGGGCGGTCCAATTCATCAACATCTGGGACTTCGTGATGGTGATGCCGCTCGGACCGGACTTCGCCGGTTCGCTCGGGATTCCCCTCTCCCGGCTCGGGCTGGTGGGGGGCGCCTACACCGCGGCGGCGGCGCTGGCGGGCATCGCCGGCTCGACGTTTCTCGACCGGTTCGATCGCCGTCCCGCACTGGCGGTGGCGATGACCGGCCTGGTCCTGGGGACCCTCGCCGGCGCGCTGGCCTGGAGCTTCCCCACGCTCCTCGCGGCCCGGTTCCTCGCCGGCGCGTTCGGGGGCCCGGCGACCTCGCTGTCGCTGTCGATCGTCGCCGACGTGGTGCCGCCCGAGCGGCGGGGCAAGGCGATGGGAGCGGTGATGGGGGCGTTCTCGGTGGCGTCGGTGGTGGGCGTCCCCCTCAGCCTCCAGCTCTCGGTGTGGGGCGGATGGCAGCTTCCGTTCCTGGTGGTGGGCGGGCTCGGGCTGGTGGTGACCGCCGCGGTGGCGGCCTCGCTCCCCAGCCTCCGGGGGCATCTCGCCCGGCGGTCGGAGGCCCCCGTTCGCGGCCCTCCGCTCTTCCGCCCGCTGGTGATCACCTCGTTCGCGATGACCGCGGTGACGATGGCCGGTGGCTTCCTCGTCATCCCCAACATCTCGGCCTACGTGCAGACCAACCTCGGGCTGCCGCGCAATTACCTTCAGTGGGTCTACGGCATCGGAGGGTTGGTGAGCTTCGTCACCCTCCGCGCCGTGGGCCGGCTGGTGGATCGCTTCGGCAGCTTCCGGGTCGGGACCGTCGCCTCACTGATCCTCGCGCTCGCGTTCCATCTCATGTTCGTCGACCCGCCGGGAGCAGGCCGGGCGGGGGTGATGGTGATGGCCATCTCCCTCTTCTTCGCCCTCTCCGCCCGGAACGTGAGCTACAACACGCTCGCGTCGAGGGTGCCGGAGCCGGCGGAGCGCGCGCGGTTCATGTCCTTCCAGTCCGCCGTCCAGCACCTCGCGAGCGCGCTCGGCGCAAGCGTCTCGGCGCAGGTGCTGTTCGTGCAACCCGACGGCAGCCTGGGCAACGTGCCGATGCTCGGCAGGATGGCAATCGCCCTCACCTTGCTGCTACCCGTCCTCCTTTTCCTCGTGGAGCGGGGGGTGGGACGGAGGGTGCCACCTCCCGACGCGCTCCCCGAGGCCCTCCCGGGGGGAATGGCAACCCTCTCCAAGAAGGTTTAAGAGCGAGCAAGCGATGTTCAACCTCGGCGCCGGCGAGATCGCGGTCATCATGATCGTCGCCCTGCTGCTGCTCGGCCCGGACAAGCTCCCGGAGCTGGCGCGCGGGATCGGCAAGTTCGTCCGCGAGTTCCGCCGCCAGACCGACGACGTCCGCGGTCTGGTCGAGCGCGAGTTCTACAAGATGGACCAGGAGGTCTTCGCCGAGGAGCAGGCCCAGGCGAAGCGCATCGAGCCACCGGCTCCGGCCGAGCCGGTCCCCCCCGCCACGGCGAGCGCCGAGGGCGAGCTGCCTCCACCGACGTACCCCTCCGTCTTCCCTCCGCCGGAGGGCGTCGTCGCCGCGAAGGGACCCTCGGCCGCCCCGCTGGGCATGGAGCCCTCCGCCCCGGACGCCGCCGAGCCCGGAACGGAGTCCGCGTCCGAGCCTGCCGCGCGCCCGGAGGGCGAGCCCGCCTCGCATGGCTGAGGAGGAGCCGCCCCAGTCGCGGATGAGCCTCGCCGAGCACCTCGGCGAGCTTCGGTCGCGCCTGCTCCGGGTTGTCATCGCCGTGCTGGTACTCGGCGTGGCGGGCCTGGTGTTCGCCCGGCCCATCTTCGGATTCCTGATGAGACCGGTGCTGGACGCGCTCCCTCCCGCGGAGCGGAGCCTCATCTACACCTCGGGCATCGAGGAGCTGAACGTGCTGATGAAGGTCGGCCTGTACGCCGGCATCTTCCTCGCCACGCCCGTGCTCCTGATGCAGATCTGGGGCTTCGTCGCCCCCGGCCTCTACCCGCGGGAGCGGAAGTACGCCTTCCCCTTCGTGCTGCTCGGCACGGTGGCGTTCGTCATCGGCGCGACCTTCTGCTACCTCGTCGTCCTCCCGACGATGTTCAGGTTCCTGCTCTCCAGCGGGGACACCGCGCCGATCAAGGCACGAGTGGAGCGGGCGCGGGCGGTGGAGACCGAGGCGCTGCGCTTCGCGCGCTCGGGCGACTTCGACCGCGCGGCGAACCTCGCCGACGGAGAGATGCAGCGGCTGACCGCGCTCGGCGACGGCCGCGTCTCGGCGCCGGACCGGTTCGCCGGCGGCGTGGTCGAGCTGCAGGCCCGGCTGGACGCCGAGGGCCGGCTCCTGGACGCGACGCGCGACGGGCTCGGCCTCGCGGCTGCCCCGGCGCTCCGCCAGTCACTGGAGAAGCGGATGGAGGCGGTGGACGCCTTCCAGTCCGGCTCGCTGGGGAAGGCCTCCGAGGCGCTCGAGCAGTCGGCCTCGCTCCTCGCCGGTGCGGCCGGCAGCCAGGGCTCGGCGGTGGCGCGGCTGTGGAAGATGCAGAAGACGCTCTCTGCCGGTCAGGAGTCGCTGTCCGAGGAGGCCTGGACTCGTCCGCTGCTCACCATGAGCGAGCAGCTGTCCCTGGTGCTGATGCTCCTGCTCGCCCTGGGGGTGGTGTTCGAGCTGCCGATCGTCATGGCCCTGCTGGCCGCCCTGGGCCTGGTCAAGGCGAAGTCCCTGCTGAGGTACCAGCGGCACGCCTTCATCGTCTGTCTCATCCTGGCCGCGGTCATCACGCCCACCGGCGATCCGCTGAACATGGCCATCCTCGCCGGGCCGATGCTCCTCTGCTACGAGGTGGGCGTGGTGGCGGCCTGGCTCATCGAGCGGCGACGCGCCCGCAGCGCCTCGGAGACCGCGCTCACTCCCACCTGACGCCGAACCGTCACTCGGCGACGAGGGTGACGTCGATGTTTCCCCGGGTTGCCCGGCTGTAGGGGCAGACGTGGTGCGCGGCGTCCATCAGCGCCTTCGTCTCCTCGCGGGACACGCCGTCGACGTGGCCGTGCAGCTCGACGGCGAGCCCGAACCCGCCGTCGTCGGTCTTCCCGATGGTCACCTTCGAGGTGATGGTGGCGTCCTTCAGCGGCTTCTTCTGCAGGCGGGCCACCACCCGGAGCGCGCTCTCGAAGCAGGCGGCGTAGCCGGCGGCGAAGAGCTGCTCCGGGTTCGTCCCCGGGCCGCCCTTGCCGCCCAGCGAGGCGGGCATACTGAGCGCGTGTGAGACCTTGCCGTCGTCGGTCTGGACCTTGCCTTCCCGGCCTCCGTGGGCCGTGGCAGTCGCGGTGTACAGGGGCTGGAACATGGCGCGGGAGCTAACCGGCCGCCCCGCGGAGTCGAGCGTCTTCCGCGGGCTCCTACCGCGAGCGCGGCGGCCGGCGCCGGCCGAGGAAGCCCGCGACCACCAGGAAGGCGAGGAGCCCTCCCGGCCCGCTCCCGGCGCTGCTGCAGCCCGAGGCGCGGGTGGCCACCGCGGTGGTGACCGCGTCGCGCGCGGGGGGGGGCGGGCTCCCGCCCGCGATGCGGAACTCGACCGCCGCCCGCCGCGGAACCCCTCCGCTGAGGGCGAATTGGACGATGACCGTCTTCACTGCTCCGGGGACGAGCTCACCCAGCGTGCAGGGAAGCCCACCGGTGCAGTCGAGGGCCGTGGAGACGAGCTGCAGGGCCGGGTCGGGCCGGGCGTCGAGCACCACGCCGGTGGCGGTCTCGGCGCCCCGATTCACGACGTGCACGATGAACCGCGGTGGCCGTTCCTCGCCCAGCTCGGGGCCGAGGCTCGTCGCGCCGATGCTCAACCCGGCCGGCGGGCTCCAGCCCACGTCCTTCAGCGCCGCCGGGGTGAGGTCCAGGTTCCGGGGAAGGCTCGGGTTGATGGTGGGCATCATCAGGAGGGGCGGGGAGGCGCTGGAGTCCCAGTGGCCCACGCTCGATCCGTCCGAGTAGGCGCTGGGGGTGTAGAGCAGCACGTCCCCCAGGAGGTTCTCGCCGGCGCGCCGGCCATCCGCGTCGACCTCCACCTGACCGCCCTCGTCGCCCACGTACTCCTCCAGGGCGGCGCCGTCCGCCGAGGAGATGCCCCACACCGGGATGACGAGCTCCGGACCCGCGTCGCCGGTGTACGAGGTGGGTCCGGTGCCAGGCTGGATCGGCCTGACCACGAGCCCCACCGCGCCGGCGGCCTGCGCGTTCAGCGCCCGCTGTGCCACGAAGCAGAACAGGCCCGCGTCGGGGCGCAGCCCTCGGTCGGCCAGCACCAGCGCGCCGGGGGAGGGGACCAGCGGGCCGCACGCGTCGTGCGCCGTCCCGCCGTCCGCGTCCTGGGCGAGCACCACCGGGCCGGCGACCGAGAGGTGCCCCGGCCCGAAGCGGGCCCGGGCGACGGGGAAGGTGTGGCCGTCCGGGAGCCGCATCAGCCCATCGGTCTTGTCGAGCACGGCGTCCTTCGTCGCCCGCACCGCGGGACCGATCCAGCTCACTCCCGAGGGGCGGCGGATCGCCGCATCGTAGTCGGCCGAGGACAGCTGCGAGAGCAGCACGCCGCTCGTGTCGTCACGGGCCTGGTCCCGGAAGGAGGTGGCGGACTTGATGAAGCCCAGGCCGTGGGCCAGCTCGTGGAGGAAGACCGACGCCAGGTCGGTGGTGCCGGCGGGCGCGAGGTTGTCCAGCCCCGTGTACCAGGCGGTGATGGCGCACTCGGGCTTTCCAACCCGGGCATTGAAGCGGGCGGTGATCTCCTCCCGGCCCGGCTCGAGGTCTCGGCCGGCGCGCTCGTTGGCCAGCGCCGCCGCGTACCGGTTGCTGTCGTAGAGCTGCGTGGGACCGGAGGCGCCGAGCACCGCGGAGCCACCGGAGCAGTCGAGGTCCACGAACTCGGTGCGAATGGACACGGACACGCCGTTCCCGAGCGTCGCGGACCAGAGGGCCGCGGCGTACTGGGCGGCCATGAGCCGCTGCTCGCCGAGAGTGGTGCCGGGATTTCCCCCCACCGGCTCCGCCGGGGTCCCGTCGTTCAAACCCTCGCCGCGGCCGTTCGCGTCGACGATGCGAATCTCCGCCCCGGCGAGGGCCAGCGAGGAGGCGAGCAGCGAGCCGAGGCAGAGCGCCCGGAGCGGGTCGGGACTCATCGGGTGTCTTCGGAGTCGCGGACCAGTGCCTCGGCTCCGTCCTCGGTGTCCACGCATCCGACGCGGAGCGTCCCATCCGAGGCAAGGTGGCCGAGCACCACTGCGGTCGGACCCGGGGCGACCGGAGCCCCCCCGGCGGTGTCCCGGGCGGCGGACATGGACAGGGCGTTCCGGGAGACGTGAGGCCGCACCAGCGCCCGAGCGGTGGCCACCGCCGACGGGCCGGTCTCGGGGCCGGCTCCGGGGCCGCACCCGGGCAGGGCGGATGCTCCGAGGGCGACGAGGGCCCAGCGCACGCGGGAGGGAAGCATCGAGAAGAGCGCTTCGAGCATCATCGGGGCCCCCCCTTGCCGGCAAGGCGTGTTATCGATGCCCGAGAGGGTGACGGCGCGATGACCATCGATGGCGCGAAGACCACGCGGGAGCGGGCGAAGGAGATCGCCGAGCAACGGCGGGCCGAGCGGCGGCAGCGGAAGCGCCGCTGCGTCCTCTGTGGCGTGGAGGAGTCCGACCGGACCCCGCTGGGCCCCCACCCGGACGGCATCGGGCCAAGCTGCCGAGAAGAGGCCGCCTGCCTGTCGCGAAGGGCACGCTCGCTGTAGCTTTTCAATGGCATTGCTCGCTGTGCCGCTTTGGATGTAAGAAGGTGGGCGCATGGCCAGCGTTCCCTTCACCGGAGTGAAGGTGTTCTCGACGACGCTCGCCCGGGACCGCGAGACCATGGGCGAAAGCATCACCAGGTGGCTCCGGGACAATCCCGGGGTCGAGGTGGTGGACCGCGTGGTGACCCAGAGCTCCGACAAGGAGTTCCACTGCCTGACCATCACCCTCTTTTTCCGGCAGCGAGAAGCCGCCCCGCGGAGCGGATAGACGCCCCGGGCCCCCGGGGGGTTGCGTTGCGGTCCCCGGTCGGAGAGACCTTCTCCCATGCGTCCGATGCGCCGCCGGGGATTCCGGCCCCTCCTTCCAGGGTTGCGGGGCGCCGCGGCGTGGCTCGCGGTCCTGCTGGTCGTCGGCTCCGTGCTCTTCGCCCTCACCCGCGACGGCCTGGGCGGGCTCCTGCGCCTCATCCCCGGCGCGGTCCTGCGGGGGTTCGTCTGGCAGCCGCTGAGCTACGGCTTCGTGGAGAGCAGCCCGATGGGCGTCATCTTCGGCGCGCTCATCCTCTGGCAGCTGGGTGGCGCGCTGGAGCAGAGCTGGGGTACCCGGCGGATGGCGTTCTTCGCGGTGGGCACCACGGTGCTCGCCGGCGTGGTGACGGTGCTGCTGTCGCTGGTGGTCCCGGAGCTGCGGGGCATCCCCTTCTCCGGCGGGTTCGTGATGGGGTCCGCGCTCTGGGTGGCGTACGGCCTGAGCTTCGGAAGGCAGCAGATCAGCTTCTGGGGTCTGCCGGTGAGCGGGAACGTCTTCGCCCTCATCGGGGTCGGGTTCGTGTTCCTCAACGGCGCGTTCAGCAGCTTCCTGCTGGTCATCCCCGAGGCCGTGGCGTTGCTCCTCACCTGGGCATACCTGAAGGTGGGCGGACCCTCGGACTGGCTGCTCCGCTTCCAGAGCTGGAGGCTCCAGCGGCAGCTCCGCTCTCGCAGCAAGCATCTCTCCCTGGTCAGCCCGGACCGGAACACACCCAGGGACTCCGACCGTTTCATCCAGTGAGACGGTCTGTTTCACATCAGTTGGGTTGAATTGCCCGCACCGGGAAGGCATCCAAGGGTCCCAAGTCTGGTTGCAAGAAAACCCTCGCTCACGGAGACACCTGATGCGTTCGCTCGTTGCCCTCGTCGCTCTCGTCGCCCTGCCCGCCGCGGCGTCCACCTGGGAGATCGATCCCAATCACACCGAAAGCTCGTTCGTGGTGAAGCACCTGATGGTGTCCAACGTCCGCGGTCAGTTCGGCAAGACCACCGGGACCATCCAGGTGGACGACAAGGACATCGCCAAGAGCAAGGCGGAGATCACCATCGACGCCAGCACCATCAACACCCGCGTGGAGAAGCGCGACGCGCACCTCAAGTCGCCCGACTTCTTCGACGTGGAGAAATTCCCGACCATCACCTTCAAGTCGACGAAGCTCACCAAGGGCGAGGGCAACACCCTCAAGGCCGAGGGTGACCTCACGATCCACGGCGTCACCAAGCCGGTGGTGCTGAACGTGGAGTACACGCCTGAGATCGTCGCCGGTGGGAAGGCCGTCCGCGGTCTCACCGCCACCACCAAGATCAACCGCAAGGACTTCGGCCTGAACTGGAACCGCACCATCGAGGCCGGCGGCGTGATGGTGGGCGACGACGTGGCCATCACCGTCGAGGCCGAGCTGCACAAGAAGGAGCCGTCGACCGCGGCGAAGTGACAGGCGTCACGCCGCGCTGATGAACGCGATGCCCGCCCGGAAGACGTAGATCCGGGCGGTGTGCGTGCGGGTGTCCGCGGGGACGAGGAAGAAGCCCTGCTCGCCCGCGTCGACGTCCTCGGAGAAGCCGACGATCTGCCGGCCGTCGGCGAAGCCGACCCGGATTCGCCGCCCCGTCGAGGGCAGCGGCGATGTCCCTGGGTCCTGCATGAAGAAGATGGCCTTCACCCGGTCGGCGGGGATGGCCTCGGGCGGTCGGCCGGGCTGGGCGAGTCGGATGACCGGATCCAGCAGGTCGAGGTCCTTCACCATTCCCCGGCGGACCTGGCCCTCCAGGGTGTGGAGCACCACCCGGTGCTCTCCCTCCACGAACGTGGGGTTGAGGTAGGCCCCGCCGAACACCTCGGCCCCGGTGGCCACGTCGGTCGCGGGCGGCGGCGGCGGTGTCGGCTCGGGCAGCACGGTGGCATCCGCATCCGCCATCCCGTCGGCATCCGCGTCCGCCATCACGTCGAGTGACGCCTGGGTGAGCAGGACGGGCTTGTTGCGAACGAAGGGCCCGCTGCCCCCGAACTGGTGCGCAAGCTGGGGAGGCTCGGGGCGGGCAACGCTCAGGGCCGGGAGCCGGCGGCCGTCCTCGCCCATCACGTACGCGGCGGCCGGGGGCGGAGGCGGAGTCCTCCCACCGCCGGTCAGCCCGGGGGCGGCACCGGCGCGGAATCCGGCGGCCCTGGGCGGGGCGGCAGCCACCGCCGCCTCGGTGGGACGGGAAGCCGCCACGGCCCTCGGCGCGGGAGGCGGCTGCGGAGGCGGAGGAACGGGTGGCTCGGGAGGTGATGCGGCGGCCGCCGGGCGGGACGGCGCGGGCGGCGGCGGCTGCGGCACGACGATGCGCGGCGAGGCCGGTGCAGGCGGCGAAGCTGGCGGCTCCGGGTCCAGCTCGGGCAGCTCCGGGAGCTCGGGCAGGGCTTCGACGGGGGCGGGGTGAAACGCCTCCGGCTCGGCTGCGAGCTCGGCCTCGGTGGCCTGCAGGTCCTCGGGGGCGAACGTCGGCGGTTCGCCGGGGTCGTCCAGGGCGAGCGCCCGGGGGTCCTCCGGCTGCGCGCCGACGAACTCGTGCAAGGCGGCCAGGGGGACGGGGTCCGCGGGCTCGCCGGAGAGCTCCATCTCCAGCGCGGACTCGTTCTCGAGGAGAATCACGTCGGCCGAGGACAGCTCGATGGGCGCGGCGTCGCCGCCGAAGCCGAGCTCGGCCGGATCTGCGTCGTCCAGCGGGGTGCCGAGCTCCTCGGGAACCAGTGGCTCGGGCGCGACGGGCACTGCTCCCCAGCCGTCGGACGTGCTGCCGTCGACGGCCTCGGGTGCCGCCGCCTCGGCAGGTGCCGGAGACTCGATCGGCTCGGATGGGTCGCTGGCCTCCGCCGCGTCGATGCGCTCTGCCAGGGTGAGCCGCAGGGGGATGGGCTGCGGCGCGAGTGCCGCCTCGGTGTCGGCGAGGTCCTCGGGCGGGACCTGTCCCTGGGCGAGGTCGGCCGCCTCGAGTGACTCGAGTACCGGCTCGGCGGGTGGTTCCAGCGCGGCCTCGAGCGGCTCGAGCACCGGCTCGGCGGGTGGTTCCAGCGCGGCCTCCAGCGGCTCGAGCACCGGCTCGGCGGGTGGTTCCAGCGCGGCCTCCAGCGGCTCGAGCACCGGCTCGGCGGGTGGTTCCAGCGCGGCCTCGAGCGGCTCGAGGGGCGGCTCCACCGCGGACGACTCGAGCGGCGCGTACACGGCCTCGGTGGGCTCGATCTCCGGGAGGGCGCTCTGCGCCGGGTCGACCCCATTGCTGCTCGCCTCGTCGAAGGCGCGCAGCTCGATCGCGGGGTCCGTCGTGGCGTCCGACCGCGACCCCGGCTCGAGCGCAGGCACTGGCTCCGTCTCGAGCTCCGGGAGCGCCTCCAGGGCCTGCTCCTCGTCCCGCGCCGGCGGGGTCGGCATGGGGCCTAGCTCGGAGGCCATCCCCGGTGGAGCGGCCATGTCGAGCCTGGGGAGGGGGGATGCCCCGGTTCCGTCCAGTCGGGGAAGCGACGCGGCGGCGACCGGCGCACCGGGCGGCGTCGACGCCGGTGCAGCGGTCGGGGGTATGGCGGGCGAGGCAGCCACCGGGGCAGACGGCGCAGTCGTGCCGCCGGGCTGGGGCCCACCGGGCCGGCCTTCCGCCGGTTCCGAGGGCAACCCGAGCCTCTCCCGCAACTCAGCGAGCCGGCTTCGCTCCTGCTCGGTGAGTCCCTGGGTGCTTCGCTTCTCGCTGAGGGAGCGCAGCTCGCGGATGGCCGCGCGCGTGTCGGACATCTGTGCGGCGAGTGTACCGGGCAATCCCCGGGTCACGAAAGCAACGCTCCGGCGCCTGGCGACCCTGTTGAAGCCGTAACGCAACCCTCCACTCGGGCGACTGACACCTACCTGCGCCTTGTGTCGAACCTTGCGGTGCGCCAGAACCGGGCAGTCGGCCTGACAGCGCCCTTTCCCCACATCCGGAGCTCAGAGTGCCCCAGCCCCCCATCGAGAAGCTCGCGATCGACACCATTCGCACCCTGTCCATCGATGCGGTGCAGAAGGCGAACTCCGGCCACCCTGGAGCGCCCATGGCGCTCGCGCCCGTCGCCTACGCGCTGTGGCAGAACGTGCTCCGCTACGACCCGTCGGAACCCACGTGGCCCAACCGTGATCGATTCGTGCTCTCCAACGGGCACGCCTCGATGCTGCTCTACTCGGTGCTCCACCTCACCGGCGTCCGCCAGGTGGACCACGAGGGCCGGGCGCTCGATGCGCCCGCGGTCTCGCTCGACGACATCAAGTCGTTCCGCCAGCTGGGCAGCAGGACCCCCGGACACCCCGAGTACCGCCTCACCAGCGGCGTGGAGAGCACCACCGGCCCGCTCGGGCAGGGAGCGGCGAACTCGGTGGGCATGGCCATCGCCTCGCGCTGGCTCGGGGCCCGGTACAACCGGCCCGGGCTGACGCTGTTCGACTTCGACGTCTACGCCATCCTCGGCGACGGCTGCATGATGGAGGGCATCAGCTCCGAGGCCGCGTCTCTCGCCGGGCACCTCAAGCTCCCCAACCTCTGCTGGCTCTACGACAACAACCACATCTCGCTCGACGGAAAGCTGGCGCTCTCCTTCAGCGAGGACGTGCCGGAGCGCTTCGAGGCCTACGGCTGGGCCACCACTCACGTCACCGACGCCAACGATCTCGCCCAGCTGGCGAAGGCGTTCCAGTTCTTCAAGCAGCAAGGCCGCCCGACGCTCATCGTGGTCGACTCGCACATCGGCTACGGCAGCCCGAAGAGGCAGGACACCAGCGCCGCGCACGGTGAGCCGCTCGGCGAGGACCAGGTCCGCGCGGCGAAGCAGTTCTACGGGTGGCCCGAGGACGCGCAGTTCCTCGTCCCCGACGGCGTCCGCGAGCACTTCCAGCAGGGCATCGGCATCCGGGGGAGGAAGCTCCGCCAGGAGTGGGAAGCGACCCGCGAGCGGTACCGGAAGGAGGCCCCGGACCTCTCGAGGGACCTGGACCTCATCGACCGCTTCGAGCTCCCGCCCGGCTGGGATGCCGAGCTGCCGGTCTTTCCCGCCGATCCGAAGGGGATGGCCACCCGCGAGTCGGGGGGCCAGGTGCTGAACGCGCTGGCGAAGAGGATTCCCTGGCTCCTCGGCGGCGCGGCCGACCTCAGCGGCTCGACCAAGGTGACCATCAAGGGCGAGCCGAACCTCGCCGCGGGCGAGCCGGGCGGCCGGAACATCTATTACGGCGTCCGCGAGCACGCGATGGGCGCGATCGTGAACGGGATGGTGCTGAGCAAGCTGCGGGCGTTCGGGAGCACCTTCCTCACCTTCACCGATTACATGCGCGCGCCGATCCGGCTCTCGTCGCTGATGGAGATCCCCGCGTTCCACGTGATGACCCACGACTCCATCGGCCTCGGCGAGGACGGGCCGACGCACCAGCCGATCGAGCAGCTCGCCTCGCTGCGGGCGATGCCAGGCCTTCTGGTGATCCGGCCCGGGGACGCGAACGAGGTGACCGAGTGCTACCGGGTGGTGATGGAGAGCAAGCACCACCCCGCCATCCTCAGTCTCAGCCGGCAGGCGCTCCCCACTTTCGACCGGACGAAGTACGCGCCGGCGAGCGGCGCGCGGAAGGGAGCGTACGTCCTCGCGGAGGCCGAGGGCGGCAAGCCCGAGGTGCTTCTGATGGCCACCGGGAGCGAGGTGCGCCTCATCGTCGAGGCCCACGAGAAGCTGAAGGCGGAAGGCATCCGTGCTCGGGCGATCAGCATGCCCTGCTGGGAGATCTTCGAGCAGCAGTCGCCGGAGTACCGGGAGTCGGTGCTTCCCTCCTCGGTCACTGCCCGGGTCGCGGTGGAGCAGGCGGCGATGTTCGGCTGGAAGGCCTACGTGGGCCGCACCGGGAAGATCCTGGGGATGAAGAGCTTCGGCGCCTCGGCGCCGATCAAGGATCTGCTGCCGCACTTCGGTTTCACCACCGACCACGTGGTGGCCGCGGCGAAGGAGCAGCTCGGGCGGAAGGGTCCCTGACCCCATGCGCATCGCACGCAACATCGGGCGGGCGCTGGCGGTCGATCTGGTGAAAGCGATCCTCGCTGCCCGTTACTCACCCGAGGGACGCCAGGAACGGCGGCTGGGCAACAAGGAGCAGTCATGAATCCTCTCAAGGCGCTGAGCGAGCAGGGCCAGAGCGTCTGGCTCGACTTCATGCGGCGGAGCCTCGTCACCACCGGCGAGCTCCAGCGGCTCATCGACAACGACGGCCTCAAGGGCCTGACCTCGAACCCCACCATCTTCCAGAAAGCGGTCGAGGGCAGTGAGGACTACGACGACCTCTTCCAGGAATGGGCGCCGCGGGGATCGTCGGCGGGCGAGGTGTTCGAGGCGCTGGCGATCCGGGACATCGGCGACGCGGCGCGGATCTTCCGCCCGGTCTGGGAGCAGACCCGGCATCGGGACGGCTACTGCTCGATCGAGGTGACGCCCACCCTGGCCCACGACACCCAGGGCACCGTGGCCGAGGCCCGTCGCCTCTGGAAGAAGCTCGGGGTCCCGAACGTGATGGTGAAGATCCCCGGCACGGTGGAGGGCGTGCCGGCGATCGAGCAGTGCGTCTCCGACGGTCTGAACATCAACGTGACCCTGCTCTTCAGCCAGGACGCCTACGTCGCCGTCGCCGAGGCCTACATCCGCGGGCTGGAGAAGCGGGCCGCCCGGGGCGAGGACGTCTCGCAGAGCGCCTCGGTGGCGAGCTTCTTCGTCAGCCGGATCGACACCCTGGTGGAGAAGATCATCGCCAGCCGCGAGAAGACCGCCACACCCCAGCAGCGAGCCCTCTTCGACGAGGTCACCGGCAAGGTGGCCATCGCCAACGCCAAGCAGGCCTACCAGAAATACAAGACGCTCTTCTCCGGCCCCCGCTGGCAGGCCCTGGCCGACAAGGGAGCGAAGACCCAGCGCGTGCTCTGGGCCAGCACCGGCACCAAGAATCCAAAATTCTCCGACGTCCTCTACGTGGATGAGCTGATCGGACCGGACACGGTGAACACCATCCCTCCGGCGACGCTCGACGCCTTCCGCGACCACGGCAAGGTCCGGCGCACCCTGGACCAGGGCCTCGACCAGGCCGATGCGGTGATGGGCAAGCTGGAGCAGTCGGGAATCTCCATGAAGGCGGTGACCGACCAGCTGGTCGACGAGGGCGTGAAGAGCTTCTCCGACAGCTTCCACCAGCTGATCTCCGCGGTGGAGAGCCGGCTGAAGGGCGGCGGAGGCCGGAAGTGAATGGCATCACCCTGCAGCTTCCCCCCGAGCTCGACTCGGAGGTGAAGCGCACCCTGGCCGACTGGGACCAGGGCCGGAAGATGCAGCGGCTCTGGCAGCGGGATGCCTCGCTGTGGACGAACCAGGACGAGGCGAAGTGGCTCGGCTGGCTCGACATCGTCAACGGCACGGCGCGGGTCAGCCCCGAGCTGGAGGCCTTCCTCCGGGACATCGACCAGGAGCGCTTCCCGCACGCCCTGCTCCTCGGGATGGGCGGAAGCTCGCTGTGTCCCGAGGTGATGGCCCAGACCTTCGGTCCGGTGAAGGGCAAGCCGGAGCTGCTGGTGCTCGACTCGACGGATCCGGTCCAGGTGCTGTCCTTCCGGAAGCGCATCGACCCCGCGCGGACGCTGTTCATCGTCTCCAGCAAGAGCGGGAGCACGCTCGAGCCCAACATCCTCTTCCAGTACTTCTGGGCGGAGACGGTGAAGGCCATCGGCCAGGAGAAGGCCGGCCGGCACTTCGTGGCCATCACCGATCCCGGCTCGAAGATGGAGCAGGTGGCGAAGGAGCACCGCTTCCGGGCCATCTTCCCCGGCC
The DNA here is from genome assembly GCA_003818285.1 of Myxococcaceae bacterium. Taxonomy (GTDB): domain Bacteria; phylum Myxococcota; class Myxococcia; order Myxococcales; family Myxococcaceae; genus RPRB01. Next base: position 16,189 of record RPRB01000078.1, read on the forward strand.
GGCCGAGCATCGGGGGCCGTTACTCGGCGCTCTCCAACTTCGGAATGGTGCCGGCGGGCGTGATGGGCGTGGATCTGCCGCGGTTCCTGGGCAGCACCCTGACCATGGTCGAGGCCTGCGCAGGGTCGGTGCCCGCCTCGAAGAACCCGGGCGGCATCCTCGGCGCGGTGCTGGGGACGCTGGGCAACGCCGGGCGAAACAAGGTGACGCTGGTCACCAGTCCCGGCATCGGCGACGTGGGCGCATGGCTGGAGCAGCTGCTCGCCGAGTCGACCGGGAAGCAGGGCAAGGGGCTCATCCCGGTGGACCGGGAGGCGCTCGCGAGCCCGGAGAGCTACGGCCAGGACCGGGTCTTCGCCTACCTCCGGCTCGAGTCGGCGCCGGACACCGCGCAGGACCGGGCGGTCGATGCGCTGGCGAAGGCCGGGCAGCCGGTGGTGCGGATCTCGGTCGAGGAGCCGTACGTGCTCGGCCAGGAGTTCTTCCGCTGGGAGATCGCCACCGCGGTGGCGGGCTCGGTGCTGGGCATCGACCCGTTCGACCAGCCGGACGTCGAGGCGAGCAAGATCGAGACCCGGAAGCTGACCGAGGCTTACGAGAAGACCGGCTCCCTCCCGGATGAGCAGCCGTTCCTCGAGGACGGCCCGGTGGCGCTCTTCGCCGACCCGGCGAACGCGATGGCGCTCCAGGGGAGCAAGACCTTCTCGGTCGTCCTCCGGAAGCACCTCGGCCGCCTCGGTGCCGGCGACTACCTCGGGCTCCTGGCGTACGTGCCCATGACGCTGGAGAACGAGGCGGTGCTCCAGGCCGCGCGGATCCGCGTGCGCGACGCGAAGAAGGTCGCCACCTGCCTCGGCTTCGGGCCGCGGTTCCTCCACTCCACCGGCCAGGCCTACAAGGGGGGCCCAAACCAGGGGGTGTTCCTCCAGGTCACCTGCGACGATGCGGTGCAGCTTCCGGTCCCGGGGCAGAAGTACACCTTCGGGGTGGTGAAGGCGGCGCAGGCACGGGGTGACTTCGAGGTGCTCGCCGCGGGCAAGCGGCGGGCGCTGCGCGTTCACCTGCGCGGGCCGCTGGACGCCGCGCTTCGAAAGTTGCGCGAGTCCATCGATCAGGCGGCCTAGTCCACCGCGACGAGAAAGCAGTCCTCACCGGGCAGTCGGCAGTCAGGAGCGACAGCGATGCAGATCGGGATGATCGGCCTGGGCCGGATGGGCGGGAACATGGTCCGCCGGCTGATGAAGAGCGGGCACGCCTGCGTGGTCTACGACCCGCGGGCCGACGTGGTGACCGGCTTCGGCAAGGAGGGTGCGACGCCGGCGAAGAGCCTGGAGGAGCTGGTGTCCAAGCTCCAGAAGCCTCGCGCGGTGTGGATCATGGTCCCCGCCGGCGAGCCGACGGAGAGCACCGTGCAGTCGCTGGCGAAGCTGCTCGAAGCCGGCGACACGATCATCGACGGCGGGAACAGCTTCTTCAAGGACGACGTCCGGCGGTCGAAGGAGGTCGGGAAGAAGGGCATCCAGTACGTCGACGCGGGCACCAGCGGCGGGGTGTGGGGCGTCGAGCGCGGCTACTGCCTGATGGTGGGGGGGCCGAAGGAGGCAGTCAGCCGCGTCGAGCCGGTGCTCCGGACACTCGCTCCGGGCAGGGGCGACATCCCGGCCACGCCGGGGCGCGACGGCAAGAGCACGGCGGAACTGGGCTACCTCCACTGTGGGCCCTCGGGCTCGGGCCACTTCGTGAAGATGGTCCACAACGGCATCGAGTACGGGTTGATGCAGGCGTACGCCGAGGGCTTCGACATCTTCAAGAACGCCACCTCCACGGAGCTGCCGGAGGACTACCGCTACGACCTCAACCTGGCGGACATCGCCGAGCTGTGGCGGCGGGGAAGCGTGGTGTCGAGCTGGCTCCTGGACCTGACCAGCATCTCGCTGGCCGAGGACCCGAAGCTCGAGGCCTACGAAGGCTACGTGCAGGACTCGGGCGAGGGCCGGTGGACGATCCAGGCGGCGATCGACGAGGCGGTTCCGGCGGAGGTGCTGAGCGCGGCGCTGTACACCCGCTTCCGCTCCCGGCAGCAGCACACCTTCGCCGAGAAGCTGCTGTCGGCGATGCGCAAGCAGTTCGGTGGCCACGTGGAACCGAAGTAGCGCAGGAGCCCAGGTCCATGGTTCAGAAGCTCGAGACGGCGCTGACCCCTCCGCACAACCGCACCGCCGATCCGTGCGTCATCGTCATCTTCGGAGCTTCCGGTGACCTGACGAAGCGGAAGCTGATCCCCGCGGTGCTGAATCTCCAGAACGGCGGCTTCCTCCCCCGGAACCTGGCGGTGGTCGGCGTCGCCCGGACGCAGATGAGCCATGCCCAGTTCCGGGACGAGGTGAAGCCCGAGGACAAGTGCCTGTCCAGCGAGCCGATGCGCGCCGCCTGGGGCGCGCTCTCCGAGCGAATCTTCTACTTCGCCGCGGATGCGACGAAGCCAGAGTCGTTCTCCGGCCTGGCCGAGTTCCTGAAGAAGACCGACTCGCAGGTCGGCACCCCGGGGAACTACCTGTTCTACCTCTCCGTCTCGCCGAACTTCTTTGCCCCCATCATCCAGAACCTCGGCAAGAGCGGCCTCGCCGGGGAGGAGAACGGGCGGTGGCGGCGGGTGATCATCGAGAAGCCGTTCGGTCACGACCTGCCCAGCGCGGTGGAGCTCAACCGGACCATTCGCTCAGTCATCGGTGAGAATCAGATCTTCCGGATCGACCACTATCTCGGGAAGGAGACCGTCCAGAACCTCATGGTCTTCCGGTTCGGGAACGGGATGTTCGAGCCGATCTGGAACCGGAACTACATCGACCACGTGCAGATCACCGTGGCCGAGGAGCTGGGGGTCGAGGGTCGGGGCCCGTACTACGACATGGCCGGCGCGATGCGGGACATGGTGCCCAATCACATCGCCCAGCTGATCAGCCTGGTGGGGATGGAGCCGCCGATCTCCTTCAGCGCGGACGCGGTGCGGGACGAGCAGGTGAAGCTGCTCAACTCCATCGAGCCGCTCTCGCCCGAGGACGTGCTGCACCAGGCGGTGCGCGGCCAGTACGGCCCGGGGGAGATCGACGGGAAGAAGGTCCCGGGCTACCGCCAGGAGGAGAAGGTCCCGCCCGAGAGCAACACCGAGACCTTCGTCGCCCTGCGGCTGCTGGTGGACAACTGGCGCTGGGCGGGCGTCCCCTTCTACGCGCGGACGGGGAAGCGGCTCCCGAAGCGGATGACCCAGATCGTCATCCAGTTCAAGCACGCGCCGGCGATGCTGTTCCAGCACACCTCGGTGGACCGGCTCACCACCAACCGCCTCTACATCCACATCCAGCCGAAGGAGGGGATCTCGCTTCGTTTCGGGGCGAAGGTGCCGGGCCCGGTGCTCACCATGGGCACGGTGGAGATGGACTTCGACTACGTCGACTACTTCGGGAAGGTCCCCAGCACCGGGTACGAGACCCTGCTCTACGACGCGATGATTGGCGACGCGACGCTGTTCCAGCGCGCGGACATGGTGCAGGGGGGCTGGTCGATGGTGCAGCCGGTGCTCGACGTGTGGAAGGCGCTCCCGCCACGAAACTATCCCAACTACCCCGCCGGGACGTGGGGGCCGCCGGAAGCGGACGAGCTGCTCCGCCGTGACGGTCGGCACTGGGAGAACTCGGGCTCGTGATCGTCGCCGGGGACATCGGCGGGACCAACGCCCGGCTGGCGACCTTCGAGGTCCAGGCCGGGCGGCTCCTGCTGGTGAAGGAGATCACCTACTCCAGCCGTTCCGCGCCTGATCTGGAAACCATCGTCCGTCGCTTCGTCCAGGAAACGCGGCCGTCGGCCGTCGGGGCGGCGCTGGGAGTGGCCGGGCCGGTGAAGAACGGGCGCACCGAGACCCCGAACCTGCCCTGGGTGGTGGATTCCCGGCGGCTCGCCGACCTCCTCGCCGTCCCGAAGGTGACGCTGCTCAACGACCTGAAGGCCAACGCCTACGGGCTGCGCCACCGCTGGCCCACCGATTGCGCGATCCTGCAGGCCGGCGCGCACGACGCCGTAGGGAACCAGGCGATCCTCTCGGCGGGCACGGGGCTGGGCTGCGCGGGCCTCTACTGGGACGGGCAGCGCCACCGTCCCTTCGCCACCGAAGGCGGGCATGTCGACTTCGCGCCCCGGAACCACCTCGAGGCGGAGCTGATGGAGGAGA
>RPRB01000079.1 GCA_003818285.1 Myxococcaceae bacterium
AGGCCATCCTGGACTACCTGGACGCCCACCCCGACGTCTTCGCGCTCAACCAGAAGTTCGCGGGGGTGAACTGGTACCGGCACCACCTGGGCGAGCTGAAGACCGTGGACGCCTCGCGCACCCGGATTCCGGAGCACGAGCGCAAGGCGCCCACCAAGTAGACCGTCCAGTGCTCCGACCGGGGTGCGGTGAGCACAGCGAGGTGGCCGAGACCGAAGCGAGACGGCGCAGCCGAGGAGCGAGCAGCGGAGGCGTGCCTTGCGGCACGTCGAGCAGCGTAGCGACGAGGCTGCGCGTCGCAGCGAGAGGATTGGCCGCCGCAGCGATGAGCACACCCGGTCGGAGCACTAAGCTAGCCGCGCGAAGCCGGTGTGCTTCACCGGCCCGAGCAGCCGCGAGCGCACGTCACCCTTGGCCCGGGCGTCCGCGACCTTCCCGAATGCCGCCTCGACCGCGTCGAGGTACGCCGAGACGTGCTGCTCCTCGTGCCGCACCGTCGGGTAGAAGCGGTCGGAGGCGAGGAAGCCGCGGCCCAGCATCTCCTGGATGAAGAGGGTCATCAGGGCCGGGGCGTCGGGGTCCTGGAAGCCGAAGCCGGCCAGCGCCGGGATGCCGGTGACGGTGAGGGGAACGCCGGTGCGCTCGGCGGCCTTCTTCCAGCCGGCCTGCACCCGGGTGCCGATCTCGGTGAGCGTCTTGCCGGCGTCGAGCTTCCGGTGCTTGGTGATCGTGGCGAGCGCCGCGGCGGGGCCGACCCGCTCGGTGAAGTAGGCGCTGGAGATGAAGGTCTTCTGCACCGCCTCCATGACCGACTTGCGCCCGACGATGGCCGCCATCGCGAAGCCGTTGGAGAGGGCCTTGGCGTAGGTGGCGATGTCCGGATCGACGCCGTAGACCAGATGCGCACCGCCGGTGTTCATCCGGAACCCGGCGGTGATCTCGTCGAAGAGCAGGACCGAGCCGTTCTTCGTCGCGATCTCCCGAGCGCCTTCGAGGAAGCCGGGGATGCGCCCCGCCCCGCGCACCGGCTCCATCACGATGGCCGCGAGCTTGTTGCCCCGGGCCTCGACGACCTTCCGGAGCGCGTCCAGGTCCCCGTAGGCGAAGGGGTGGGTGGTGCCGGTGAGCCCGCGAGGAACGCCGAGTGGATCGAGTCCGGGCAGCAGGTGCCCCTTGAGGTCGTCGCCCCCTGCCAGGTTCACCGAGAGGTACCAGTCATGCCAGCCGTGGTAGCCGCAGAAGGCGATCTCGTCCCGGCCGGTGGCGGCGCGGGCGATGCGCACCGCCTTGGCCATCACCTCGCCGCCGGTGCGGGAGTAGCTCACCATGTCCGCCCAGGGGTGGAGCTCGAGCAGCAGCTCGGCCAGGCCGACGTCCTCGGGCGGGTTGAGGGTGCACATCGGCGTGGACTTCACCGCGTCGATGACCGCCTTCTCCACGTCCGGGTCGGCGTAGCCCAGCGTCTGGGCTCCGATGCCCACCATGGTGAAGTCCAGGTAGCGGCGGCCGTCCAGGTCCCACACCTCGGAGCCCGAGGCGCGCGAGTAGTAGGCGGGCCACAGCTCCGGCAGGTACATCTCGGCCCGCTTGCCGAGGAGCTGTGCGCCTCCGGGGAGAATCTGCTTCGCCCGCGCGTACAGCCGCTGTCCGGTGCCGTTCTTGAAATCCTCGATGCCCATCGTGCTCTTTCTCTCCGTCAGGAGGCGATTCGCTGCGCGTCCGTTCTCTCGAGGAGTCCCCGACCCCGAGCGCGCAGGACTTCGCGTATCACGTCCGCGATCTCCTGGCCGGCGCGGCGGTTCTGTACCGGCGTGAGCGCCTCCACCTGTTCCAGCGGGAGGTTGGTGTGGACCTCCTTGCCCAGGGCCAGTCCGCAGAAGGTGAGCGAGCTGTGCTCGGTGATGAGCACGTCGCAGTTGGCCACCATCTCCTCGGCGTTGCCGTCGGCGAAGACCAGCGCGCCGGGCGCGAGGGCGAGGATCTCGCGGGTGGCCCGCTCCACGTTCTCGTTGGGGTGGAGCTTGAAGACGAGCTGGCGACCGGCGGCGATCTCCAGCGACCTCTGCAGCAGGGCCGGGCGGTCGACCTTCATCATCGTCTCCCGCCCGTCGCTGGTGCAGACCAGCACGTAGCCGTGATGCGGGAAATCGTTGTCTCTGAACCGGGCGAAGTCGTCGAAATTCGGGATCCCGGTCACGACCAGCTTGTCCGGCGAGATGCCCTCGGCGAGGAACTGCTTCCGGTAACCCTCGCTGGCGACGCAGAACTTCTCGTACTGCTTGGTGAGCCCGAACACCGCGGTGGTCGCGATGCCCCGGGGCATCAGCCGGGTCTTGCGCCACACCCAGGTCCGCCAGTTGGGCTGCTCCATGATGCCTTCCTGGACCAGGACCCAGGGGGTGCAGGAGAGCCCGGCCGGAATGATCGCATCGTTGGGACAGACCCAGAGGTCGTAGTCGTTCCGTTCGGCACCCAAGTCGATGCGCAGCCCACGCCGATTCAGCTCGTCGGCGCAGATGCCGCGGCGCTTGTGCCCGTGAATCGCCGGCTCGAAGAGACCGAGCTTGAGAATCGCCGTGTGGTGGGTCCAATCCGAGTAGTACGGCGTGAACCAGGCCTCGACCTCTGGCAGGGCGCGAGCGATCTGCACCATCTGGCCGGTCTGGTTGGGCGAGCCGCAGACGAACAGAACCCGCGGCACCCGACCCACCGGCGCCTTGCGCGGCCGGGGCGTCATCCGCATCGCGCCCGGGCCCGCCCGCAGCATTCGCCGCGCGGCGACGAGCGCGAGCACCGCCCCGGCCGCGAGCCCGACCGCCAGCGCGAGCCCTGTCTCACCGGGGGCACCCGCGGAGGTGACCGCGCTGCCGAGGCCCAGTCCAAACACGGCCACCGCCCAGAAGAGCAGTGTCCCCAGCGCATGGCGGAGCGGTGCGGGCTTTCCGGTCATCCCCGCCCAGCGCTCGGGCTCGCGGGGGTAGATGCGCGAACGGTCGTATTCCGGGGTACGGAGCCAGGCCGCGACAGCCACCGAACCGGCGAGCGCTGCGAGTAGGAGAAACGGGGCGGTCATCGCAGAAAGTCCCCATCCCTTTCACCGGCAACAAGCCCCACGTCAAGTCGACGTCCAGGGGGGCTGGACCGGGGGTGAGAAATTTGCTGCGCACCCCGTCTCGCGTTGATAACTCCTGGTGGTTTGTTCCCCACGGCCCTCATCGTCCTCTGGGCGTTCCTGATGATCGCCCTCGAGCGTCGGTTCCCGTACGAGCGACAGCCGTTTCTGCGCCGCGAGTTCTGGACGGACCTGGTCTGGTTCAGCACCGTCTTCTCGGTACTGATGGGGCTCCTGGCGGCCAAGTTCGTCATCCCCGGCATCGACCACCTCACTGGCTGGAGCCAGACCCGGGGCATCCGCGAGTGGCCCTTGGCGCTCCAGGTCCTGATTTCCCTGTTTTCCCACGACCTGTTCATCTACCTGTTCCACCGTTGGATGCACGTGAACCCGTACCTGTGGCGCATCCACGAGGCCCATCACTCGACACCGGATGTCGACTGGGTGGGCGGATCGCGCGGACACGTCATCGAGAACACCATCACCGGTACGGCGGAGCTGGCGCCGATCATCCTGTTCATGTCCCCCGAGGTGGCGGCCATCAAGTCGGTCATCGACGCCTGCTGGGGGATGTGGATCCACAGCAACATCGACTGGGACATGGGACCGCTGAAGTGGGTGATCAACGGTCCGTACATGCACCGCTGGCACCATGCCCGGGAGATCCACGACGTCAACTTCGCCACGAAGTTCTCGTTCTGGGACTGGCTGCTGGGGACGGCGTACCTGCCTGACCGGAAGCCTGAGAGCTACGGCCTCGACGTCGAGTGGCCGCAGAACATCGTGGTCCAGCAGGCGTTCGCCTTCCGGAGGTTCCAACCGAAGGCAGTGCTCCGGCCCCGCGGTCCGAGGGAAGCGGCCAGGCTGCACGCGGGCGACCCGGAGTTCCTCGTCCCGGCCGAGGAGTACAGGCAGCGGATGCAGGCCCGACCCGTCGCCCCGCCGGCCGGACCGAGCATCGCGGCGTAGCGGCCGTAGCCGCGCTTTTTCTCGAGACTCGGGTCGTCAGCTCGTGGAGCCGGCGGCCTTGCCGCGCTCCTGGATCGGTGGGCAAGGCACCGAACCGTACGAGCAGTAGACGCAGCAGTCACCCGCCTTCGGCTCGAGGACGGTTTGGCAGCGCTGGCACTCGTAGAACCACTGGCATGCGTTGGTGGGCATCGTCTCGCGCCTGAGGTGGCGGCACACCGGACACCTCAGGGTCGATTCGAGCACGATGACGGGCATCGGCCCAGAACTAGCACCGGCGTGCTCTCGACGCTCGATCTTCGGCCACGCCCCCGGTGCATGATTGCTCCCGATGGCTGGGCGACGTCACGTTGCGGTCGTGGGAGCGGGTGCGCCGGATACCCGGGTCGCCGCCCTCGCCGAGGAAGTCGGACGGCTTCTCGCGAGGAGTGGAGCGGTCGTCGTCTGTGGTGGGCTTGGCGGAGTGATGGAGGCCGCCTGCCGCGGGGCAAAGTCGGAGGGCGGCGGGACGGTCGGCATTCTCCCCGGGACCGATCGCAGTGACGCGAACCCCTGGGTGGACGTGGCGATCCCCACCGGACTCGGCGAGGCCCGGAACGCGCTCGTCGTCCGGGCCGCGGACGTGCTCATCGCCGTCGGAGGGGAGTATGGAACCCTGTCGGAGATCGCCCTCGCGCTGAAGACGGGGAAGCCGGTCGTCGGTCTCGACACCTGGGAGCTGTCGAGGTCGGGCATCCCACGTCGGGACATCGTGCGGGCGGCGACCGCGGCGGAAGCCGTCGAGCACGCGCTCCGGCTCGTCCGGAACCCGACCTGAGGGCCTCGGTCACAGGTGGAGCGAGTGCGGGGTCTACAACCCCGCGGCGCCCTGCCGGTGTCAGCGGCGTCTCTCTCGGGCCCTCGAGCTCGGGCGGGTGGTGCCCGGCCGGCTCGAGCTGAGCGAAGGAGGCTTGCCGGAGGTACGTGAGCACCTCGCGGCGATCGGGGAGGCACACCGGGTCACCGCGTTCTTCCCGAGCGATCCATCGCCTCGAAGCCGGAGAGGCCTGGTGGAGGCGGTGCGGCTCCAGCTCCGCCGCCTCGGGACGCCGGAGGTGAATGCATGAGCACCGCCGGCGCTCGAGTCGAGCAGCAGCAACCGCTGCAGCAGGTCGAGGTCCTCGGGTCCCGAATGGCGTACGTAGATCGCGGGGCCGGTGCGCCGATCCTCCTCCTCCACGGCACCCGACGTCCTCCTACGTCTGGCGCAACATCCGTCCGTACCGCGGGCCGCTCGGCCGCTGCATCGCTCTCGACCTCAATTCCCAGGCTCCTGCTGACGGCGGACCCCGGTGTGCTCGTTCCCGCTCCGCTGGTGGCGTGGTGGAGAGCGACTGCAATCGCTGCCCTCCCGAGAGCGCTGACTAGCGCCCGAGGCGAGCACTGGGGAGGCTCATCCCGCGGAGGGCTTCGATGGCAGGGAAGAACGTGGAGAAGCCCAACCAGACGCTGTGCTGCTCGTTCTGCGGGAAGTCGCAGCACAAGGTGAAGAAGCTCATCGCCGGGCCGACGGTCTACATCTGCGACGAGTGCATCAGTCTGTGCAACGACATCATCGCCGAAGGGATTGAGCGGGAAGGGGCTCCGCCCTCTGAGCGGCTCGGCCGGGACATGCTCCTCGGCATCGCGAATCGGCTCCACATCGCGGCGCAGCAGATGCGGGAGATCGAGGACGCGGGAAGCGTCATCGCCATCAACGGGATGGCGGACAGAATCGCTGCCCTTCGCGAAGAAATCCGTGAGGAGCTGGCGCGCTGACGGCGTTCGTGCTGCGTAGCGAATGGAGAGCGGTTGCCGCCGAAAGATGCGGCAACCGCTCGACTTCATTGTGGAGGCGGCGGGAATCGAACCCGCGTCCGGAAGCCTTCCACCCCGAGACACTACGTGCGTAGTCCGCGATTTGGAGTCGGGCGGCGAGCGGGCACGGACGCCCTCTCCTCCACCCCATCCCGGAACAGTCTCGCCGTCCAGGGTCCGGGCCCTCCCGGACGGCCAGCCCGCATTCTGACGGTCACTCCCGAGCCCACGGGCCGAGACCCGGGTGACCGCGCGCTAAGACTGTTTAAGCAGCCAGCGCGAGCTCAACGTTGTCGTTGGCTTTTGTGTCGTTGCCTTCGTGATTTACGAGTGTCAGGCCCACTCGGCACGCGTCCAAGGGCTTCTATGCCCCCGTCGAAACCAGGGCGCCCCCTTCAGCACCGGCAACACTAACCGCTGCCCCGCCCGGGTCAACCGGAGGTGGGTGTGACGCCCACCATGCAAGTGGCCGTTTTTTCGGGAAATGGGCCGAGTTGCGGTAACCCTTGCTCTGGATGAGGGGCGCCGCGCTCACGGCCGGACTCGCCGCCGCGCTGGCAGCGGTGCCGGCGGCCGCCCAGCTTCCGGACGCGAACGCTCGCGGATTCGACGCCGTCCCGCAGAAGGCGACGCCGCTCTCGTCCTCGGCCTTCGTGGTGGAGGGAGCGCGCGCTGCTCCGCCCGGCAGCTGGCACGGCGAGCTGCTCTTCGACTGGAACGTTCAGATCCTCGCCGCCCGGAACGGCGATCAGAAGACCGGCAACTTCATCCCCTGGCGAGTGGACGGCCATCTGCTCGGCGCGTGGACGGTGCTGCCCTTCCTCGAGATTGCCGGAGACCTGCCGGTCACCTTTGCCCAGGGCGACAACTTCGAGGAGATCGCCGGGGGCTTCCCTCCGTTCAACACCGGCGTGTCCGGCGGGCTCGGCGACCTCCGGCTGGTCCCACGCCTCTTCAGCCCGGCGAGCTGGAAGCTCCCGGTGGACCTCGCGCTGGTCCCCGAGCTTCGCCTTCCCACCGGCAGCGCCGAGAGCTTCCTCGGCGGCAACGGCGTCATCTTCGCCCCACGGCTGAACGTCGAGCGCGCGTTCGGCCCGGTCCGGCTGCTTCTGAACGTCGGTCTCCGGTACCGGAGCACGGGCCGCTTCCTCCAGCTCATCGTGGAGAACGAGCTCACCGGCGGCGGCGCCGTCGTCTGGACCCTTCCCACCGGCAGCGTCTTCCGGCGACCCGAGCTCATCGCCGAGACCACCTTCTCCACCCCGCTCTCGCAGCCCTTCGCGAGCAACATCGGGACGAGCAGCGCCTCGGCCACCACGCCCTGGGAGTTTCTCGTCGGCGCGCGCACCCTCTTCGGGAAGCACTGGGGAGCGACGTTCGCGGTGGGCCGTGGATTCTCGAGCAACGCCGGCTACGGCCGCGAGGCGTTCCGGATGCTCGCCGGGATCCGCTACGAGTTCGAGCCCGAGCCCGCGGCGCCAGTGAAGGACCGGGATCACGACGGCGTGCCCGACGAGCGCGACCGCTGCCCCGACGAGCCCGGGGACGGGCCCGACGGCTGCCCCGACCTCGACTGGGACAAGGACGGCATCCCGAACGTCGACGACCGGTGCCCGCGCGAGCCCGGCACCATGGAGCTCGACGGCTGCCCCGACCGGGACAAGGACGCCATCCCCGATCCCGAGGACAAGTGCCCGGACGAGCCCGGCCCGGCGGAGAACGACGGCTGTCCGGTCACGGGTCCCCTGGTGACGCTGGAGTCCGACCGCGTTCGCCTCCGGGGCAGCGTCCACTTCGACTACGACAAGGCGGTCATCAAGCCCGAGTCCTTCCCGCTCCTCGACGAGGTGGTGAGCGTTCTCTCCAAGAACCCGCAGCTGAAGCACGTGCGGGTCGAGGGGCACACCGACAACAAGGGCACCGCGGCCTACAACCTGGATCTCTCGCGCCGGCGCGCCGCCGCCGTGGTGGAGTACCTCGTCCAGCACGGCATCGCCCGGAGCCGGCTGGTCAGCGCGGGGTACGGCTTCGAGCGGCCCATCGCCGACAACGCCACCGCGCTGGGACGGGCGAAGAACCGCCGCGTCGAGTTCCGGTTACTCGAGGACGACAAGGGCGGCAAGCCACAGAAGTGATGCGGCACCGGGCCGGAGGGGCGTTATCTCGTCCGCCTCGCCTCGGAGGGTTCGCCCATGCCCGACACCCCGCCTCGCCTCCAGGACTACGTGCTCCTCGGCCGCAGTGGCCTTCGCGTCTCCCGGCTCTGTCTGGGGACGATGACCTTCGGCACCGAGTGGGGCTGGGGCTCGGCGGAGTCCGCCGCCCGCGAGATGTTCGACCGCTACCTCGACGCCGGCGGCAACTTCGTCGACACCGCGGACGGGTACACCGGCGGGAGCAGCGAGACGCTGGTGGGGAAGTTCATCCGCGACCGGGGAAACCGGAACCGGGTGGTGCTGGCCACCAAGTTCACCTTCGCCGCCGAGCCGGGAAACCCCAATTCCGGCGGCAACGGGCGGAAGAACATCCACCGCGCGCTGGAAGGCTCGCTGCGGCGACTGCAGACGGACTATGTGGACCTGTACTGGCTGCACGCCTGGGACGGGCTCACCCCGGTGGAGGAGGTGCTGTCCACGCTCGATGCCCTGGTGCGGGCGGGGAAGATCCGCGCGGTGGGCTTCTCCGACGTGCCGGCCTGGTACCTCGCCCGCGCCCAGACCATCGCCGAGTTCCGCGGCTGGGAGCCGATCTGCGCGCTGCAGCTCGAGTACTCGCTGGTGGAGCGCAACATCGAGCGCGAGCACGTCCCCGCCGCGCTCGCCCTCGGCATGGGCATCTGCCCCTGGAGCCCGCTGGCCAGCGGCATGCTGTCCGGGAAGTACCGCCGCGACCGCTCGCTCGAGGGACAGGGCCGGCTGGGTGCGATCCAGCAGTCGGCGAACCCGGGCTTCCTCAAGCTCTTCACCGAGCGGAACTGGCAGATCGTCGACGCGCTCGTGTCGGTCGCGAAGGAGGTGGGGCGCTCCCCGGCGCAGGTGGCGCTGGCCTGGGTCGCGCGCCGCCCGGGCGTCGCCTCCACCATCATCGGGGCGACGAAGCCCTCGCAGCTCGACGACAACCTGGCGGCCCTCTCCTTCGAGCTGCCCGAGCCGCTCCGGAAGAAGCTGGACGAGGTCACCCGGCCGGAGACGGTGCACCCGTACCACTTCTTCGAGCCGGAGATGCAGCAGATGATCACCGGAGGGACGCAGGTGTCCCTCCGGTAGGGCTCGGCCATCCCGAACCCGCGCTCAGTCCCGGGCGAGGACCGCGCTCAGTCCCGGGCGAGGACCTCCTCGATCCGCGCGCGCCAGGTGCGCTCGCTCGCCGCGCCGAGGTACGTGGCGTGCAGCTGCCCCTTCCGGTCGATGAGCGCCATCGTGGGAATGGCCGACACGGCGTACGCGTCGGCCGTCTCGTCGTCGGCGAAGGCGGCGTGGCGGGCGAGGTTCGGGGCCCGCTGGTCGATGAACATCCCCACCTGCACCTTGGCGACGCCCGGATCGTCGCGGCTCGCGGCGAGGAACACCACCCCGCGGGGCTCGTACTCGCTGGCCAGCTTGAGGAGGATCGGCATCTCGGCGATGCAGGGCCCGCACCAGGTCGCCCAGAAGTCGAGCATCACCACCTTGCCCCGGAGCTCGGAGGAGCGGATGGAGCCGCCGCCGAACTTCTCCAGGTCGAAGGCCGGCGCGAGGCGCTGGCCCTTCTCCGCCGGACGCGAGGTCCGCGCCTCCTGGATGCCCGACCAGAGGAGTCCGGCAATGCCCAGGGCGAGCAGGGCCACCGGGAGCAGCGGAAAGCGGGGCGGAGCCTCCGCCACCTCGCCCGCCGCCTCCTCGGTTCCGCCATCCGTCGTCACGCGATCCTCCGCACCAGGGCGTCCAGCCCTCGCCGCACCCAGGCCCGGGTCCGGGGGCGGTGCTCGAGCCACCGCACCATCGTCGGCGAGCAACGGTCGTAACACGCGACAGCCACCCGGCCCATCCTCGTTGGCAGCAGCACGTCGTCGCGCCACGTCCGGAGGACGTCCAGCTCCGGGGCCGCCTCACCATAGGCCTGGGTGGCGATCCAGCACGGACCGCTGCGCCTCCTCCAGAGAGTCCGGGCCGAGGACAGGTTGGTGACTCCCCGGAGCACCGGACCCTCCGTGTAGAGGAAGGCGAGCAGATCGCCGCGCGCGGCGTGGAACGACTCGGGCGAGCCGTTGTCGAACTCGACCCGCGAGGCTCCCCCACCCAGCGGCTCGAGCCGGAACGACAGCCGGCGTCCGAACGACGCGGAGAGGGAGCGCACCTCCCGCGACTCGGCGAGGTAGGCGGAGAAGGGCTGCCGGCACCGGACGCAGGTGAACCCGTGCAGCGCATACGTCGGCGGGAAGCTGACCTCCTGCTCGGCCCGGCAGCCCGGGTGGGCGCAGGCGATGCGAGCCCGGACGGTGGGCGCCGGCCGCGGGTCGTACCGGGACAGCCGGCGCTTCGCGTCCCACACCGGGCGCTCGAGCTCGTCCTCGCGGACCCACGCCCGGCGGCGGGTGCGGCTGTCTCGCTCGAGCAGGCTGGCGCGGGCCCACGCCTCCTCGGCCTGCACGATGCGGCCCTCGGTGGTGGCAGCCAGCGCCTCGGCGTGGGCCTGGACGGCGCGGACCAGGGGCAGGTCGGCGTCCTCGAGCCGCGCGGCCTGCTGGAGCGCCCAGCCCCGCCCGAGGAGCCCGATGCCCTCGGCGAGCAGCTCCGCAGCACGGGCGCGCGCCGGATCGTCCGCCCGCGGATAGAGCGGTGGCTCGGGGACGCGGGCCAGCCACTCGGTCGTCTCGCTCCGGAACGCGTCGAGGGGCCCGGGGCCGGGCGGCGGCGGGCCCAGGGTTCGGGCCCGTTCCAGCGCTGCGGCGAAGGCCTGGTCCGGGGTCACGAGCGCTCTGTCACTGCCCGATTCGACGGCGGCGGGAAAGGGCCGGGCGCCTGGCCCGGCAGGGACCTCCGCCCAAGTGCCTGGATTCCCGAGGAGATTGAAGGTGTCAAACACCTTCGATCCCCCTTCGATCCAAGGAGTCGAAGGGCTCCCTCGGGGGGGGTCCCACCTCTGGGGAGCGTCGGGTGTCAGGTTCTTTGTGGGCCTGGGTATGTCAATGTAAGACACACGGAGGGAGGTCTCATGGGCTTCATCCGGACCTGCGTGTGGACGCTGATGGCGGTGAGCCTGGGCGTCGCTCTGGCGACGGTGGAGGTGGGCGGCAAGACACCGCTCCAGCACGCTCGGACGGCCTGGCGGACCAGCGAGGCGGGCGACTGGCTGCGGGACCACGCCGACGATGCGATGGACCGGGCCCGGGGCGCGCTGGGCGAGCCGCAGAAGCCCCGCGAGCGCCACAGCGAGGAGGACCGCGCCGCGCTCGACCGGATCATCGCCAAGCGCTCCCGCTGAACATCGGGGCTACCGCCGGCCGCTCCTCACCCCTAATTTCGCCGCGAGGTTGGCGGTCGGGGGCGGCGATGGGACGGGCGTGGGCGGCGTGGGTGACCGCGTGCGGGCTGGTGGCGGCACCGGCGTTCGCGCGGGCGCCCGCGCATGAGGCGAAGGAGCGGCGGGTCTCGGCGGAGCGCTCCGCGCTGGTCCAGGTCGCGCGGGCCGCTCTGCCCGCGGTGGTCTCCATCACCACGCAGGAGAAGCCCGACGCCGCCGGCGAGCCGCAGAAGGGCATCGGCTCGGGTTTCATCATCTCGCCCGACGGCTACGTGCTCACTGCCGAGCACGTGGTGGATGACGAGGAGAGCTTCCACGCCCCGCTCCTCGATGCGCGCGGCTGGCCGGAGGAGGTTCCGGCGACGCTGGTGGGCTCCGACCCCCTCACCGACTGCGCCCTGCTGAAGCTGAAGGTGGCCCGGAAGCTCCCCAGCCTCGTCCTGGGAAGCGCGCTCGACGTGGACATCGCCGACTGGGTGGTGGTCATCGGCAGCCCGTACGGGCTCGACCGCTCGGTCTCGGTCGGCGTGGTGAGCGCCAAGGGACGCACGGACATCATTCCCGGCTCACGGACCAGCTTCGTCGACTTCATCCAGACCGACGCGGCCATCAATCCCGGCAACTCCGGCGGTCCGATGCTCGGCCTCGACGGGAAGGTGGTGGGCATCGCCAACGCGGTGAACACCACCGGCCAGGGCATCGGCTTCGCCATCCCGGTGGACGTCGCGCGGGCCGTGGTCGATGATCTCCGGCGGTACGGAGCGGTGCGCCGCGGCTGGCTCGGCCTGTCGGTGGTGGATCTCACCCCGGACGTGGCCCGCAGCTTCGGGCGGCCGAGCTACAGCGGAGTGGTCGTGTCGGAGGTGATCACCGGCAGCCCCGCGCAGCAGGCCGGGCTCCGCGCCGGGGACATCATCCTCGAGGTGGACCGGACGCCGGTGCAGCGAGCCCAGGCGCTGCGCTGGAAGGTGGCGCAGACCGGGCCGGGGAGCCCGCTGCGGGTGCGCATCAACCGCGCCGGTCATCCGGCGCTGGTCGCGATCGTCCCGGTCGCCATGCCGGCGATGGTCGCGAGGTCGCCACGCCGTGCGCTTCCGCTGTCGCCGCACGGAGTGATTCCACCCACCGGCCCGGAGGCCGCGGCGGACCGGAGCTCCGAGGCGGGGACGGGCGGCAGCGGGCCCGACCAGACCTCCACGCCCTGAGGAACGCTCCGCCGGCGCTCCCCTATCTGCCGGACGCAGCCGGAGGATCCCCGGACAGGAGCCGGGTGGGCGTGCCCGGGGACACGAGCCACAGCTGCCAGGAGGCGCGGGTCACGGCGACGTGCAGCCGGCGGCGCCCGTCGTCCGAGAGCGGCCACGCCGATTCCACCGCGTCGGGGACGACGACGTAGTCCCACTCCAGCCCCTTCACGCTGTCCACGTCGGTCACGTCCAGCCCGGGCTCGAAGGTGAACCGGCCGTCGAGGACCAGGCGGCTCGCGGGCAGCTCGGCCAGCACGGCCGCGAGGCGCCGCGCCGTTCCCGGGTCATGGCAGATGACCGCCACCGCGGCGTGGGGCTCGGACTCGAGTAGCTCCCGCAAGGCCCCGGCGAGGAAGAGATGCGCCTGCGGCTCTCCGGGGAAGGAGAAGCGTCCCACCGGCGCTCCCTCGCGCGCGGCGCGCGCCGGCTGGGCCGGGGCGAGCGGCCCGAGAATGGCGCGAGCCAGCTCGGCGATGGGCCTCGGACAGCGGTAGGAGACCGGGAGCCGCACCCGGGCCGCGCCCGCGGCGCCGAGCGTGTCCAGCACGCGGTCCCACCCGGCGAAGCTCGGAGAGGTCTGCTGCGCCTCGTCGCCGGCGACGGTGACCGAGCGGGTGCCCCGGAGCAGCCTGGCCAGGGTCTCGAGGTCGAAGAGCGAAAAGTCCTCCGCCTCGTCGAGCACCAGGTGCGAGGCCGCGGGTAGCGAGAGCTGCCCCCGCCAGGCAGCGAGGGCGAGCAGCAGCGGCAGGTCCTCCAGGTCCAGCGTTCCGGCCAGGGCGTCCTCGGTGCCCTCGTCGACGGGGCGGCCGTCCACCGCCTCCTTCCGCGTCTCGTCGGTGATGGACGCCAGGAACCTGCTCGCGGGATCCGCGAGCTGCCGCATCGTGTGGCGCACCGTCTCCTCCACCACGGTGCGCGGCAGGCTCCCCCGGGCACGCTGCACCACCCCGTCGAGGAACCCGCGGTCGGTGAGCGGGACGGCCAGCTCCCGGCGGAGCCGCTTCCAGCTCGGGGCGCCGCTCCCGCGCCGGTTACCGAGCCGGAGCCGGAGCGCGTCGTACAGCGCCGGGTGGCGCTTCACAGCCGTGACCAGGGCCGGCGGGTCGTCGACGATGCGGGGGAGCGGTCCGAAGACCCGGCGCCCCAGCTCGAGGAACGCCGCGTCGAGCGTCTGCACTCGCGCCGCGCCCCCGCCGAGCGGCGCCAGCAGCCGGGCCGCGAGCCGCGAGAGCCCTTCCTCCGGAACCACCACCCGGGCTCGCGACAGCGGCACCCGCTCGGGCTCGGCGGCGGCGAGGCGCGCCAGTCGGTGCAGGGCGACGGTGGTCTTCCCGCTTCCCGCGCTTCCGAGGACCACCAGCGGCTCGTCGGCCGGCGCACGGACCGCGGCGTACTGGTCGGCATCCAGGAGCGCGGTCACGTCCGCGCGCGTGCCGCGCTCCTCGGCCCCCACGCCGAGCCCCAGGTGTCCGGCGCGGGGCGCGGTTCCGGCACCTCCGGCGGCGAGGGAGTCGCTCCCGCCGATGGCCCAGCTGCCGTCCGGGCTCCGCCGGGCCTGGAATCCCTCGCCCAGGACCTGGAGCAGCCGCCCCCGGTGGATGACGACCACCCGGCGAACCTCGATCACCCCGCTCGCCTCGCGGCCGGGGAACGACTCCTCGAACGGGTCTCCCTCGCGGTAGCGGTAGAAGAGCTGCGCGACGGGAGCGAAACGCCAGTCGACGACCCACACGTCGGCCTCGGCATCGACGAAGGTGGCATGGCCCAGGAGGTAGTCCCGGCGGCGGCCGCCCTCGCGGATGGCGAGGTGCGCGACATAGGGAGAGGCGGGATCCGGCAACGGGGCCGGAGCGCGGCCGCCGAGCTGGTGCTGCACGGCGAGCTCGTGCAACAGCGGGGCGGCATCCTCCTCGCGGGCGCTGGCGGCGTCCTCGCGCAGCGTCTGGAGCGTCTCACGGCTCGGTCCCGTGGCGCGGGCACGCCGCGTGTGCGCCGAACCGAGCGCCGTCCGCACCCGCTCGAGGAGGGCCTCCTCCTCGGCGAGGGCTGCATGTGCATCGACCGGCATCGCTGGCGAGGCGGCGGATGTGTCGTCCCAGCCCGGCGGTGTCAACCCCTTCGGAACGACCCTTCGCTTGCAGGAGGAGCCGCCGTCCCGCTATGGAGCGGCCGATGCCTGACACCACCCCCCAGAAGAAGAGCTGGGCCCGCCGCGCCAAGGGCAGCCCGGAGAACGCCTGCGCCGTCGAGGGCTGCAAGCGCCCCTACCGTGCGAAGGGCTACTGCTACTTCCACTTCAAGAAGTGGCGGCAGGGCGAGCTGCCTCACGGCCGCTACCGGACCTGCAGCAAGCCCGAGTGCCGGCAGAAGGCGGTGCGCCACGGCCTGTGCGAGAAGCACGAGGCCGAGGCCCGCGGGGCCAAGGGCGGCGAGTCGGCCGCCTGACCACGTCCGTCCAAGAGCTGCACACGCCTCGCGCACGGCTCCGCGAGGTTCGCCCCGACGATGCCGAGGCGCTGCTGGACATCTACGGCCATCCGGAGGGAGTGCGGTATCTCGGCCGGCCGCCTCAGACGCTCGAGCAGGTTCAGACGCGGCTGCAGCGGATGCGCGAGGACATCGAGCGTGGCGAGGCGGCGTTCTGGGTCATGACCGATCCGGATGCCGATCGCGCGTTCGCATACCTGGGCTTCTTCCGCTGGGACCCCCCGCACCAGTCCGCCGAGCTGGGGTACGTGGTCGCCCCGGCCCGCTGGGGCCAGGGGCTGATGCGTGAGGTGTTGCCGGTGCTGGTGCGCCACGGCTTCGAGGTGCTCGGGCTGCACCGCATGGAGGCGCGCATCGACCCGGGGAACGTCGCCTCGATCAAGCTGATCGAGCGGCTCGGCTTCAAGCCGGAGGGAGCGCTCCGCGAGCGGACCCTCAACGCCGACGGAAGCCGCGAGGACCTGCTCCTGTTCGGGTTGCTCCGACCGGAGTTCGACCGCGCGGGCGTCGTCGGCTGAGATCCCGCGCAAAGGTCGCCGCTGTCCGTCCGGGGGTACACGCCCGCTCGCTCGAGCGGTCGCACCCGCCAGCGACGCCGCCCGGGCGTGCCAAGCCCAGCTCGGCCTTTGGTCACCGGGGGCCGGGGGAATTGACCGCGCGGCCGTCGGTTGCCCCCGCCGGACCGCGCCGTTACACCGACCTCGGTCGTGATGCAGTCCCTTCAGGAGCCATTCGACGTGATCTCGAACCCACAGCTCGACGCGAACGCCCGCGAGGCGGACGTGCCGCGTGTGTCCGAGCTCAGGAGCCGGGCCACGGCCTGCCCGGCCACGGGCGCTGCGGCGAACCCCTCGTCGCTGCAGCGCTGACCCGCTGACTTCTCGCCCTCGCCGGCCCGTGCTCGCGGCGACACCGTCCACACCTCTCGCATTCCGGCCCCGGGGCCTGCTCCCGGGGTCGGACGCGAAACCTTCTCCCTCTGAGCGGAGCACTCCAATGCGCGTTCTCGATCCCAAGAATTCGACCCTCACCCCCGGCGCGGACCCATCGGGCTCCCGGAGGCTCGTCCGTGACGCCCCGATCCAGATCACGGTCGGAGACATGGACCGGCTCCGCGCAGTGGTCGAGCGGCATGCGGGGGGCGTCCAGGACGCGGCCGCGGAGATGCTGGAGGCCGAGCTCGACCGCGCCCAGGTCGTGCCCGAGAACGACGCGCCGCGGGAGGTCGTCGGCATGCACGCCCGGGTGCTCTACGAGGACGTGGACACGGGCGAGCGGCGCGAGGTCGTGCTGGTGTACCCCGAGGAGGCGGACGTCCGGCGCTCCTGGATCTCCGTGCTCGCCCCGATCGGGACGGCGCTGCTCGGCCTCTCGACTGGCCAGCCCATCTCCTGGCCAGTGCCGGGAGGTCGGACGCGGACGATCCGGGTCGTCTCTGTCGTCTATCCACCCGACGCCGCCGGGGACCGGCTTCTCTCCGGGGACGTCCCCGCGCAACGCTGATGCTCGCCATGGACGAGGCCGAGAGGAACCGCGCAGCGAGGGACGACGCATCCCACGCGTCCGTCACGCCAGCAGCCCGTGCCCCGGCACCTCCGCTGCCGGAGCCCGAGCTGCCGAAGAGTGGACCCGTGCCTGCTCCGCCGCCTTCCCCGTGGTGGGTCGACGAGGCGTCGTGGGAGTCGTTCCCGGCCAGCGATCCACCCTCCTGGACCGGAATGACCGCGGGGTAGCGTCATGCGACGGCTCGCCGACTACGTCCTGAGGCGCCGGTGGCAAGGAGATTCCGGTCTCGGCGCCTGTGTGGGGTGACCTCCGGCCGTCGTCGTCCCGGAGCAGGCAGGGCCGGTACGTCACGCTGGGCTTCGCAGCCCAGGACGCCACCGCGGCGCGAGGGCTGGTGGGCCAGGAGGCCCGACTGTCCTCGAACATCCAGATCCCGGGGCGCGCGCTGGCTCGGCTGCGGATCCTCGAGGTGGACGCCTCGATGGCGCTCCTCCTCGCGGAGGTTCTCCCTGAGACGGTCGAGGAGGCCATCTTTCCGAGCGACGCCGTCGCGTCCCCGCCGGGAACCGCCGCGACGCAGGGCCTGACGAGCTCCGCGCCCCGCTTGCCGGCGGCCCGTCGCGTTGCCAGATCTGCGCCATCGGCGATGGCGGTCGGGGGTGGCGAGCATGGATGGGGCGACGGTGTCTTTCCTGTTGTTCTGGTCGGTGGTCGGCGGCGCCCTGCTGCTGGTCTTCGCGGCGCGGCGCTTCCGGCGCGGCTGGCGCTGAGCCTCGCCCCGGTCAGTCGCCGGGCGCTCCCGCGGCCCGGGCCAGCTGTTTCCAGGCCGCGGCCCACAGCTCGGCCTCGCGCCGCGAGAGCTGCGCACGGTCGAGCGCCCGCAGCATCTCGTCCAGGACGGGAAGCGGCGACTGGGGGTTGAGCCCGTCGGCCGCGCGGAGGGCCCGCTCCATCCGGCGCCGCAGCACCTCGCGGAGCGCCTGGGGCGCCCCCGGGTCGGCCGGGACCGCGCGCGTCGGAAGTTCGTCCACCCGGGAGGCGAGGTAGAGCAGCACCGCCGCGGCCTGCGCCACGTTGAGCGACGGCTGGAATCCGGGCGCCGGGATGCAGGCCACGTCCTGGCAGAGCGCGAGCTCCTCGTCGGAGAGCCCGCGCCGCTCTCCGCCGAGCACCAGCGCCACCGGACCGCGGGCCGCGGCCGTGCGGAGACGGTCCACGCCCTCCTCCGGACTCACCGGCGTCCGCCCGCGCAACGCATCCCGGCCACTGGTTCCAAGGACGTAGATGGCGTCGGCGACCGCGTCCTCCAGACGGGACATTCTCTCCGCGGCCGCAAGCACGTGCCCGGCGTGCACCGCCGTCCGGTGCGCCGCGTCGATGTCCTCCAGCTGTAGGTCCGACAGCCGGAGCCTCGCCACGTCGAAGTTCGCCACCAGACGGGCCACCGCCCCGAGATTCTCGGCGGATTGGACCTGATGCAGCACGACGCAGAGCTGCCGACGGAGCAACATGCTGGTGGCGCCCTCCACTCGTGACTTTCCCCCCCAATCGCCACGTTGGTAAGGTGGTTGGTCGCTTTCCCCGATGAGACGTCTCCCCTTGCTCCTCCCGGTGCTGCTGCTCGCCGCCTGCGGCGATGTGGGCATGGGTGCGCCCGCCCCGAGCCAGCCCTCGGTGCGTCAGGTGCTGCTCGAACCGCCGGAGCAGGTCGAGGCGCTGCCCGCCCAGGCCCGGGCCGAGCTGTTCCGCTCCCTCCTCCGGGCGAGCGGTGCGGGCACGGCCGACGGCCTCCTGGCCCTCTTCCCGATGGTGCAGGACGGCGCGGTCCGCGCCGCGCCTGCCATCGACGGCCGGCTGGACCTCCTGGACGTGTCCGATGGGGGGGAGCCGCTGGTGCTGAATCTGGACGCGGCGCTCGCCGAGCGGTGGCCGCTCGAGCGTCGGGAAGCCCTCCAGGGGCTCAGCGAGCGCGAGGCCGCGGAGCTCGTCGCCCGCTCCCTGGCTGCTCGCTGGGGGCTCCGACCCCGCGCGGCGCTCCGGGTCGAGCGCGCTACCGGCGCTCCGTACGCGGCGGCCTACGCGGAAGGCGTGCTCCGCCTGAACCCCGCCCTCCTCTACCTGGCAGCGGCTCCGGCCGACGCGCGCTGAGGCATCCGACGGTGTCGGACCCGGTCCTCTCCCGGCAGCTCGACCACACCCTCGCCGAGACTCACCTCGACGCGCTCGGAGAGCGATACCGGGGCAAGGTGCGCGACGTCTACCGGCAGCGCGACCGGCTCTTCCTCGTCGCGACCGACCGGCTGAGCGCCTTCGACCGGGTGCTCACCACGATTCCGTTCAAGGGCGAGGTGCTGAACCGGATCGCGCAGTTCTGGTTCGAGAAGACGCAGGACGTGGTCCCCAACCACGTGCTCGACACTCCGGACCCGAACGTCACCGTCGCCCGGGCCACGAAGCCCTTCCCCGTCGAGGTGGTGGTCCGCGGCTACCTGACGGGGAGCCTGTGGCGGGATTTCCAGAAGGGCACGCACACCGCCTACGGCCTGAGTATCCCGGGGGACATGAAGAAGGACGCGGCGTTTCCCGAGCCCATCCTCACTCCCTCGACGAAGGCTCCGGTGGGCGAGCATGACGAGCCGCTCCCCGAGGCCGAGGTGGTCCGCCGCGGCATCGCCTCGGCACGCGACTGGGGCCGCATCCGCGAGGCGGCTCTGGCGCTGTTCCGCGCCGGACAGACGTGGTGCCACACCCGGGGCCTCCTTCTGGTGGACACCAAGTACGAGTTCGGGGCAGTGGGCGACGCGCTCTACGTCATCGACGAGATGCACACCCCCGACAGCTCCCGGTTCTGGCGGGCAGCCGACTACGAGGAGCGGCTCGCGGCCCAGGCGGACCAGGTCATGCTGGACAAGGAGAACGTCCGGCAGTGGCTGATCCGCGAGCGGGGCTTCAGCGGGCACGGAGCGTTGCCGGTCATCCCCGAAGACGTCCGGGTTCAGACGTCGGAGCTGTACCTGCGGGCCTATGCGGAGATCACCGGCACGCCGTTGACGCCGGTCGCCGGCGACGTCGAGGCCCGCATCCAGAAGAACTTACAGACGCACGGCTACCTCTGAACACCGGCCACCTCTGAACACTGGCGGATCCCTGTGACCACTGGGTCATTCCCCGGCAGCGATGGGTGAAACGGACCCGCCGTTCCGGACACCCTTGGTCAGGACGGCCTGCTCGCCGAAGCGAACCCCGCGGAACCCCGGACTTTGAAATCTGGCCCGCCGATTGCTTCGTAGAAGCAATGGTCGGTTTCCGGAGGTGCCCGGACAGATGCGCGGGGTCATCACCAATCGAGACGTGGTTCGCCACCTCGGGCTCATCTACCGGGAGTTCGGCACCCGCTGCGTGTTCCGCTGCCTCTGGGTCCTCGCCACGCGCCGCACCACGACCTTCCTCGACGTGGTGAGTCAGCGCGGCTA
>RPRB01000080.1 GCA_003818285.1 Myxococcaceae bacterium
CCCGGCGGCACCCATCTGGAAACGGTGGGCGACTGCGCGGTGGACTGCGCCGGGTGCACCCCCGCGATTGCCAGGCCGAGGAATGCCGCCACGAAGAGAAACCCCGCGGCGGCCCGTGACCACTCCCGTACCCTGATCGCGCTGCTCATGTTTGCTGTCCTCCGACACGGGCGGCGTCCCAGATCGGAGCGCCGTCCCGGGCGGAGGCACTGCACACGCGGTGCCCTTCGCAAGTCCCCGCGCTCACCGGATCCACCGCGCGCGAGCGTGTCCTCGGCGGCTGCGAACTGTGGCGGCGCGAGCAACCGCACCCGGCGTGCGCTGCGACCGCGGATCATGTTCGGGAGAAGGCGCGAGTGCGGAAGCGCCTCACAACGGCCGGTGGAGCACCCGCGACAGCTCGCCGATGATGCCCCGGCGGAAGGCGAGCACGCACACCACGAACAGCGCGCCCTGCACCACCGTCACCCAGCCGCCCAGACCGGCGAGGTAGCTCTCCACGCAGATGATTACCACCGCGCCGACGATGGGCCCGAACACCGTCCCCAGCCCGCCGAGCAGCACCATCAGGATCACCTCGCCCGACGTGCCCCAGTGCACGTCGGTGAGCGACGCGAGCTGAAACACGATGGACTTCGTGCCCCCGGCCAGCCCCGACAGCCCGGCGGAGAGCACGAAGGTGATGAGCTTGTAGTGATCCGCCTTGTAGCCGAGCGACACCGCCCGCGGCTCGTTCTCCCGCACCGCCTTCATCACCTGTCCGAAGGGCGAGTGGATCACCCGGAGGATGAAGAAGAAGCCGAACAGGAAGATGGCGAGGACGACGAAGTACATCGTCAGGTTGTTGTCCAGCGACACGAGCCCGAGCAGCTTTCCCCGGGGGATGGCCTGGATCCCGTCCTCGCCTCCGGTGAACTGCGCCCGGAGGCAGTAGAAGAAGAACATCTGGGCCAGGGCCAGGGTGATCATCGAGAAGTAGATTCCCTGGCTCCTGATCGCCAGCCCGCCCACCACCAGCCCGAGCAGCGCCGCCGTCGCCGTCCCGGTGAGCACCGCCAGCTCGAAGGGCAGGCCCCACACCTTCGCCGCATGGCCCGCCAGGTAACCGGCGGCTCCGAAGAAGAGCGCGTGGCCGAAGGAGAGCAGGCCCACGTACCCGATCAGGAGGTTGAACGCGCAGGCGAACAGCGCGAAGCACAGCATCTTCATCAGGAACACGGGGTAGATGACGAAGGGCGCGACCACGGCCAGCAGTACCATCGCCAGGATCGGGATGCGTAGCGAGCGCACGTCGTCGCGACGCGAAACCCCGCCCTGTACGCCTGCGGGCGCCTCCACCCGGTGCGTGGTCACGCCGTCCTCCCGAAGAGGCCGGCCGGCTTCACCAGCAGAACGATGGCCATGATCACGAAGACCACGGTGTTGGAGGCCTCCGGGTAGAAGACCTTGGTGAGCCCCTCGATGACCCCCAGCGCGAAGCCGGTGACGATCGAGCCGAGGATCGACCCCATCCCGCCGATGACCACCACCGCGAATACCACGATGATCAGATCCGCGCCCATCAAGGGATTGACCCGGTAGATGGGCGCCGCCATCACCCCGGCCAGCGCGGCCAGCGCCACCCCGAGCCCGTAGGTGATGGTGATCAGCCGAGGCACGTTGATCCCGAACGCCTGGACCAGGACCGGGTTCTCGGTCGCGGCTCGCAGGTACGCGCCCATGCGCGTCCGTTCGGCCACGAACCAGGTCAGCCCGCAGAGGACCACCGACACCAGGACCACCCAGGCGCGGTAGTTGGGGAGGAACATGAACCCGAGGTTCCTCCCGCCGGTGAGCTGCTCCGGGACGTCGTACGGCTCTCCGGAGACGCCGAAGTAATTCCGGGCGACGCCCTGGATGACCAGCGCCAGTCCGAAGGTGAGGAGCAGGCCGAAGAGCGGATCGAGCCCCTGCAGCCGCTTGAGCATCGTCCGCTCGATGAGCATCCCGAACAGCCCCACCACGAGGGGGGCGATGAGGAGCGCCGGCCAGTAGCCGAGGTCGAAAAAGCGGAGCAGCAGCCACGCCACCAGCGCTCCGAGCATGTAGAGAGCGCCGTGGCAGAAGTTGATGATGTTCAGGAGGCCGAAGATGATCGCCAGCCCGAGGCTGAGCAGGGCGTAGAAGCTGCCGTTGATCAGCCCTACCAGGAGCTGGCTGAACAGCGCCTGGATGGGGACGCCGAAGACGGTGGTCATCGGACTGGCGGAGCCCGGGTCACTTCTTGGCGGCGGCGGCGACCAGCGGGCAAGCGCCCTGGTCGAGGGGACGGAAGGCCTCGGCGGCGGGGATCTCGCGGATGAGCTTGTAGTAGTCCCACGCCCCCTTCGACTCGTTGGGCTTCTTCACCTCGAAGAGGTACATGGGGTGGATCTTCCGCCCGTCGGCGCGGATGGTTCCCTTGCCGAACGCGGGGTCGTCGGTGGGCAGAGACTTCATCTTCGCCACCACCGCCTTGCCGTCCTCGTCGGACTTCAGGGCCTGCACCGCCTTCAGGTAGTGCAGCACTCCGGCGTAGACCCCGGCCTGGACCATGGTGGGCATCCGGCCGTTGTGGCGGGCGGCGAACTTCTTGGACCAGGCGCGGGTCGCGTCGTTCGTGTCCCAGTAGAAGGCCGAGGTCAGCTGCAGTCCGTTGGCAGCCTTGAGCCCCAGGGCGTGGATGTCACTGATGAACACCAGCAGGCCGGCCATCTTCTGGCCACCCTGGACGATGCCGAACTCGGAGGCGGCCTTGATCGAGTTGATGGTGTCGCCGCCGGCATTGGCGAGCCCGATGATCTTGGCCTTGGAGGCCTGGGCCTGGAGGAGGAAGGAGGAGAAGTCGGAAGCGTTCAGGGGGTGGCTCACCGAGCCGAGCACTTTCCCGCCGTTGGCCTCGACCACCGTCTTGGTGTCCCGCTCCAGGGCCTTGCCGAAGGCGTAGTCCGCGACCAGGAAGAACCAGGTGTCCCCGCCGGCCTTCACCACGTACTTCCCGGTGCCGTTGGCCAGCGACCAGGTGTCGTAGGTCCAGTGCACGGTATTGGGGGTGCAGGCCTTGCCGGTGAGGTCCGAGGTCGCCGCGCCGGAGTCGATGAACACCTTGTTCTTGTCGGAGGCGATCTTGGCCATCGCCAGCGCCACGCCGGAGTTGGGCACGTCGAGGATGGCGTCCACCCCGTCCACGTCGATCCACTTGGTGGCGATGCCAGAGCCGATGTCCGGCTTGTTCTGGTGATCGGCGCTGACGATCTCGATCGGCATCCCGGCGACCTTGTTGCCGAACTCCTCGGCCGCCATCTTCGCCGCGACCACCGAGCCCGGCCCACCGAGGTCGGCGTAGAGCCCGGACATGTCGTTGAGGACGCCGATCTTCACCACCTTGCCGCCCTGGGCCATGGCCGCGGACGGCATCAGGCAGGTGAGGGCGAAAGCGAATAGCCGTGAAGCGAGTCTCATAGGGGAAGGCGCTCCTGGAGCCTGCGAGTGGAAGGGACGTCTAGACACCGAGATGGGTCTGCAGCTGCGGCATGCTCGACTGAAAGCGATCGGCGGGAATCTCGTCGACCACGCGGCCACGGTCCATCACGTAGTGGCGCTCGGCAATCGAGGAGGCGAATTTCAGATTCTGCTCCACGAGGAGGATGGTGAACCCCTCGGCCTTCAGCCGGTGGATCGTGGCCCCGATGTGCTGGACGATCACCGGTGCGAGTCCCTCGGTGGGCTCGTCGAGCAGGAGCAGGCGCGCGCCGGTCCGGAGGATGCGACCGATGGCCAGCATCTGCTGCTCGCCACCCGAGAGCTTGGTCCCCTGGCTGGACATTCGCTCCTGGAGGTTGGGGAAGAGCTCCATGACCGCCTGCAGGTCCATGCCGCCCGACCTCAGCTGCGGCGGCAAGAGCAGATTCTCCTCGACGGTGAGGCTGGCGAAGATGCCACGCTCCTCGGGGCAGATCGCCATTCCCAGGCGGGCGATGCGGTGTGGCGGAAGACGGATGGTCTCCTGGTCCTCGAGCACCACCGAACCCTCGCGGCGGGGCACCATGCCCATGAGCGAACGCAGGGTGGTGGTCTTCCCCGCTCCGTTCCGGCCGAGCAGGGTGACCAGCTCGCCCGGCCGGATCTCCAGATCGACGCCGTGCAGGATGTGGGACTCGCCGTACCAGGCCTGGAGCGCCGCGACCCGCAGCATCGGCCGGGTGGCGAGCTCGGGCGGGGGGCCAGCCTTCGCCGTGGCGAGCTCAGGCATGCTCGGTCCCCATGTACGCCTGCATCACGTCCTTGTTCTTCGACACCGCGGCGTAGTCGCCCTCGGCGAGCACCTCGCCGCGGGCGAGCACGGTGATGATGTGCGAGATGTTGGCCACAACCTTGAGGTTGTGCTCCACCATCAGCACCGTGCGGCTCGCGCCGACCCGCTTGATGAGCGCGGCGATGCGGTCCACGTCCTCGTGCCCCATCCCCGCGGTGGGCTCGTCGAGGAGGAGCAGCTCGGGGTCGAGCGCCAGCGTGGTCGCAATCTCCAGGGCCCGCTTCCGCCCGTAGGGCAGCTCCACCGCCGGGGTGTGCAGGAAGTCCTGGAGGCCCACCGCCTCGGCCAGCTCGTTCGCGCGCGGCTCGAGGTCCTTGAGGGCGCGCTCGGAACGCCAGAAATCGAAGGAGCTGCCGCGCTTCCGCTGCAGCGCCACGCGGATGTTCTCCAGCACCGTGAGGTGGGGGAACACCGCGGAGATCTGGAACGAGCGCACCACCCCGCGGCGGGCGACGTCGGCCGGCCTGTCCGAGGTGATGTTCTGGCCCTTGAACTTGATGGTGCCGGCGGACGGGGTGAGGAACTTGGTGAGGAGGTTGAAGCAGGTCGTCTTGCCCGCGCCGTTCGGGCCGATCAGCGCGTGAATCGTTCCGGGGCGCACGGTGAGACTCACGTTCTTGACCGCGACGAACCCGCGGAATTCCTTCGTGAGTCCGTGCGTCTCGAGGAGCGGCTCAGCCGTCTGACGCGCCGAATCGAGCATGTGCGCTGACTTAGGAAAACGGTGGGGGACGCAGCAAGACACGTTGCGTCGCCCAGGTCGAGCGTCTTTTCGCAGGGACTTTGCTCGGCTCAGCGTTCGGTGACGTAGAGCCCCGGCGCATCGGCGAGCGGCGGGAACTCGTCGCTTCCCGGCGTCGCCGGCGGTCGAACGTGCTCGCCGGCTCGGGCCTGGATCCAGCCGGCCCACGAGTTCCACCAGGTGTCCCCGTGGCGCGTTGACGCGACGTGCCAAGCCTCGGGTGTCTCGTGCAGGTGTTCGTGCAGCCAGTAGGCCGCGCTCTTGCTCGGCGGGTTCACCACGCCGGCGATGTGGCCCGAGCTGCTGAGGACGAACTGGACCTTCCCCCCGAGGAGGCTCGCGGTGCGGAACGCCGACCGCCACGGGGTGATGTGGTCCTCCACCGCGCCGACGATGAACGTGTCCTGCTTCACCGCACCGAGCCGCAGCCGCCTGGCCTGGATGCTCATCTCGTCCCGGGCCAGCGCGTTGTCCAGGTAGCAGCCGCGGAGGTACTCGGTGAGCAGCCGGGCCGGAACGGCCATCCCGTCGTCGTTCCAGGCCAGCAGGTCGAACCCGGGCGGCTCCTCGCCCATCATCCAGGCCGAGCCGAAGTAGTTGAAGTACAGGTCATTGGGCCGGAGCAGGTTGAAGGTCCGCGCCATCTCGTGCGCCTCGAGCAGCCCGCGGCGATTCACCCGCCGGAGCATCCGCTCGATGGTGGGCCGGTCGGTGAAGGCTCCCAGCGGCCCGGGGTCGCTGAAGTCCACCAGCGTGTTCATCAGGGTCAGCGAGTTGACGGACCGGTCGCCGCCGCCCTCGAGGTACGCGGCGAGCATCGTGGCCAGGGTGCCGCCCACGCAGAGCGCCGCCACGTTGACCTTCGGGGCGCGGGTGATCTCCTTCACCACCCGGAGCGCTTCCAGCGGGCCCTCGAGCAGGTAGTCCCCCAACCCGACGTCCCGGAGGGACTCGTCGGGGTTTCGGTAGCTCATGCAGAAGGTGGTGTGGCCGTTCTTCACCGCCCACTCGACGAAGCTCCGGCCGGGGGCGAGGTCCATGATGTAGTACTTGTTGATGAACGGCGGGCTGCAGAGCAGCGGAACCGAGTGCACGGTTTCGGTCTGCGGCGCGTACTGGATGAGCTCGAAGAGCCGGTTCCGGTAGACGACCTTCCCCGGGGTGCAGGCGATGTTCTTGCCCACCTCGAATCCGGAGCGGTCCACCAGCCGCGGCCAGCCCTCGCGGGTGCGGAGATCATCCAGCCACTTCCGGACCCCCCGGAGCGCGCTGAGCCCGCCGGTCTCGAAGGCCCGGCGGAGAGCGTTGGGGTTGGTGAGGAAGAAGTTGGTCGGGGCGAACGCGTCCACCAGGAGCTGGCTCGCCATCCGGGCCTTGCGCTCGGCGGTCTGGTCGAGGCGGGCCGCGTCCAGCAGCTCCTTCGCCAGCTGCTCACGGAGGAGGTGGTTCTGGAGCAGCCAGAAGAAGAGGGCATTCTCGGTCCAGGTCTTGTCTCCGAAGCGCCGGTCCTTGGCCGGAACCGGCATCGGCCCCTGGCTGGGGGAGCCCACCGCGCGCACCGCAGAGACGCCGGTCGCGACCAGCGCGCCGTTCGCCCAGCGGGCAATGGCCCCGGTGGTGGAGACGGGGTGGCGGAAGAGGCCCACCGCCTCGGAGGCGAGCGCGCGGCCGAAGCCCACCGGATCCACCCGGTCCAGGGCCTCGTCGGCGACGCGGCGCAGGCCGCTCTGCACCGGTCCGGGCGGAGGGGTGGGCGGGAGCGGCGGCTCCTCCTCGACGGCCATGGGACGCTGCGGAAGCTCCAGGACCTTCATCGGTTACTCCCTGTCGGCGACTGCCTGCTACGGCGCCGGTGCTTGAGGGACTCGAGCGCGTGGCGCTGGGTGTCGAACAGCTCTGGGTCCACGTGGTGCGCCTCCAGAGAGGCGCCGAGCTTCAGGCGCAGGAACGCGCTCGAGGTGTAGCGAGTCACCCGTTCGTAGTACCGCTCGGTGAGCTCCCGGACCAGCTCGGCGTAGGCGTCGGCCAGGTGGGCCGGCACGCTGAACCCGTCGTAGTCGACGACTGCCCGGATCCGCCGGCCGAGAGGGGAGCAGACCTTCTCCACGGTGGCGGCGATGTCCCGGAGATCCTGCTCGTTCCTGACTGCCAGGCCGGCGAAGTTGATGAACAGCACCTCGCGCCGCGGGTCGTACTCGAACCGGGAAGAGAGCGGGCGCTCCTCCAGGAGGCGGCGGAGGCCCATCGGCTCGGCCCGGAAGAGGCCCAGGTCCATGGTCCCCAGCGGCCGCTTGATCTCCGGGGTGAACTCCATCTGCCCCAGGACCTCGTGCTCCAGGTCGATGCCGGGAGCGATCTCCTCCAGCCGGAGCCCGCCATCGGTGAGCCGGAACACTGCCCGTTCGGTCACGTACATCGTCTCGTGGCCGAGCTCGCGGGCGCGCTTGCCGCTGAACGTGACCTGCTCCACCGCGGGGACGAACTTCCGGCTCTGGCCCTCCTTGACGATCCGGAGTCGGCCCTCGCCGATCTCCAGTTTCAGACCGCCACAGGTGAACGTTCCGACGAAGACCACCTTGCGGGAGTTCTGGCTGATGTTGATGAACCCGCCGCACCCGGCGAAGGTCTTCCCGAACCGGCTGACGTTGACGTTTCCCGCCGCGTCCACCTGCGCCATTCCCAGGTAGGCCTGGTCGAGCCCTCCGCCGTCGTAGAAATCGAACTGCTGGTTCTGGTCCACCAGCGCCTCGGTGTTCACCGCCGCGCCGAAGTTGAGCCCCGACGCCGGCAGCCCGCCGATGACGCCGGGCTCGGCGGTGAGCGTGACGAGCGAGAGCAGACCCTCCTCGGCCGCCACGCCCGCGACCGACTCCGGCATGCCGATGCCGAGGTTGATGAGCGTTCCCGGGATGAGCTCGCACGCCGCGCGCCGGCCGATCACCTTCCGCCCGTCGAGGTGCGGCGGCGGCATGGACTCCAGCGGCACCCGCAGCTCGCCGGAAAACGCCGGGCTGTAATCGGTGGCGTAGGTCTGCGCGTGGTACTCCGCCGGCGCGACCGCGACGCAGTCCACCAGCGCGCCGGGAATCTTCACACTGCGGGCGGGGAGGGAGCCGGCGTCGGCCAGCCGCTCCACCTGGACGATCACCAGGCCGCCGCTGTTCTTCGCCGCCATGGCCATGGCCAGGTTGTCGAGGGTCAGCGCCTCCCGCTCCATGCTCACGTTGCCGTGGGGGTCGGCGGTGGTTCCCCGGAGAAAGACGACGTCGATGGGAAAAGCGCGGTAGAGGAGCCAGTCCTCCCCGTGGATCGGGAGGAGCTCGACGATGTCCTCGGTGGTGCGCGAGTTCACCTTCCCCCCGCCGTTGCGCGGGTCGACGAAGGTGCCGAGGCCCACGCGGGAGAGGGTGCCCGGCTTTCCGCCGGCGATGTCCCGGTAGAGGTGCGAGATGCAGCCCTGGGGGAGGTTGTAGGCCTCGATCTCGCCGGCGAGGGCGAGCGCGCCGACCCGGGGGATGAGCCCCCAGTGTCCGCCCACCACCCGCTTGAGGAGCCCCGGGACCGCGAGGCGATTCAGGCCGCGCGTCTTCCCGTCTCCCTGGCCGGCAGCGAAGACCAGGGTGAGGCCGCCCGGGCGGCCCTGAGTCTGGTAGGCGCGAGCCAGCGATTCCAGCAAACCGTCCGGGGTCCCGATGCCGACGAAGCCCGACGTGGCCAGGGTGCTGCCCGGTTGTATCAGGGCCACGGCCTCGTCGAGGCTGACGACCTTGCTCACCGAGGAGGGCGACATCGACGACCCCCTTGCTCCGATTGGCCCCTGGATCGACTGCAAAAAAAAGGCGGGTCGACCCTCCGGCGCCGATGACGCCAGGGGACCCGCCGGGGTGTCAACGGTTGCCCGTCGACGAACGACGCTAGTTCTTCGTGTTCAGCAGCTCGAGCGTCCGCTGGGCGTACTCGTTGACCGCCTTCCGCCACTGCGCGCTCATCTGCTCGCTGGCGTTGATGGCCTCCTTGGCCACTCGGCCGGCCTCGTCCACGGCCGACACGGCCTGGGCGACGCCCTGCTTCTCGATCTTCTCCACCTCGGCCAGGGCCGCGGTGAAACGGTTGGTGCTCTCGGCGACCAGCTTGATCCACTCGGTCCCGAACTGCTGCATCTGCGTAAAAACAGTCTTCTGGTCCATGGTCTTCTCCTCCCGCGAATCGCGGCTCCTCTCTCCTGTAACACCGGCTGCAGGGGTGTCAAGCGAGCTATGTTGCACTGCAGCAAAATCAGGGTTCTGGGACACGCTCTCCGCCGCGGGGGGCTCACCTGCCGTCGTCGCGCGCCGGACGCGTCCAGGGCCATTCTTTCGAGGCATCGTCGTCTCCTCCGGGTGCCGGTTCAGGGCGTACCTGTCCCATCGCAGGGGCCGGGGAGTCAAGAGCGCGCTGTTGCAGTGCAACAGATTTCAGCGGCGGCGCGATGCCTTTTTCTTCAGGCTCTGGCGGAGGGCCGCTACCTCGCGACGGAGCTCGGCCACCTCGTCCCGGGGCCCGGGGAGGGCGCTCTCGGGTCCGCGGGGACGTTCCTGGACCGGGGGGGAGGGGAAGGGCCGGAGCGCGGCGAAGGGGTTGTAGAGGCTCCCCAGGCCGCTCCGGGCCTGGAGGTACATCTCCAGGGCCCAGCTCACGTACCGCCCCAGGAAGTCGGCCAGGGGCTCCTCTCCCATGCGGATCAGCTGGACCAGCAGGGGGACGGGGAGCAGCCGGGCGGCGTTCCGGTCCTCGAAGATGATCTGCGCCAGGGTGGGCGCTGTCAGGTCGGCGCCGCTCTTCGCGTCCACGACCTGCACGTCCGCACCGCCGCGAACGCGCTCGGCGATCTCGTCGAGCCGCACGTAGCGGCTCTCCTCGGTGTCGTAGAGCCGGCGGTTGCCGTACTTCTTCACCAGCATTTGGGCAACCTCCTCCAGGGACGGTGCCGGGGTCCACATCCTGTGCAACCGCAGCAAATGTGGGACGCAAAACATTCGCTGGACCCCCCGGTCGGGGGGTGGTTAGATTTTCGAGTCAATGTACTTCGCTCACGACCTCGGTCGAGCGTTCACCCGCCCTCTTCACACCTGGGCGGCGATGCTCCGGACGGCGTGGACGCATCCCTTCAACCCGGCCTCGCTGCTCCCGCCGGTGCGAGCGATGGCCGCGGCTGCGGAGCTGGTCGAGCGGGCCACCGCCGAGTACCCCAAGCCCTCCTTCGGGCTGGGGCAGACGGTCATCGACGGCCGCGAGGTCGCGGTCCGCGAGGAGCTCGTGCACGAGACGCCGTTCTGCCGGCTCCTGCACTTCGAGCGGGACATCGAGCGGGACGATCCGAAGGTCCTCATCGTCGCGCCGCTCTCGGGCCATCACGCCACCCTGTTGCGTGAGACGGTGCGGGAGCTCCTGCCCGACCACGACCTGTACATCACCGACTGGGTCGACGCGCGGCTGATCCCCCTGTCCCAGGGGCGGTTCGACCTCGCGGACTACGTGGATCTGCTGATCGCGCATCTCCGCGAGCTCGGACCCGACGTGCACATCCTCGCGGTGTGCCAGCCCGGGGTTCCGGTCCTCATCGGCACCGCGGTGCTGGCCGAGGCCGATGACCCGGTGCAGCCGGCGAGCATGGTGCTGATCTCCGCGCCGGTGGACACCCGGGTGAACCCCTCGTCGGTGAACCAGTTCGCGCGGGTGCACTCCCTGAAGTCGCTCGAGGCGATGGTCATTCACCGGGTTCCGGTGGGGCATCCCGGGTCCGGCCGTCGGGTCTATCCCGGTATCCTGCAGCTCTGGTCGTTCATGTCGCTCGACCCCCACCGGCACGTGGACGCCCACGTGAGCCTGTTCAAGGACGTGCTGAAGGGCGAGCGCGAGTCCGCCGACAAGCGCCGGAAGTTCTACGACGAGTACTTCGCGGTGATGGACCTTCCGGCGGAGTACTACCTGGAGACGGTGCAGCACGTGTTCCACCGGCACAGCCTTCCCGAGGGCCGGATGCTGCACCGCGGAAACCCGGTGCGCCTCGATGCCATCCGCCGGACGGCGCTCATGACCGTCGAGGGAGGGGAGGACGACATCACCGCCCCGGGGCAGACCCACGCCGCGCACGGGTTGCTGACCGGCATCCCGGCCAGCTGGAAGGAGCACCACCTCCAGGAGGGGGCGGGGCACTACGGCACCTTCAGCGGCCGGCGGTTCCGGGAGCAGATCGCGCCGAAGATCCGCGCCTTCTTCCGCGCGGAACGCTGAAGCCTGAGCCGGCCTGCGCGCCGGCGGGCGGATCGCGCTGACGCGATCTGCGGGCGCGAGCACTTCCTCGGCTGGGCCGCTGGTGCGTTCGCGGCCGCGGGAGTTCCGCAGACTGCGATCGGCTCCTAGGCGACGCAGTTTCGGCGGGAAGCTGCGGCTGTGCCCGTTTCACCCTGGCTTCGAGCCATGGGCTCGCAGGTCGTCGCGAGAAGCCGTTCCTCCGCGTCGCTCCCTCCCGCCGGTGCCTCGGAAAGACCGGCGGCCCGGAGCGCGGCGGCCCGGAGCGCGGCGGCCCGAGAGCGTTCAGTCCCCCGTTCAGGAGCTCCGGCGCCGGACGGTCTGCGGAGCAGGGCCGATCGAGGTGCGACCGAGCTCCTGCGACAGCGCGCTGGCAGCCCGGATCAACTCTCGCCGCGCAGCGGGTCGCCAGCGGCGCGCCGGGGCGACGAGGATCGTTCGCTCAGAGGTTATAGCAACAACTAGGACGACCCGTGAAACCGACGAACGAGCGTCCCAGGGGTTACTGGGCACCGGCTCGCACTCGGGCTCCGAGTTGTTGCTATTGCCTCTGTCGCTTTGGAGAGGGTCGGCCGGCGGCCCATCCCCGGTCCGAGGCGGATCAGCGCAGGAGCGCGGGGACCGCGCCTCGCCGGAGCGACGGCGCAGCCCGGTGTCCGTCCCCGGCCTCGTCTCGCCGGATCCATCTGCCTGGCGTCCTCGCACCCCTGACCCGCTGGACCCGAGCGCCCAGCCACCCCTCGCGAACCGCTCCGCTCGCCCCTAGTCTCCGCGACCGATGAGCACGAGCCTCCTCGAAGAGCTCGGAGCCCAGGCGGCCATCGAGCTGCTCAAGGACGGCCGCATCACCTCCGAGGCGGTCGTCCGCGCCTGTCTCGATCGCATCGCACGTCACGAGCCGGACGTTCAGGCGTGGGCGTGGATCGACCCCGAGCAGGCACTCGCTGCCGCCCGAGCCGTCGATGCACGCGGCCGGCCGCCTCCGCTCCACGGCCTTCCCGTTGGAATCAAGGACATCATCGACACCGCCGACGCGCCCACCGAGTGCGGGACCGTGCTGTACCGAGGCCGACGACCGGCCGGTGACGCCCGGTGCGTCGCCGCGCTCCGGGCAGCGGGCGGCGTGGTGCTCGGCAAGACGGTCACCACCGAGCTCGCGTTCTTCGCGCCAGGTCCCACCCGCAACCCGCGAAACCCGGCGCACACGCCGGGGGGCTCCTCCAGCGGATCCGCGGCCGCCGTCGCCGCTTGCATGGTGCCGGCGGCGCTCGGCACCCAGACCGCGGGGTCCATCATCCGTCCCGCAGCCTACTGCGGGGTGGTGGGTTTCAAGCCCTCACACGGCCTGCTCTCGATGGAGGGGATCCACCCCTTCGCGCCGTCCCTCGATACCCTCGGCGTGCTGGTCCGCGAGGTCGCGGACGTCGCGCCGCTGCTCAGCGCCCTCGGAGCGCCGGTGCAGGTCTCGCCCCTCCCACGTCCGCCTCGCGTCGGTCTCTGGCGAAGCGCTTGGTGGTCCCACGCGACCTCGCCGATGCAGGCGCGGCTCGAGGAGGTGGCCGGGACGCTCGCTCGTGCAGGGGCGATGGTCCGCGAGATCGATCCGCTGCCGGACGAGACTCGGCTCTTCGAGGACCAGACGGTGATCATGGCCGCCGAGGCGGTCCGCTCGTTCGAGGCGCTGCGCCCGACCGGAGCGCTGAGCCCACAGCTCACCGAGCTGCTCGACCGCGGCGCCGCTGCAACCCAGGAGCAGGTTCGTGACGCGCACAGCCGCGCAGCTGAGGCGCGGACGGCGGCCGGCCAGCTGTTCTCCGACGTGGACGTCCTGCTCACACCCAGCGCCCCGGGCGAGGCGCCCGAGGGGCTGGCGAGCACCGGAGATCCGGTCTTCAACCGGGTCGTGACGCTCCTTGGCCTCCCCTGCGTGAGCCTGCCTGCCGGCAGCGGACCGACGGGGCTTCCGCTCGGCGTCCAGCTGGTCGGAGTGCTTCGGGGAGAGGCCGCGCTGCTCGCCGTCGCCGCCTGGGTCGAGGCGCGGCTCGGGTGAGTGGCCGGGCTCCTTCGCCTCAGGGTCCGAGGTGCAGGCGGCAGATGCGAACCGACCCGTCGTCCGGATCCGGGGCGATACTGAACCCGAGACGCCTCGCCAGGCGCAACATCGGCTGGTTCACGGCGAGCACGAAACCGTCCATCTCGCGCAACCCCCGCCGCTTCGCGGCGTCGATGAGCGCGGTCATCAGCGTGGTCGCCAGGCCGGCACCGCCGAATCTGGAGGCGACGGTGATCGCAAACTCGCAACGCGTCCGATCTCGCTCGATGAAGCAGACGGCGCTTCCCACGATGTCGATGCCGTCATCCGCCGGGACCGTGGCCACGAGCCCGATGCCGCCTTCGGGGAAGGCTGCGAGCGCGTTGCGCCATCGCTCGACGTCGAGCTCGCCGACCGAACCCATGAACCGCATGTAGCGCGCTTCGTCGCTCAGCCGGCCGAAAGCCTGCACGAGCTCTGCCTCGTCCGTCGGGACGACGGCGCGGACGTGGACGACCCGCCCATCGCGCAGGGAGACGTCGAGGTCATCGAAGGGGGAATCCATCGTCGCCTGCCAGAGCAAAGCGGGGGCCGGGGTTCTGCGCTTCCGAGCATCCCATGTTAGACGCCCCGGGCGATGCCGTC
This sequence comes from Myxococcaceae bacterium, assembly GCA_003818285.1. Lineage (GTDB taxonomy): Bacteria > Myxococcota > Myxococcia > Myxococcales > Myxococcaceae > RPRB01. Next base: position 14,044 of record RPRB01000080.1, read on the forward strand.
CCTCGCACCGGCCCCCCGGCTCGACCTCCTGGGCCTCCCGCTCGAGCAGCTCACCCGCCTCGTCGTCGACGAGATCGGGGAGCGTCCGTTCCACGCCCGGCAGCTCTACCGGTGGATCCACCAGCGCGGGGTCACCGACTTCGACCAGATGACCGACCTCTCGAAGTCTCTCCGGGCCAAGCTCCGCGAGCGGTGCGCGCTCGAGCCGCTGGCGAAGGACCTCGAGCAGCGCAGCGTCGACGGGACCATCAAGTACCGCTGGCGGACGCGCGACGGCCGGCTCCTCGAGAGCGTCTACATGCCGGCGCCCGATCGGAAGACACTCTGCGTCTCCACCCAGGTCGGCTGCGCCATGGCCTGCAAGTTCTGCATGACCGGGACGCTCGGCCTGCTCCGCAATCTCACCGCCGCGGAGATCGTCGCCCAGGTGCACGCGGTCAACCGCGAGGTCGCCCACAACGAGGGTCTGGCGCTGACCCGCCCGCTCACCAACCTGGTCTTCATGGGAATGGGCGAGCCGCTGCACAACTTCGAGAACCTCAAGGACGCGCTCCAGATCCTCCAGTCCGAGGACGGCCCGAACTTCTCGCACCGCCACATCACCGTCTCCACGGTGGGGCTGGTCCCGATGATTGCCCGGCTCGGCGCGGAGACGGACGTGAAGCTCGCCATCTCGCTCAACGCGAGCACCGACGCTCAGCGCGACGAGCTGATGCCGGTGAACCGCAAGTGGAAGATCGCCGACCTGATGGAGGCCTGCCGCACCTTCCCGCTGCGCCAGGGCCGGCGCATCACCTTCGAGTACGTGCTCCTTCGCGGGGTGAACGACACCGACGAGGACGCCGGGCGGCTGGTGGAGCTGCTCCGCGACGTCCCGGCCAAGGTGAACCTCATCCCGTACAACGAGAACCCCGGCCTCGGCTTCTTCACCACCGGCGAGGAGCGGGCCGAGCGCTTCCGGGAGATCCTCGCCCGGGGCCACGTGGCGGCGTTCATCCGGGAGAACCGAGGGCGGGACATCGCCGCGGCCTGCGGCCAGCTCGCCAACCGCCAGGGGCCCGGCGCGGCAGCGCAAGAATCGCCAAGCGGCGCGACGGCCTGAAGGCGCACACCGGGGGCACCATGGCTCCTTCTCCATTCCTCGATGCCCTCTCCGCGGGCGGTCCCGCGCAGGACCGGCTGAGCGGCCTTCAGCTCTACGCCTTCCTCATCGGCAGCTGGTCGCTGGAGGCGCGCTACCCGCAGCCCGACGGTTCCGACCTCCGGAGCAAGGGCGAGCTGCACGCTGGCTGGGTCCTCGAGGGCAGGGCGATCCAGGACGTCTGGATCGTCCCCGCCCGTGGGCTTCCGCGCGGCAAGCTGCCGGCGGCCACCGAGTTCTACGGGAGCACCCTGCGCGTCTACGACCCGGGCCTCGACGCGTGGCACATCCTCTGGAGCGATCCGATGCGGCAGGTCTACCGTCGCCAGCTTGGCCGGGCGGAGGGTCCGGACATCGTCCAGCTCGGGACCGACGACGCGGGCGCCAAGGTTCGCTGGTCCTTCCGGGACCGGACGCCCGATTCCTTCCGCTGGTGGGGGGAGCGCTCCCCCGACGGCGGGGTCAGCTGGACCCTGCAGGCGGAGTTCCTCGCCCGCCGCGCGGCCGCCTGAGTCCCACCGGCTGCGGGCCGGAGAGTCTTCAACCCGGACCTCGGACGCAGCCGCCCTGACCTAAACGCTCGACATCCCGAGCCGTTCTTGACAAGCAGGCGGGCCACGACTAATCCCGCCCCTCCCCAGGACGGAGAGGATTCATGGCTGTCGTGCTTCGGCTCGCGCGCGCGGGCGCAAAGAAGATGCCGTACTACCACGTGGTTGCGACCGACTCGCGCAACCCGCGGGACGGCAAGTTCATCGAGGCCATCGGGGCGTACGACCCGAACCTCGAGCCCCCGAAGATCGAGTTCAAGCAGGAGCGCCTCGAGCACTGGCTGAAGGCGGGCGCGACCCCGTCGGAGACGGTCGCCGGGCTCATCAAGCGCGCCAGCAAGATCACGCCGAAGGCCTAGCGAGCGTGGAAGAGCTGTTGATGTCCCTGGCCCGGGGACTGGTGGACCGCCCGGACCAGGTCGAGCTGCGGAGCCAGCCGGCCGACGGCGGCACCCTGTTCGAGCTGAAGGTCGCCCCCGAGGACGTGGGCAAGGTCATCGGCCGTGATGGCCGCACCGTGAACGCCATCCGCACGCTGCTCTCCGTCGCGGCCCAGCGGCGTGGCGTGAAGGCGCGACTCGAGGTGCTCGATGACCGCCGGGCTGCCGCTCCTGCGCCGCCCACCGAGCCTCCGCCGGTCGGATGAGCCCGCCTCGCCCCACGCTCGAGGTGGGGTACGTGGCGCGTGTGCACGGGCTCCTGGGTGAGCTGGCGGTGCGGACCTTCGACCCCGACTCCGAGGCCCTGACCCTGGTACGCAGGCTGGTGCTGCGCCTGCGCTCGGGCGAGGAGCGGGAGGTCACCCTGACCGCAGCCCGCCGGGCCGCCGACGCCACGCTGGTCTCGCTCGCCGGGGTGACCTCGCGCTCGGCCGCCGAGCCGCTCAAGGGAGCGAAGGTGCTCGTCCACCGCGAGGACCTCCCGCCGCCCGCGGAAGGGGAGTGGTTCCAGGGCGATCTGGTGGGGCTCGAGGCACGCACGCCCGAGGGCGCGCCGCTCGGCCGGGTGACGGAGATCTGGAACACCGGCCCGGTCCCAATATTGGTGGTCGAGGGCGCCGGGCCCGAGTCCCTGCTGGTTCCCTTCGTCGACGACTTCGTGCCCGAGGTGGACGTGCAGGCGGGGGTGCTCGTCGTCCGCCCTCCGGAGATGCTGGAGTAGGGCGACCAGCCATGTGGCAGGCGGAGATCCTCACCCTGTTCCCGGCAATGGTGACCGGGTACCTCGAGGCGAGCATCCTCGGGAAGGCGCGCGCCCGCGGGCTGCTCCGCGTCGAGCCGCGCGACATCCGGGAGCACGCGGAAGGAAAGCACCGGGTGACCGACGACGCGCCGTATGGCGGCGGGGCGGGGATGGTGATGAAGCCCGAGCCGCTGGTGGCGGCCATCGAGGCGGCGCGCGTCGCGCTCCCCGGAGCCCGGGTGCTCCTCACCTCGCCGCGCGGCGAGCGCTTCACGCAGGGGATGGCGAGGGACGTGGCCACCGGCCCGACGGATCTGATCCTCGTCGCCGGTCGCTACGAGGGCGTGGACGAGCGCGTCCGCGCGTACGTGGATGCCGAGATCTCGCTCGGGGACTTCGTCCTCACCGGCGGGGAGCTCGCCGCACTGTGCATCGTGGACGCGGTGGCCCGGCTCCTTCCGGGCGTCCTCGGCAACGCCGAGTCGTCGGGCTCCGAGAGCTTCGAGGGGGGGCTGCTCGAGTACCCGCACTACACCCGACCCGCCGAGTTCCGGGGGGTGTCCGTGCCCGACGTGCTCCAGGGAGGTGACCACGCCCGCATCGCGCGCTGGCGGCGCTGGCATCAGCTCCGGCTGACCCTTGCCCGGAGGCCGGATCTGCTCGACTCTGAAGGGCTGTCGGCGGAGGACCGGCGCCTCCTCGCACTGGAGGAGAAGGACCTCTGAAAACAGGGGGTTGTCCTTGCGATGGGACGGGTCGTCTGCTATCTGGCCCGGCTCCCCATCAGTTGGAGTCAGTTGCCATGCGCCCGAGCGCCCTGGATTACATCGAGTCGAAGCAGCTGCGGAAGGACGTCACGGACTTCCGCACCGGTGACACCGTCCGTGTGCACTGGAAGGTCCGCGAGGGGGAGAAGGAGCGGGTGCAGCCGTTCGAGGGCGTCGTCATCCGCAAGACCAAGGGTGCCAACCGGGCGACCTTCACCGTGCGGAAGATGTCCTACGGGGTGGGTGTGGAGCGCATCTTTCCGCTGCACAGCCCCCGCTACGAGCGCATCGAGGTCCTGACCCGGGGCGACGTGCGGCACAACCGGCTGTTCTACCTGCGTGATCTCCGCGGGAAGGCGAGCCGCGTGGACACCCAGGAGGAGCTGCTGGAGGGGCCTGCCGCGGGCGCCCCTGGCGCTGCTCCGGCCGCCGAGGCCGCCGGGGCGGCCCCCGAGAGTCCGGCTCCCGCCGCCCCGGCCCCCAAGGGCAAGAAGGGCAAGACCAAGACGGCTGCCGCCACGCAGGGCTGAACCCTCGCCTTCGGCTAGACTCGATCCTTGCGCATGCACTGGGTCGAGTTCGCGCTCCAGGGCGTCCGCGGGTTCCTGCCCAGCGTTCGCGTCTCCCTGAAGCCCGGCTACTGGACGTTGCTCCCGAACACGCCGGGCGCACCGCTCGTGGGCCTGACCTCCGAGCTGTGCTTCCCCGACGGGCGCGGGGGTGACGCGCGCTACGCCTCCGCCGAGGGGGGCAACACCAGCAAGGCCGCGCTGTGGATCGTCGGTCGGGACCGCGCGACCTACCGCATCCTCCGCGAGCTGGGCCGTTCGGGCTCGCTGTACCGGGTGAACGCGAGCACCCGGGGGCACGACCTGGTCACCGAGGAACCCACCGAGATGGCGCAGTTCCTCCGCGCCCAGGTGGGATTTCCGCCGCGCGGACGGTACGAGACGCTCTTCACCTTCACCGCGGGGCAGCTCCCCAGCCGGCGCCCGAAGCGCTCGGCGGGCCCGGGTGCGCGGCCGGGAGGCGCCGGCGCGACCCCCGCTCCGGAGACGCCGATCGACCCTGCGCAGGCCCGATCGCGGCTGGCCGAGCTGGAGAAGGAGCTGGTTCTGTCCTCGGAGGTGGAGCGGCTGCAGTTCCGCGCCGACGGGGTGAGCGCGCAGGTCTTCCAGCTGGAGACGAAGGTGAAGTCGGTTCTGGCGCTGGAGCAGGATCTCGCCGAGGCCCAGCGCGGCCTTCAGCAGACGCCGACGGTGGAGAGCCTGGGGCTGATCCCGGACATCGTGGAGCGGGCGAAGGGGTTTTCCGCGCTGGTGGCCAGGGTGGACGAGACCCTGGCCCGGCTCGAGGCCGACCGGCAGCTGGACGTGGTGAAGTCGCCGACCGCGGCCCCCCTGCAGCGCGACGCCCGGTTCTGGGCGGGAATGGCGCTCGGGGCGGCGGCGCTCTTCACCGGGGCGACGGTCACCGGTCCCCTGAAGTACATCGCGCTGCTGGACATCCCGGCCTTCGGGCTCGCGGCGCTGGTGGCGCTGAAGCGGGTGGAAGATCTCCAGTGGGCCGAGATGGCGGTGCGCCGGGGCGACCGGCTCGGCGACCGCGAGCGGCTGGTGCGCGAGCAGTTCGAGAGCGAGGCCCAGCCGGTGCGAAACGCGATGAAGATCCTCGGCGTGGAGCAGCCGCACGAGATCGTCCTCGCGCTCGAGGAGCACGGGAGATGGGCGGGGAAGGTCGCCGATCTCGAAAAACGCGTCCAGTCAGCGCGGCTGAACCCGGAATACATCGCCGCGGCCACCCAGCTCGCCGAGCTTCGCGCCGAGCAGGAATCCCTGAATGCCAGGCTCGCCGAGAAGGGGAGCTACGTCCGCGATGCGCGTGAGGTGGAGCGGGAGATGGCGCGGATGCGCGAGGCCCTCGCTCCGGCGCCGCGCAGGGTCTCCAGCCCCGGGGTCCCGGCGGCGAGCGGGGCCGAGGGTCTCGACGACTTCACGACCGGGCTGATGAGTGCTGCGGCGGATCTGCTCACCGTCGACGTGCCGACGCTCGCCGCGCGCATCGGCGAGCGGTGTGCCCAGTACGTGAGCGCGCTGACCGAGCGGCGCGTGGAGGGCCTGGAGTTCACCTACGATGGTCAGGGCCTGGCACGCGTGGGTGGAAAGCAGATCCCCGTGGCCCAGGTGGCACCGCGCGACATGGACTGGGTGTGGCTCGGGCTGCGTCTAACACTCCTCGAGAGGCTGGTCTCGCAGGAGCAGATGCCGGTACTACTCGAGGACATGGCAACAGGGATAGACGA
>RPRB01000081.1 GCA_003818285.1 Myxococcaceae bacterium
GAGCTGTCCCTGGGAGACCAGACGCTGCATCGCCCAGATGCCGACCACGTCCGCCTTGCACTCCTCGATCGTCGAGGAGACCTCCTGGAGCTCGGCCCGCGGAGTGCTCTCGCGCCCGTTTACCACGATGCGCTGCGGACCGATGCCGTGCATCAGCTCGTGCATCAGGATCTGGGTGAAGAAGGGATCGAACTGCACCGACCGCACGAGGTCGGGCGCGATCGCGATCTTCGCGATGGGCACAAGCGTCTTCTCGAACTTCGCCAGGTCCATGTTCCGGAGGAGGACCCGCTTGCTTCCGTGCGCGGCCACGGTGCGCTCGTCGTTGGGGAGGTTGTAGGCCGCGGTCTGCACGCCGCGGTTGGCGTCCCCGGCCGCGAACACGCTGTTCACCACCCGGATCGGCGCCAGCGCACCGATCTTCGGATTCCTGTACCGGTCCTCCATGGGCAGCGCGTTCTCCAGGGCCTGGAGCTGCGACGAGAAGCGCTTCAGCTTCTCCGTCTCCTTCGCGTCCACGACGGTGATGAACGCCTCGAAGGCAGCCTTCTGGTTGAACCACTCGTCCTCGTAGGTCTCGTACGGACCGAAGGTCGGGTCGATGCTGGTGTCGAGCTGCATCCACGCCACGTCCGACTCGGCGTAGTCGTCGTTCAGCAAGGCCGCGGCGCGCTTCTCCAGGAAGCTGCGGAGCGCCGGCTGCTCGGTGGACCCCGCCGCTTCACGGAGCAGCCCCGCCGCGCGGGCCAGCTCGCCCTGGTACTCGAGGCTGTAGGGCACGATGGTGAAGGCGCCGTTCGGCCCCCGGCGGATGGTGGTGAAGAAGCTGCTGGCCCGCGCCCTTTCCTCGGGGGAAAGCGTCGACAGCCAGCGCGACACGTCCTCCTTGGTCGCGCCGGCCGGGTAGAAGTTCCCCGAGGCCGGCTTCGGCGGAACGCCGGGCAGGAACGGAGCGTAATGCGCCAGGCGGTCCCATGGCCCCTGATTGAGGAGGAAGAGCCGGAGCCGCGCCTGTCCCAGCGGCGTGGTGTCCCGGGCCAGCTTCACCAGCCAGGCCTCGCTCCCCGCCCAGGACTGCCGGAGGAACAGCGGGTCCATGACCCGGGCGGCCTGGAGCAGCCGCGCGAGCGCCTTCCGCTCCGAGGCAGGCATCCCGCCAAGATCCGCGGTGATCGGCGTGGGGACGAGCTGGTCCGCCGCGGCCTTCAGCTCGAGCACGCCCGGGAGGGGCGCGGCCGAGGCGAGAGCGGCGGTGAGGACACTCGAGAGCAGGGCGGAACGCATGGGGCGCCCGCGCTTAACACCTCCCGCGGGCGTCATGCACGTCGCCAAACTGGGGATGCGCTGGAGGCCTCGCCGCGGTACGAACATCGACGAGGACGGTGGATGAGCCTGGTGCCGGTGCTGACCTGCGCCTCGGTCGAGGAGGCGGCGACCTACCGCGGCGTGCTCGAGGCGCACGGCGTGCGGTGTGTCGTGCAGGGGGAGCACCACCGGGCGCTGCTGGGGATGCTCGGGCCCTACGTCGAGGTGCGGCTGCTCGTCCCCGCCGATCAGGAGGCGACGGCTCGCCGGCTGCTGCGGCCCGCGCCGTCCCTGGTGGTGGACGAGGAGCTCGGCGGCCCGGATCCGCAACGCGCGCGGCGGCGCCGCCTCCTCGGCTGGATCGCGCTCGCGGTGCTCGGCGGACCCTCGGTCGTCGCCGCCGTCCTGGGATTGCTCGCGCGCTGCGGCTGAAAACGCCGGCGATCAGCGCGGCGGGGCGAGCGGACCCTTCCCCGACGACTCCGCCTTGGGGCGAATGGCGGTCATCGCCAGGCCGATCATCGCTCCCACGTCACTGAGGTTCGAGGGCACCACCAGGGTGTTCGCCGACTTGGCGAGCTTTCCAAACTCGGTGATGTACTGCTCGGCGACGCGCAGCTGCACCGCCTCGAACCCGCCGCTGGAGTTGATGGACTCGGCTACCGCACGGATGCCTTCGGCCGTCGCCCGGGCCACGGCGAGGATTGCCGACGCCTGCCCCTCGGCCTCGTTGATCTGCTGCTGCTTCTTGGCCTCGGACTGCTTGATGACCTGCTGCTTCTGGCCCTCGGCGGAGTTGATCGCCGCGTCGCGCTCGCCCTCGGACTGGAGCACGGTGGCACGCTTCTCCCGCTCGGCGCGCATCTGCTTCTCCATCGCGGCGATGATGTCGCGGGGCGGGGTGATGTTCTTGATCTCGTAGCGAAGGACCTTCACCCCCCACGCCTCCGACGCCTTGTCCACCTCGCTCACCACCTGCCCGTTGATGTGGCTGCGCTCCTCGAAGGTCTTGTCGAGATCGATCTTCCCCACCTCGCTGCGGAGCGTGGTCTGCGCCAGCTGGATGATGGCGAAGAGGTAATTGGTGATGCCGTAAGAGGCCCGGCGGGGGTCCATCACCTTCATGTAGAGGATGCCGTCCACCCCGACCTGCACGTTGTCCTTGGTGATGCAGATCTGCTCGGGGATGTCGATTGCCTGCTCCTTCAACGTGTGGCGGTAACGGATGGCGTCGGCGAATGGAAACAGCACGTGGAAGCCGGGCTCGAGCACTCCGCTGAAGCGGCCGAAGCGCTCCACCACGTAGGCGTTCTGCGCCTGCACGATCACCGCGGTCTTGAAAAGGATGACCAGCACCAGGATCGCCAGGAAGACCCCAAAGATCAGCAACGCTTCCGTCATGTGCTTCCTCCACCGGACGTCCAGCCGCCTCGGCCCTCGTTACCGCCGAGCCATACCGTCAATCCCTCGATCCGATCCACCGGCACGCGCTCGCCGACCCGCAGGGTCCGGTTCGCACGGGCGCTCCAGGTGGTCCCGCGCAACTCGACCTTCCCCACGTCGCCAGGGTGAATCTCCTCGGTGACCACGGCCCACTCTCCGCGCATCTCCTCGCCGGGAAGCGCCGCTGGTGGGGTGCCCAGTCGCTGCATCACCGGACGGCGGAGCAGGAGGACACCTGCCACAGAGAAGACGCTGAACAGGAGCCACTGGAGCCACTCCGGACCGCCCAGGTGCAGGGCGGTGAGCAGCCCGACGAGGATCGCTGCGAAGCCGAAGAATACGGCGAAGAAGCCGCCCGGCGTCACCAGCTCGAAGATCAGCAGCCCCACGCCGGCCACGAACCACATCCACCAGATCACAGTGCCCGTGACGCTAGCACGCGGGCAGGTGCGCAAACGCATCGGCGAGCACCCGGGTCGCATCCGCCTCCACCGGATCTCCATGCGCGGGGAGCAGCCGTTCCGGGGCGAGAAGCAGCAGCCGGTCGACCGTCCTGCGGAGCGCCCCGCGGTCTCGCACCATCCTCCGGGCGATCCGCGAGTGTGCGAAGCCTCCGTACGCTCCGTTGAGCCGCATGAAGAGCCGGGTCGGCAGGTGGTCGCTCGTCCGGACGTTGAACGCCAGGTCCGTCACCCACAGCGTGCGCGACGGGCGGTGGAAGAGGACGGTTCCACCGCGCCCGACCAGGGCACCCCGGGAGCGTCCACCAGCGGCTCGGGCAGGGGCTGACCGGAGATCTTCCGGGCCAGCCCTCGGGGCCCGAAGGTCCGGGCTGCCGGGAAGGCCGCCCGCGCCGCGGCGAGGCCGAGGTGGTGGAGCGCGTTCGGCTCGACGATGGCCGACACCGGGCCCAGCGCGGAGATCTCCGCCGCCAGCTCCCCGACGCGGGGGGTCGGCGAGATCAGCATCAGCGACCCGTTCCCGAGCCGGAAGACCCCGACCCGGACGGGGAAGCGAATTCCCGCGAGCCGGAGGATCTCCGCCGAGGTCCAGACTCCGGGGGCGAGGTTGACGAGGGCCATCCCCATTCAGTAAAGACCGCTTGACCATTTCGTCAAGCACCTTGTCCAAATCCTTGCCAGCCCCTCGCTTTTCCGCGGCCAACCTGGCCCTCCTCGACCGGCGAAAGCGCGCCTCGCTCATCCAGGAGCTGTTCCGCCTGGCGCGGCTCCTGGACGAGGCCGCCGTTGCCCGGGTCGCCGGGGCCGGGGCGCCGACGCTGCGGACCTCGCACACCGCGCTGCTCCCCCACCTCGATCTCGAGGGCACCCGGCTGGTGGACCTGGCCGCTCGGGTGGGCGTCAGCAAGCAGGCCGTGGGGCAGCTGGTGGACGACCTCGAGTCGATGGGCGTGGTGGAACGCGTCCCCGACCCGGAGGACGGCCGCGCCCGGCGGGTGCGCTTCACGCGCCGTGGGTTCCAGGCCCTGCTCCACGGCGTCGGCGTCCTGGAACGGCTGGAGCAGCAGCTCGCCGCAGCCATCGGCCGGCAGACGGTGGACGCGCTCCGCGAGGGCGTGGAGGCCGCGCTCCGGGCGGTCGAGTCGGGGGCCCTGGCGCGGGAAGCTCCGGCCCGCGCTCCCCGGAGGCGGCGGTGAGCCGGCTCCGCGTCGCGGGCGAGCAGCTCCGGCTGGCGGTGTGGCCGTTGTTCCTCGTCCTCGGGGTGCTGCTCGCGCTCAACCCCCGGCGGTGCATCGACTTCACGGTCTTCCGCACCGCAGGGGAACGCTGGCTCGCCGGCACCTCGCTCTACCGCGCCGAGGACGGGCCGATGCCGTTCAAGTACGCCCCGCCGGTGGCGGTGCTGCTCGCCTTCCTCGCGCTCATTCCCCGCGGCCTCGGTGCGGCTCTCTGGAACGCCGCCTCGGTGCTGCTCCTGTTCCTTGCCGTCGTCCAGCTGCCGCGGGTGGACCCCACGCCCGAAGGGGCCGACGGGACCTGGGCGGCGCTCGCGCTCGCGGGCCCCATCGGCACCGTCCTCTTCTATGGCCAGGTGGACCTCCTGCTCCTCGGGCTCCTCGTCCTCGCCGCGACGGCGGTCCGCACCCGCGGCGACGGTGGGACCGCACTGGGCCTCTCCGTGCTCACCAAGCCACCGGCGGCGCTCGCCGTCCTCTTCTTCCTCGGCCGCAGGCGCTGGCGGGCGCTCGCCGTCGCGACCGGGGTGGTACTGCTGGTCACCGCCCTCTTCGCGCTCCGGACGGGCGTCGCCACCCTGGGCCGGGAGGTGGCGGCCTGGCAAAGCCTGGTCGAGCGCAGCACCCTGGAGTGGGTGACCGGCCCGAATCCCCAGGGCTTCCCCACGCTGATTCTCGACGTCGCGGGCTGGCTCGGCACCCGGCCCACCAGCGAGACGCTGGCGCTCGCCCAGCTCTCGGCGGTGCTCTTCTTCGGGGCGCTGGTGCTCGCCCTCCGCGAGGACCCGGGCGCCTCCTTCCGGATGACCTGCCTCTCCATCGCCCTGTGCTCGCCGCTCGCCTGGCGTGCGAACTTCGTGCTCGCCTTGCCCGCGCTGCGGCGGGTCGTGGCCGCGGCCCGGTGGGGGGACGGGTTCTCGCGCCTGGTGCTGGGGCTGGTGGTGCTGGCCAGCGTGCTCACCTCCGGCGTGTTCCTCGACCGGACCGCGACCGAGCGGCTCCTCGCCTTCAGGCCCTGGGGGCTCCTCGGGCTCCTGCTGGTGGTCGTCGAGTTCTCGGCGCCCCGGGTCCCCCCGGCCGTGCGCGCCTCCGCCTCTCCTGGGTAGAACGAGGCGCTCCGGCGCGCATGGACGACCTCCTCACCATGACCCCCCAGGGGCTGTACTGCGCCCGGGGAGGCTTCCACGTGGACCCGTGGGAAGCGGTTCCCCGCGCGGTGCTCACCCACGCCCACGCCGACCACGCCCGCGAGGGCAGCGGAGCGTACCTCTGCGCGGCGCCGGGGCTCCCCATCGTCCGCCACCGTCTCCCCGGAACCGTCATCGAGGGTTGGCAGTACGGCGAGCGGCACGCCATGGGTGACGTCCAGCTCTCCTTCCATCCCGCCGGCCACGTGCTCGGCTCGGCGCAGCTCCGCCTCGAGGCCGGAGGAGAGGTCTGGGTCGTGAGCGGCGACTACAAGCGCGCGCTCGACCCGACCTGCGCCCCGTTCGAGCCGCTGCGCGCGGACGTCTTCCTCACCGAGGCCACCTTCGGGCTGCCCGTCTTCCGCTGGGACCCGACCGAGTCGGTCATGGAGGACCTGCTCGCGTGGTGGGAGGCGAACCGCGAGGCGGGCCGGGCATCGCTGGTGTTCTGCCACGTGCTCGGCAAGTCGCAGCGGCTCGTGGCCGAGCTCGGGCGCAGGACCGAGCACCGGATCTTCGCCCACGGAGCCATCGCCGGGATGTGCGACGTGTACCGGGAGGCAGGGGTGAAGCTGCTCCCCGTGGACCGGGTGGCGGACACGGCGAAGGGGAAGGACTTCGCCGGCGAGCTGGTGCTCGCGCCCATCACCGCCCGGGGCACGCCCTGGATGAGGCGCTTCGGCGACGCGGCCGTCGCGCTGGTCAGCGGCTTCATGCGGGTCCGCGGCGAGCGACGCCGGCGCAGCGTGGACCGCGCCTTCGCCCTCTCCGACCACGCCGACTGGCCGGCCTTGCTCACGACCATCCGCGAGACCGGTGCGGCCCGGGTGTTGGTGACGCACGGCTACGCCGTGCCGCTCGCCCATCACCTCCGGGACCTGGGGCTCGAGGCGGAGGCGCTGGAGACGCCCTACGGGCGGGACCAGGAAGAGCGCGCTGCCGCCGAGGGTGGCCGGTGAGGCGCTGGATCCGACGGATGGCGGTGTTCCTCGTTGTGCTGCTCCTCGCGGCGGTGGTGGTGGTGGTGGTCGACGTTCGCGGCCAGCTGCCCGACCGGAGTACGCCGCGCATCCCCGGCCTCCGCTCCCGGGTCGAGGTCCGCTTCGATGCCCGAGGCATCCCCACCGTGCGGGCCCGCGCCCTCGGCGACGCGCTGCGCGTGCAGGGCTATCTCCAGGCTCGGGAGCGGCTGTTCCAGATGGAGCTCGCCCGGCGCGTGGCCGGAGGGGAGCTCTCCGAGCTGGTGGGAGCGGTCGCGCTGCCCCTCGATCGCCGGCAGCGGGTGTACGGATTCGCCGGCGTCGCCGAGGCGGCGGTCCGGCTGGCGCCCGAGGACCAGCGCGCCGATGCGCAGGCGCTCGCCGACGGGATCAACGCCTTCATCTCCACCCGCCCCGGACGATGGGGGGTGGAGTTCCAGCTGCTGGGGCTCCATCCCCGGCCCTGGACGCCCGCGGACTCGGTCCGGGTGCTGCTCCTCATGCACCAGCAGCTCTCCGAGACCTGGCAGAGGGATCTCCTGAACGAGTCGCTCGCCGCGCTCCCGCCAGCGCGGCGGCAGTTCCTCACTCCCGAGGTGAGCACGGACGACGTGTTGATCCTCCCCGACGCGGAACCCCGGCCCGCCCCGAGCACGTCCGCCCTGCTCACCCGGGGCGCGCCGGGCGCGGGACCCGCGACGCGGCCGGCGACGCTCGAGCCGCTGGAGCTGCTCGGGGTTCCATTCGAGCCGCTTCCGGGCGGCGCGCCGCCGGATGTCGGAAGCAACGCCTGGGTCGTGAGCGGAGCGCACACCGCCCGGGGAAAGCCCATCCTCGCCAACGACCCTCACCTCGGATTCGACACGCCCGGCACCTGGTACCCGCTCCGGATCGAGCTGACCGACGAGGGGGGAGCGGTCCGCCGCTGGATCCAGGGCGTCAGCCTCCCGGGGATTCCGGGGCTGGTCATCTTCCAGAACGACCGGCTCGCCATCGGGTTCACCAACACCGGGACCGACGTGCAGGACCTCTACCGCGAGCCCGAGGTCGGCCAGCGGGTGGAGACCATCCAGGTGAAGGGGGCTCCTGCCGAGAGGTTCAGCGTCTCGCTCGGCCGGCACGGTCCCATGGTGCGGCCGGGAGTCGCGCTGGCCTGGGCCGCGCTGGACCCGGCGACGCTCCGCGCGCCCGTCTCCAGCATGATGCTCGCCACCGACTGGGCGAGCGTGAACGCAGCCGCCGACGGCTTCCTCGGCCCGGGGCAGAACGTGCTCTACGCCGACGTGGACGGCCACATCGGATGGCGGGTCACCGGCGTGCTCCCGCTCCGCGGCCCGGCCGACGACGGGCGGGTTCCGCTCGACGGGTCCTCCCCGGGCCACGACTGGTCCGGGTACCTCGCGCAGTCGCGCATGCCGCGCGTGCTCGACCCGGCGTCGGGCCGCATCGTCAGTGCCAACCAGCGGGGAATCGGTACCTCGAGCGGCCTGCGGTGGCCGTCCACCTGGGCGTCGCCCACCCGGGCGCGGCGGATCACCGAGCTCGTCGCCGGCGAGGGGATCGACGCGAGGCAGGTGCGGGCGACGCAGCTGGACACGGTGGGGATCGTCCACCGAGAGGTGGTGGAGCGGCTCGCCCCGCTGCTCCGCCCGGAGGTGGCGCGGGCCTTCGCCGGATGGGACGGCAGGGCCGAGGCGGGCTCGCGACTGTTCCGGGCTGCCGAGGAGATCCGCCGGCGGGCCTACGAGGCCATCGCGGCGGCGGCGCTGAAGGGCTCGGGCATCGGACCGACCGAGCTCCGCTGGTACAACAGCGACCCGACCCTGCTCGCCGCGCTGCGCGCCAGCCCCGAGTCGTGGAGGAAGGCGGGCCTCGGAGATCGCGACGCGGTGCTCGGGGCCGCCGTCCGCGAGGTGGTGCTCGACGGAACCTGGGGCGAGCACAACCGCCTCGAGGTGAGACATCCCTTCGGCCGGGGCGGAGGTCCTCTCGGCTGGGTGTTCAACCCGCCGGAGTCGCCGCTCGCCGGCTGCGACCGCTGCGTCCGGGTGGCCACTCCTGAGTTCGGGCAGAGCATGCGCTTCGTGGTCGACTTCTCCGATCCGGACGCCACCACGCTCGTCCTGCCACTGGGAGCTTCCGGCCACGTCGGCAGCCGGCATCGCACCGACCAGCAGCGCGACTGGCTGCAGGGCGATCTCGACGGGGCGCGGACCCTCCTCCACGCGCCGGCGGTCGGGCCCCCCCTGGTCTTCGAGCCATGAAGCGCTTCGCCGACCTCTACGAGGCGCTCGACTCCACCACCTCCACCCTGGCCAAGGTGGCCGCGATGCGGCGGTACTTCCGGGAGGCGCCGCCGGCCGACGCCGCCTGGGCGCTGTGGTTCCTCACCGGGCGCCGGCCGAAGCGGCTCCTCGGGGTCCGGGCGCTGGTGGGCTGGACCCTCGAGCTCACCGGAACGCCGGACTGGCTCTTCGGCGAGTGCTACGCGGTGGTGGGAGACCTCGCGGAGTGCATCGCGCTCCTGCTCGACGACGGCACCCGGGTGACCCACCCCGACGAGACGCCGCTGTCGGAGTGGATGGAGCAGCGGATCCTCCCGCTCCGAACGCTCGACGCCGAGGAGCAGCGGACCCGGGTCACCGGCTGGTGGCGGACGCTGGACCGGCGCGAGCTGTTCCTCCTCAACAAGCTCCTCACCGGGGAGCTGCGCGTCGGGGTCGCGTCGACGCTGGTGCTCCGCGCGCTCGCCGAGGCCGCGGACCTCCCCCCGCCGCTGCTGGCCCAGCGGACGATGGGCGACTGGACGCCCTCCGCGGAGTTCCTCGCGCGCATCCTCGCCCGGGAGCACGGCAGCGACGACGCCTCGCGCCCGTATCCGTTCTTCCTCGCCTCCCCGCTCGAGGATCCGCCCGAGTCGCTGGGCGATCGCTCGGGCTGGCAGGTGGAGTGGAAGTGGGACGGCATCCGCGGCCAGCTCGTCCGCCGCCAGGGCCGGGTGTTCCTCTGGTCCCGCGGCGAGGAGCTCGTCACCGACCGGTTCCCGGAGGTGGTCGAGGCAGGCGGCACGCTGCCCGACGGCACCGTGCTCGACGGCGAGGTGCTGGCCTATGGCGAGGACCGGCCGCTCCCCTTCGCGCTGCTGCAGACGCGCATCGGCCGGCAGACGCTCACCCCGAAGGTTCTCGCCGACGCACCCGCGGCGTTCATGGCCTACGATTTGCTCGAGCAGGACGGCCGCGACCTCCGCGAGGCGCCGCTGTCCGAGCGGCGCGCCCGGCTGGAGGGGCTGCTCGCCGGGCGGCACCGCCGCTTCTTCGTCTCCGAGGTCCTGCGAGATCCGAGCTGGGAGGAGCTCGCGCGCCGGCGGCTCGAGGCCCGCGAGCGCAAGGTGGAGGGGCTGATGCTGAAGCGTCTCGAGTCGCCCTATCGCACCGGCCGCAGGCGCGGCGACTGGTGGAAGTGGAAGATCGATCCCTTCCAGGTGGACGCGGTGCTCCTCTACGCCCATCCCGGGAACGGGCGACGCGCGAACCTCTTCACCGACTACACCTTCGCCGTCTGGGACGAGGGGCAGCTCGTCCCGATCGCCAAGGCATACTCGGGGCTGAGCGACGCGGAGATCCGCGAGCTCGACGGGTGGGTGCGGGCGCACACCCTCCAGCGCTTCGGGCCGGTGCGGGCCGTCGAGCCGAGCCAGGTCTTCGAGCTGCACTTCGAGGGCATCGCCCGCTCCACGCGGCACAAGTCAGGGGTGGCGGTGCGGTTCCCCCGCATCGCCCGCTGGCGGACGGACAAGCCGGCCCGCGAGGCGGACACGCTCGAGACCCTCAAGCGGATGATCCCCGGCGCGGCGCGTGCCGCCGGGTCCTGAGCGCCCGCCCCGCCCCCATCCCTGAGCGGCGGCGAGCACCGGGAACGACTCTGAGCTAGACCGCCCCTTCCGGCCCCCCGGGCGAGCTGCGCCTCGCCTGGGCCGGGAGCTCGAGCGGTGCGCATCGTCGACGCCCACACCCACCTGCTTCCACGCCGCCTGGGCCGGGCCATCCGCGCCTACTTCACCCAGGCCATCCCGCCGGAGTCGTTCCCCTACGCTCCCGAGCCCGACCTCGCGCACGCCGCGCTCCGGGCGGCGGGCGTCGCCCGCTGCTGGTCACTTCCCTACGTCCGGCGTCCGGGTTCCGCGCAGGCGCTGAACCGGTGGATGGCCGAGACGTGGGGAAGCGATCCGCTGGTCGAGCCCGGCGGCACCGTCCACCCTGGCGACGACGTGACGGCGACCGTGGACGAGGCCCTCGCGCTCGGCCTCCGACTGTTCAAGCTTCACTGCGCGGTCGGGGACTTCTCCCTGGGCGACGAGCGGCTCGCCCCGCTGTGGGCGCGGGTGTCGGAGCGCGGCCTTCCGGTCGTGGTGCACCTCGGTCACTCGCCACTCGGGCCCACCGAGGCGGACGAGCTCGCCCCGCTCGAGCGGGTGGCCACGGCCTGGCCGGAGGCCCGCATCGTCCTGGCCCACCTCGCCGCTCCGTCGGTGCAGGAGGCACTGGCGGTCGTCCGCCGGCACGCTTCCCTCCACGCGGACCTCACCCCGGTGATGTTCCACCCCGTTCCGGTGGGCGCGGGCGACCTCGCCGGGGTGGCCCATAAGATCCTCTTCGGCTCGGACCTGCCGAGCCTGGGTATTCCTTTCGCCGAGGTCGTGGCCCACGTGCGCGGCCTCGGGCTCACCCCCGAAGAGGAGCGGGCCGTCCTCGCGGGGAACGCCGACCGGCTGGTCCCCCCGCGGTGAGTCCCACCCGCCGCCGTCTCCCTCCCGCCCCGGACCTCAACCCTGGCTACAGGCGTCGATGAACGGGGATTGAGGGATCATCGTGACTTAGAGATTGAAGGTTGCCCGGGCGTTCCGTAGAACGCGCCCCGCAGATTCTGCGCTCTCCCCCCGATTTCCAGGCAACGAGATGCCCCTCTTCCCACGCTGGACGAATACGGTCTCACGCCTCAGCGGCGTGATGCTCCTCGCCCTCCCTGCCGTCGCGATCGCGGGGTTGATGATCGTGGTCCGGTCCACCTGGGGCACCAAGCAGGACCGGGTGGTCGTCCAGCCCATCGAGTTCGACCACCGGCACCACGTGGGCGACGAGGGCATCGACTGCCGGTACTGCCACTACACGGTGGAGAAGAGCCCGTACCCCGGCCTGCCCTCGACCACCATCTGCATGAGCTGCCACGCGCAGGTGTGGAACAAGAGCCCGCTGCTCGGGCTGGTGCGGGAGTACCACTTCAAGGAGCGGCCGATCCCCTGGAACTCGGTCCACAACCTCCCGGACTTCGTCTACTTCAACCACTCGATCCACGTGAACAAGGGCGTGGGGTGCGTGACCTGCCACGGCCGGGTGGATCAGATGGCGCTCATCAACCAGAAGTCGCCGCTCTCCATGGGCTGGTGCGTCGAGTGCCACCGCAACCCCGAACCGCACCTTCGCCCGGTGGAGTTCATCACCAGCATGACCTGGCAGCCGGACCCTGCCGTGGATCGGCAGAAGCTCGGGGCCCAGCTGGCCCAGCAGTACAACGTCCACACGCGCATCTCCTGCGACGCATGTCACCGATGACCACTCCCCGGTTCCCGCTCCCCGTCCTCGGTTCGAGCGCCCCCGTCGAGCCCCAGGCGGTCGACCTCCCGGACGAGGCCAGCTTCGCCCCGGGCCGCCAGCCCGGCTCCGATCACGGCTACGGCCGCAGCTACTGGAGGAGCGTGGAGGAGCAGCTCCACGGCGAGGCGGCGCTTCCCCACCGCGACCAGGAGTTCCCGCCCGGCGCGTTCGACGTGCCCAAGGGCTTCGCCCGGCGCGACTTCCTCCAGCTGATGGGCGCCTCGGTGGCCCTGGCCGGCCTCACCGCGTGCACCGAGAAGCCGGTGGAGCGGATCCTCGCCTACAACAAGGCGCCGGACGGGGTGGTGCCCGGGAACCCGCTTCACTACGCGACCGCCTTCGTGCAGGACGGGCTCGCCCTGGGCGTCCTCGCCACCAGCTGGGAAGGCCGCCCGGTGAAGGTCGAGGGCAACCCCAGCCATCCGATCTCCCGCGGCACCACCGGGCCACACGCCCAGGCCGAGCTGGCCACCCTCTACGATCCGTTCCGGGCGCGGGTGCTGAAGGAGCGCGGCGCCGGCCGCAGCTGGCGCGGGTTCCGCGAGTCGATGCGCATTCGCTCGGCGGCGTGGGAGAAGGACGGCGGCGCCGGCCTGCGGTTCCTCTCCGGCCCCAGCAGCTCACTGCTCGTCGGGTCGCTGCGCGAGGCCATCGCCCAGCGTTTCCCCAAGGCCCGGTTTCACGCCTGGAGCGCGACTCCGCGGGACTCGGTCTACGAAGGCACGGCCCTGGCGTTCGGAAGGGCGCTCGAGCCGCACTACGTGGTGGAGAAGGCGGACGTCATCCTGTCCCTGGACGCCGACTTCCTCGAAGCGCGGCCGGACACCGTCGACCAGAACCTGGGCTTCGCCAACCGCCGCGAGCCCCACCACCCGAAGGGGATGAACCGTCTCTACGTGGTCGAGCCCCGGTTCAGCATCACCGGCGGAATGGCGGACCACCGGCTGCGGCTGCGCAGCGCGGACATCGAGGCCTTCACCCTGGCGCTCGCCGCCGAGCTGGGGAAGAGCGTGCCCACGCTCTCCGGGTACCGGAGCCCCGTGCCCCTCGACGGGGAGCGGGCGAAGTTCGTCGCCGCGGTGGCCAAGGATCTCGCCGGCAAGCGCGGCGCGGCGCTGGTCATTCCCGGCGAGCGGCAGACCGCGCTCACCCACGCCGTGGCCCAGGCGATCAACGCGAGCCTGGGCGCGATCGGCGCCACCCTGACCTTCACCGAGCCCGCGGTGCTGGACACCGCCAGCGGCCGCGCGGGCTGGCAGGCGCTCGTGGACGACCTCCGGGCCGGCAAGGTGGACACCCTGGTCATCACCGCCTGGAACCCGGTGTTCACCACTCCCGGCGACGTGGACCTGCCGGGTCTGCTGAAGCGGGTGCCCAACGCCGTCTACCTCGGGCTGCACGACGACGAGACGTCGCGGGCGGTGAACTGGTTCCTCCCCGCCGCGCACCCCTTCGAGAGCTGGGGTGACGCCCGCTCCCGGGACGGGGCGCTCTCCATCGTCCAGCCGCTCATCCAGCCGCTCTTCGGGGGCATCTCCGAGGCCGAGGTGCTGGGGGCGTTCCTCACCGACGACACCAAGCCCTACAACCGGCTGAAGGCGCTCCATGCCTCGCGGGCCAAGACCGACTTCGACAGCGAGTGGGAGGTCTGGCTGGCCAACGGCGTGGTGCCCGGCACCGCCAGCCCGGCGGTGACGCCCTCCCTGCAGACGGAGAAGGTGCGCGCCGCGGCCGCCCAGGCGAGGCCAGCGCCGGCCGGCCTCGAGCTGGACGTGGTGCACGACTACAAGATCCTCGACGGGCGCTACGCGCTGAACAGCTGGTTACAAGAATTGCCGGATCCGATCACCAAGGTGACCTGGGACAACGTGGCCCAGTTCGGCCCGGGGATGGCGAAGCAGCTGGGACTCGGCAATGGGGACCTGGTGACCCTCACGGTCTCCGGCCGCTCGGTGCAGGTGCCGGCCTGGGTGCAGCCCGGCCACGCCGACGACGCGGTGACGGTCTCCATCGGCTACGGCCGCAAGCAGCACACCCTCGGGGTGAAGGACGCCGACGAGCCGGTGGTGGTGGGCCACGACGTCTACCCGCTCCGGAGCGCCGCCAGCCCCTGGTTCCTCACCGGGCTGGAGGTGAAGAAGACCGGCCGGAAGTACCCCATCTCCACCACCCAGGTGACCAACGTCACCGAGGGGCGGCCCATTGCACTGATGCAGAGCCTCGAGGAGTTCGAGAAGCATCCCGAGGCGCCCGAGCAGCGTTCACCGGAGAAGCTCCCCGGCGGCAAGGAGCTGGAGGGAAGGCTCCTCCCGTCGGTCCAGCCGGAGGTGGATTACTCGAAGCTGCCGTACAAGTGGGCGATGGCGGTGGACATGAGCCGCTGCACCGGGTGCAGCGCCTGCGTCGTGGCCTGCCAGGCGGAGAACAACATCCCGGTGGTGGGCAAGTACCAGGTCGGCCGCGGCCGCGAGATGCAGTGGATCCGCATGGACCGGTACTACTCGGGCCCGGCGGAGTCACCGGAGATGGTGAGCCAGCCGATGTTCTGCCAGCACTGCGAGACCGCGCCGTGCGAGTACGTCTGCCCGGTGAACGCCACCGTCCACTCGGACGAGGGCCTCAACGACATGGTCTACAACCGGTGCATCGGCACCCGGTACTGCTCCAACAACTGCCCCTACAAGGTCCGGCACTTCAACTACCTCCACTGGACGCAGGACAAGAGCCAGGTGGAGAAGATGCTCATGAACCCGGACGTCACGGTGCGTGCCCGCGGCGTCATGGAGAAGTGCACCTACTGCGTGCAGCGGATCGAGCGGACCCGGATCGCCTCCCGCATCGAGAACCGGACCATCGGGGACACCGAGCTCAAGACCGCCTGTCAACAAGTCTGTCCCACCAATGCCCTGACCTTCGGCTCGCTCCATGATCCGAAGACCCAGGTCAGCCAGCGCCATGCCGACCCCAGGCGCTTCGACGTGCTCCACGAGCTGAACACCCGGCCTCGAACCGTGTACCTGACCAAGATCAAGAACCCCAACCCGGAGCTGGGCTGATGGCCGCCGCCGAACACGCCGCTGCAGCCTCCGGCGCCGACGCGCTCGACGCCTACCCCTTGATGGTCGGGAAGCAGGACAACACCACCCTCACCGGGAACCTCCTCGCGCACGTCTGGGCCCGCCCGGACAAGGGATGGCTCCTGTCGTTCATGATCGCCCTGTCCGGCTCCGGCGCGCTGGTTCTGGCGATCACCGTGACCCTAGTGGAGGGCATCGGGGCCTGGGGCAACAACATCCCCGTCGGCTGGGCCTTCGACATCACCAACTTCGTCTGGTGGATCGGCATCGGCCACGCCGGGACGCTGATCAGCGCCATCCTCTTCCTCTTCCAGCAGCGCTGGCGGACGGCGATCAACCGCTTCAGCGAGGCGATGACCATCTTCGCCGTCATGTGCGCGGGCCTGTTCCCGCTCTTGCACACCGGGCGGCCGTGGTTCGCCTACTTCATGTTCCCCTACCCGAGCACCCTGGAGATGTGGCCGCAGTTCAAGAGCCCGCTCATCTGGGACGTGTTCGCGGTCTCCACGTACTTCACGGTCTCGGTGCTGTTCTGGTACCTGGGACTCATCCCCGACCTGGCCTCGCTCCGGGACGCGAGCAAGAGCCCCATCCAGCGGAAGCTCTACGGCATCTTCGCCCTCGGCTGGCGGGGCTCGGGACGCCACTGGCACAACTACAAGGTCGGCTACCTGCTGCTGGCGGGCCTCTCCACGCCGCTGGTGGTGAGCGTCCACACCATCGTGTCCTTCGACTTCGCCGTGTCGCTCATCCCCGGGTGGCACACGACGATCTTCCCGCCCTACTTCGTCGCCGGCGCCGTCTTTTCCGGCTTCGCGATGGTGATGTCCTGGATGGTGCCGGCCCGGCACTTCCTGGGCCTGAAGCACGTCATCACCATGAGACATCTCGAAAATATGAACAAGATCATCCTCGCCACGGGGATGCTCGTCTCCTACGGGTACCTGATGGAGCACTTCATCGCCTGGTACTCGGGGAACCAGTTCGAGTGGTTCGTGTTCTTCAACCGGGCGACCGGGCCGTACAAGGGCGTGTACTACCTGATGCTCTTCTGCAACGTGCTGGTGCCGCAGCTCTTCTGGTTCAAGTACTTCCGGACCTCGATCCCCTGGATGTTCATCGCCAGCATCTTCGTGAACATCGGCATGTGGTGCGAGCGGTTCGTGATCATCGTCACCTCGCTCCACCGCGACTTCCTGCCCGCCGCCTGGGACATGTACTACCCGACCTGGGTGGACATCACCCTGTTCCTGGGAACCATCGGCTTCTTCAGCACCTGCTTCCTCCTCTTCCTCAAGTTCATCCCCGCGGTCGCGGTGAGCGAGGTGAAGGAGCTCAACGAGGAGCTCCAGCACCGTCCCGCCCCGGTCACCGTGGTCACCGGAGCCTGATCGATGGAACACGCCGCGGAACATCACGGCCACGCCGCACCGGTCGGGAAGACCTACGTGCTCGCGCGCTTCGAGACCGGCGAGGCGCTGGTGGACGCCTGCTACAAGGTCCGGGAGAAGGGCTTCGAGTCCATCGACACCCACTCGCCGTACCCGCTGCACGGCGGTGACGAGGCGCTGGGCCTGGGACGGAGCCGCGTCCCGCGCATCGCTCTCGCCGGGGGCCTGGCCGGGATGTTCGGCGGGTACCTGATGATGGTCTACATGAACGCCTGGAACTGGCCGATCAACGTCGGCGGCCGGCCTCCGCACGCTCCGCCCTCGTTCATCCCCATCACCTTCGAGACCACGGTCCTCCTCTGCTCGCTGTCGATCTTCTTCGGGCTGCTGGTGCTGATGCGGCTGCCCCAGCCGTACCACGCGGCGTTCGAGCTCGAGCAGTTCCGGAGCGCGGTGAACGACGGCTTCTGGCTGAGCGTGGCCCTGCCTCCGGGCAGCGACGGCAAGGATGCCGCCGCGCTCGCCTCGCAGCTCGGCGCCAAGGAAGTCAGCACGGTGAAGGAGTCGGTGGAATGAGGGCCGCTCTCTTCCTCCTCGGTCTGGGCATGCTCTCCGGCTGCAGCTGCTACGGGACGCGGGCCAGCGACGTGCTGCAGCGCATGGAGCAGCAGGACAAGATCCTCCCCTACTCGGAGAACGACCTCTACGCCGACGGCCGCGGGATGCGCACCCCGGTCGACGGGACCATCTCCCGCGAGGCAGTGGTGGGCGCGCCCGGCATCAGCACCGGGATGGTGAACGGCATGCTGGTCAGCCGGATCCCCATCCCGGTCACTCCGGAGCTGCTGGCGCGCGGCCGGCACCGCTACGAGATCGTCTGCTCCAACTGCCACGGCCTGGTGGGCAACGGGGACAGCATGGTGGCGGACAACATGGCCACGCGCCTGCCGCCCTCGCTGGTCGCGCTGGGAGACCGCCCGCCCGGGTTCTTCTACCAGGCCATCACCCTGGGCTACGGGCTCATGCCCTCGTTCTCGGGGGAGATCCCCACCGACGAGCGCTGGGCAGTGGTTGCCTACGTGCAGGCGCTCCAGCTGAGCCAGAACGCGCCGGCCAACACGCTGCCTGCCGACGTGCAGCGCCGCCTCCGGGAGGGGCAGACATGGTCGAGGTAGGCCCCACCACCATCACCCAGGACCGCCTGAAGCCGGGTGGGAAGACCTTCAGCATCGCCGTGGGCGTCGGCGTGGTCGGCCTCCTGCTCACCGCCGTCGGGTACGCGGTGGGCGGCGCCGATCGCCCAAGCATCCTCGCCGGCTACCTGGTCGCCTTCGCGTACTGGCTCGGCATCGCCATCGCCGCGAGCATCTGGAACGCCATCTTCCACGCCGCGGCGGCGCGGTGGATGACCGTCTTCCGGCGGGTCTTCGAGTCGATGGGGGCGGCCATCCCCATCTTCATCCTGCTCTTCCTGCCCATCGCCCTGGGAATGCCGGTGCTGTTCCCCTGGGTGAATCCCTCGAACAGGATGAGCCACGAGCAGCTGCATCTGCTCCAGCACAAGGCGCTGTGGCTGAACGTCCCGGGCTTCCTTCTCCGGGCGGCGGTCTACTTCGCGATCTGGGTGGTGGTGAACCAGCTGCTCCGCGGCTGGTCGCTCCGGCAGGACCGGGAAGGAGGCCTCGAGCCCACGCGGCGCATGCGCCGCTACGGCTCGGGCGCCCTGCCCTTCCTCGGCCTCTCGATCACCTTCGCCGCGTTCGACTGGCTGATGTCGGTGGACCCCTTCTGGTTCTCCACCATCTTCGGCGCCTACTACTTCACGGGCAGCTTCCTCTCCTGCATCGCGCTGCTCACCGTCATCACCGTCCTCACCCGCCACGAGCAGCGGCTGTTCGGCGGCCTGGTCACCCGGCATCACACCCACAACCTGGGCAAGCTGATGCTCGCCTTCACCGCCTTCTGGACCTACATCGCCTTCAGCCAGTTCATGCTGATCTGGATCGCCAACATCCCCGAGGAGGCGTCCTGGTACGTGGTCCGGATGAAGGGTGGCTGGCAGAGCGTGGGCATCTTCCTGATCGTCACCCACTTCATCATCCCCTTCTTCACCCTCCTGAGCCGCGGGCTGAAGTTCAACCCGCGGGGCCTGGCCTTCGTGGCGGTGTGGATCCTGGTGGTGCACTGGGTGGACCTCAATTGGCTCGTGTTCCCGGCGCTGCACCCCGAGGGCTTCTACTTCCACTGGACCGCCATCACCTCGATGCTCGGGGTGGGCGGCTTCGCCATCGCCTTCGCCCGGTGGCGCGCCGCCGGCCACTTCACCCTCCCGGTCAAGGACCCGTACCTGGCCGACTCGCTGAGGTACCAGCAGGCATGAGCACGACCGCGCAGACCTCGCACGCGGGCCACGACACCGCCGAGGTGGTCCACGCCCAGCAGCAGATGAGCTGGCCGTGGATCATCGGTGTGGGTGTGGCCTCGATCGCCATCTTCGGCGTCGCCACCGTCTGGTCGACGCACATCCTCAACAGCACCCGGGCCGAGATGCAGCCCGCGGGCCCGCCTCCCATCCCCAGGCAGGTGGACCAGTACGAGGTGGGCATCGTCAACCAGCGGGTGTTCGCCCTCGACCAGCGCGCCGCCCAGAAGCGCCTGCAGCAGATGGAGCGGCTCAGGAGCTACGGCTGGGTGGACCGCGAGTCCGGGGTGGCGCACATCCCCATCGACGAGGCGATGAAGATGTACCTCGCCGATCAGCAGAAGAAGGGAAACCAGCAGAAGTGAGCCGTCCGGGGCACATCGCGTTCGTCCTCTCCACGTTCCTGCCGCTGCTGGCGGGAGCCCAGGTGAACGTGCCTGCCCCGTTGCAGGGCGTGGACGTGATCGAGCAGCTCGGTGACCGGGTGCCCGAGGGCGGCAGGCTCGTCGACGCGGAGGGGCCGCCA
>RPRB01000082.1 GCA_003818285.1 Myxococcaceae bacterium
CGGCCGCCGGGGCACCACGCCGAGCCGAACCGGATGATGGGGTTCTGCTTCCTCAACAACGCCGCGGTGGCCGCGGAGGCGGCGCGGGCGCTGGGCGCGGCCCGGGTGCTCATCCTCGACTGGGACGTGCACCACGGGAACGGGACGCAGGCGGTCTTCTGGGAGCGGGGGGACGTGCTCTACCAGTCGGTGCACCAGTACCCCTTCTACCCGGGCACCGGCGCCTCCCACGAGACGGGTGAGCGGGCCGGCGCGGGTTACACCGTGAACGTGCCGTTCCCCGCGGGCCGGAACGATGCTGACCTGGGCGCCGCCTTCCACGACATCTTCCTGCCCATCGCCCAGGCCTTCCGACCGCATCTGGTCATCGTCTCCGCGGGCTTCGACGCCCACGAGGACGATCCCCTCGGCGGGATGCTGGCCACCGAGCGTGGCTTCGCGGCGATGTGCAGCGCGATCAAGCTCCTGGCCGAGGAGGTCGCCGGCGGGCGACTGGTGCTGCTGCTCGAGGGCGGGTACTCGCTGCTCGGGCTGCCGCGGAGCGTGCACGCCTGCCTCGAGGTGATGGCCGGGCGCCGGGACGAGTTCCCCCGCGGAGCCAGCCGCGAGGCCATGCGCGCCATCGAGGCGAGCCGGGAGGCGCTGAAGCCGTACTGGAAGCTCTGAGCCGGGGGTACGCTCCGGTGCATCGTGACGCGGCCGCCGACCGCTGAGCTGTTGCCCCGCCTCGGCCTGGTCGAGGCCACGCTCGTCGTGATGGGCGGCATCGTCGGCTCGGGGATCTTCATCAACCCCTCCGTGGTCGCCCGGCACGTGCACTCCCCGGGCCTCATCCTCGGTGCGTGGGTGGCCGGCGGCGCCGTCGCCCTGGTGGGCGCCTTCGTCTACGCCGAGCTCGCGGAGCGGATGCCGAGGGTGGGCGGGCAGTACGCCTACCTCCGCGAGGCGTTCCATCCGGTGGTGGGCTTCCTCTACGGGTGGGCGCTCCTGATGGTCATCAACGCCGGCGGGACCGCCGCGGTGGCGATGACCTTCGGTCGCTACGCCGTCGAGCTCACCGGCGTGCCGCTGGAGGAGAAGACGGTGGCGGTCCTCACGCTCCTCGCGCTCGCGGCCGTGAACTGCCTCGGGGTGAGGAGCGGGAGCCTGGTGCAGGGGGCGCTGATGGTCGTGAAGATCGGCGTGCTCCTGACCCTCGTGGTCCTCGGGCTCCTGCTCCAGCGGCCCCCGGCTCCGGCAGCCTCCGCCGGCCCGGACGGGCTGCTCGCCTTCGGAGCGGCGATGGTGCCGGTGCTCTTCGCCTACGGCGGCTGGCAGGCGGCGAACTTCGTCGCCGCCGAGGTGCGCGAGCCCCGGCGCAACCTTCCCCGGGCTCTCGTCGCCGGAGTCCTCGGGGTGGTGGTCCTCTACCTGGGGGCGAACTGGGTCTACCTGCGCGGGCTCGGCCCGGCGGGGCTCGCCGCGACCGGGACTCCGGCCTCGACGCTGATGGGCGCGATCCTCGGCCCGCGAGGCGCCACCTTCATCGCCCTCGGCATCGCGGTATCCACCCTCGGCTTCCTCAGCCACTCGCTCCTGACGATGCCTCGGGTGTACTTCGCCATGGCCTCCGACGGGGTCTTCTTCTCCAGCGTGGCCCGGGTCTCGGAGCGGACGCGTGCCCCGGTGGTGGCCATCGTGCTCCAGGCGGGGCTGGGCATCGGCGTCGCGCTCTCGGGGCGGTACGAGCAGATCCTCGGCTACGTGGTCTCGGCGGACTGGGTGTTCTTCGGGCTGTCGGCGGCCTCGTTGTTCGTCCTCCGCCGGCGCGCGGTGGGCGGGGAACGGCTCCGCTTCCGGGTGCCCGGTCATCCGTTCACCACCGGCGCGTTCGTGCTCGTCTCCGCGCTGGTGGTGCTCTCCACCGCCCGGGCGTACCCGCTGAATACGCTCGCGGGGCTCGGTCTGGTGCTCGCAGGAATTCCCGCCTACGCGCTGTGGACGCGGAAGGCGGTCCGGTCCGCGGGGCAGATCTCGGTCCGGTGAGCTGGAGTCTCAGCCCTGCCTGACTCGCCGGACGAGGATGTTCTCCACCCCGCCCGGGCCGGAGCCGCCGCCGAAGGTGAAGCGAAGGTTCAGCCGGTCGCTGTCGAGCAGCCGGACGAAGAACCCCTGGACGTGTCCCGGATTCTTCGGGCCGACTCCGGTCACGTCGACCAGGGTGAACTCGGCGGAGCCCTGCGCCTCGTCGAACCGCACCGCGCGCAGCCGGGGCTGGTTCCGCGCCGCGCAGTAGTGCGTCATCCGGAGGTCGGCGCCGTCCAGATGATAGACGGTGGTCATGGTCGGCACGCCGCCCATCACCAGATTCTCGACCAGCGCCGAGCCACCGCCGGTCAGGTAGTAGCTGACGCGGAGCGTGCCCGAGCCGGTGCGCCCCTGGGACCACTCGAAGGTGCCCTCCCACTCGCCGGCCAGAGTCTTGAGCCGCTCGAACATCCGCGGTCCCGGCGCCTCCCCGGCGTCCGGCGGCGCGGCCGCGGACAGGAGGAACACTCCCAGGACGGCGAGGACGGGGTGCATGGGACCTCCCGTAGTGGCGGGGAGGAGAACGCCCGGGCACTTCCGGACCTTGCGGTCGCTCGCTGCACGGGGGCGGCCGGCGGCGGACGACCTCCATCGAACCGCCGGGGCCACCCGCGTGGTCGCCGGCCACCCCCTCGGATCCGGAGCGCTGGAGAGAGACCGGGCGCTGGTACAGAGTCCGCCCCCGTGACCGATTCTCCTCGCAACGTCCTGATCACCGGCGCCTCCAGCGGCCTCGGCCGCGCGCTCGCGCTGTGGTTCGCCCGCCGGGGCGCGAAGGTGTGGGCCGCCGCCCGGCGGACCGAGCTGCTGGACACGCTCGCCGCCGACCCCTCCGGCCGCCCGGGCACCATCGTGCCGCTCGCGCTCGACGTCTCCGACATCCCGGCCGTTCGCCGAGTGCTGCCCGACGTCGACCGGCAGGCCGAGGGTGGGCTGGACGTGGTCATCGCGAACGCCGGCGTGGGCGGCGAGGCCAATCCGCGCAAGGACACCTGGGAACGGGTGGAGCGGATGATCCAGGTCAACGTCACCGGCGCGGCGGCGACGCTCGCCACCCTCGCTCCGCGCATGGCCGAGCGCGGCCGCGGCCACCTGGTGGGGATCTCCTCGCTCGCGGGCTGGATCGTCACCCCGAAGATGGGCGTCTACGCGGCGACCAAGATGTTCCTCGAGGTCTACTGCGATGGCCTCCACCTGGATCTCAGGTCCGCCGGAGTCCAGGTCACCTGCATCAACCCCGGGTTCGTGAAGAGCGAGATGACGGCGAAGAACAGGTTCAAGATGCCGTTCCTGCTCGAGGCCGACGACGCTGCCGACCGCATGGGGCGGGCCATCCTCCGCGGTGAGAAGCAGTTCGCCTACCCGTGGCCGATGGTGCTCGCCACGCGCGCCGCCCGCTGGGTACCGGATGCGGTGGTGGCCCGGGTGATGGGCAAGTCCGGGGTGAAGCCCGCCTAGGTCAGGGCGACCGCAGTCGAGGTCCGGGTCAGGGTGTCGCTAGGCGGGCTGCAGTCGGCGAGGCCAGGGCGGCCGCACTCAGCTAATTCGGCAGGGTCATGAACCTAGACGGGTCGACGCTGTCCTTCGGCGGGGTCTTCTCGTCCGGGGCGCTGCCCTTCTTGAACCACATCACCGCCGCGGTGCGGCTCGCGCTGGAGGCGATCTTTCCGGTCTTGCTGTCGATGACCTTCCGCTCCAGCGAGTCCTGGAGCCACTCCGGCGGGGCGAACTCCGGCTGGGGCTTCCCGTCCAGCGCCCGTTGCATATAGCTGACCCAGATGGGGAGCGCGGCCCGGCCGCCGGTCTCGAAGCGGGCGAGGGGATGCGGGTTCAGGTCGTAGCCCACCCACGCGACGGTCACGAGGTCGCGGGTGAAGCCGGCGAACCAGGCGTCGAACGAGTCGTTGGTGGTGCCGGTCTTTCCCGCCGCGGGCTTTCCCAGGCGCTGCGCCGGGGTCCCCGTGCCCTCGCGCACCACCCCGCGGAGCAGGTCGATGAGGATCCACGCGGTCTCCGGCGCCATCACCTGCTCGCCGGGGGCGTAGAGCCGGGCGTAGCCGCCGGCGATGCGGTCGGTGAGCGAGGCCCACGGGTCGTCGAAGGCGGTGTGGTCCTCCAGCATCCGCCCGTACCGGTCCTCGATCTTCCGCAGCACGTAGGTGGGCCTCTTCGTCCCGAGCCGGTTGAACGTCGCGTACACCTGCGCGAGCTCGAAGGGGTAGACGCAGGAGCTGCCCAGCGCCGCGGAGAAATCGCGGTTCATCGGCGTGCTCAGGCCGAGCTTCTTCGCCCACTGGGCCATCGGTTCGATGCCCACCGCGATGAAGGTCTTCACCGCGGGGATGTTCATCGAGTTGACCAGCGCGGTGCGGAGCAGCACGTCCCCGTGGAAGTCCTCGCTGTAGTTCTCCGGCTTCCAGCGAACCTGGTGCTCGGGGTCGTTCTCGACGATGGGGCTGTCCACGATGACGTGAGCCTCGGTCCAGTCGAGCTTCTCCAGCGCCGCCGAGTACACCACCGGCTTGAAGCTGCTCCCCGGCTGGCGGCAGGCCTGGAAGGCGCGGTTGTACTCGTTGGCGTCGAAGTCGTACCCGCCCACCATCGCCGAGAGGTATTGCCGCTGGGGATCGATGGAGACCAGCGCGCCCTGCAGCTCGGGCTCCTGCTCCAGGCGGTAGAGCTGCACGTTCTGGGGCAGCGCATCGAAGAGCCGCCTGTCGTACTGCTCGCGGTCGTCGGTGAGGTCCTTCGGTCCCACCGCCCGCACCACGATGACGTCGCCCGGCTTCACCACCCTCTTCGCCGAGGTGAGCATCGCCCCCGGGTAGTAGACCTCGGGGTTCACCCTGCGGGCCCACCGCATGCCGAGCAGCGGGAGCACCCCCTTGTGAGTGCCCACCTGCACGTCGACCCGGGTGTCGTCCACCGCGTTGACCAGCGCCACGTAGTAGCGACTGTTCTCGATGGGCTTGCCCCCGAGCGCCTTCTCGCTCCGGTCGATGAAGGCCTTCCGCTGCTCGGGAGACTCGAGGGTCATCACCGGCCCGCGGAAGCCCTGCCGCTTGTCGACCTGGAGGAGCCCGCCGAGCATCGCGTCCTGCGCGGCCCGCTGCTTCTCCGAATCCATCGTGGTGAAGACCTTCAGCCCGCCCCGGAGCAGCGACGGGTTCCCGTAGCGCTGGACCACGTCCTTGCGCACCTGCTCGACGAAGTAGGGCGCGAACTCGTGGAAGACGTCCTCCACCGGATGGACGCGGACCTCCTCCGCCATCGCGGCGTCGTGCTCGGCCTTGGAGATCATCCCCTTGTCTCGCATCTGCCCGAGCACGTACGCCCGGCGACGCTTCGCTTCCTTGGGATT
Organism: Myxococcaceae bacterium; assembly: GCA_003818285.1. Classification (GTDB taxonomy): domain Bacteria; phylum Myxococcota; class Myxococcia; order Myxococcales; family Myxococcaceae; genus RPRB01. The sequence continues at coordinate 5,429 of RPRB01000082.1, forward strand.
CAGGAACGGCGAGTACCGGCTCGGGGCCTGGGGCAGGCCGGCGATCAGCGCCGATTCGGCGAGGGTGAGGTCGCGCACGTCCTTGCGGAAGTAGTTCTCCGCCGCGGACTGCACGCCGTAGCTGTGGTGCCCGAGGTAGACCCCGTTCAGGTAGAGGTAGAGGATCTCCTCCTTGGTGAGCGCCTTCTCCAGCCGGAGCGCGAGGATCGCCTCCCGCGCCTTCCGCTTCAGCCCCGCCGCGCCGCTCCGCTTCGTCGCCTTGGCGAAGCCCTCGGTGGAGATGAGGAGCGCCTTGGCGGTCTGCTGGGTGAGGGTGGAGCCGCCCTGCACGCTGCCCGAGCCGGTGGACTTCTTGAGCACGGTCTTGATCCCCGCGCGGAGCGTGCCGAAGGCGTCGATGCCGGGGTGGTCGAAGAAGCTCGCGTCCTCGGAGGCGATGAACGCCTGCACGAGGCGTTTGGGGATCCGCTCGTAAGGAACGACCTTCCGGCGCTCGTCGTAGAACTCGCCGGCGAGCACCTGGTCGTCGGCGTAGACCTCGGTGAGAATTGGCGGCGCCCACGCGGCGACCCGGGGGATATCCGGGAGCCCCTCGCTGAACGCGTAGTAGACGACGAGCGAGCCGACCACCGCCGCCGTGGCCCCCACCAGCGCGAGGTAGGCGAGGACCCTCCCCCCACGGCGCGCCCACGTCTTCCAGGGCGGGCCGGGCGGAGGAGGTGGCCGCTCGGCGAGGACCAGGCGGTGCCGGGAACGGTCCTCGGGCGGGGGAGTCTCGGGGATGGGCGGGGACGTCATGGGCTGAAGCGGCGAGCGAGGTTATCAGAACCCCCCGGCGAATCTCCGCGTGCGGCGCCCGGTCGCCCGCCCACCGCTGCCATCCGGCCGCGCGGTTGTGCGAACGTGGACGGGCCCGGAAGAGCCAGGCGAGCGCATGCACCCGCACCCGACCCACTCCCCCGCCCTCTCCACCACCCGGCCCGCGGGCACCGAGCAGCGGGTGTGCGTCATCGGCGCCGGGCCATCCGGCATCGCCGCGGCGAAGAACCTCCTCGCCGCGGGCTTTCGTCGGGTGGTGGTCTACGACCGCAACGCCGAGGTGGGCGGCAACTGGATCTACTCGCCCGACCCGAGCCACTCGAGCGTCTTCGAGACCACGCACATCATCTCCAGCAAGCGTCTGTCCCAGTACGAGGACTTCCCGATGCCTGACGGCTACCCGGACTACCCGGGGCACGCCGAGCTGAAGGCCTACTTCCAGAGCTACGCCCGCCACTTCGGGGTGGACCGGGTGCTGGAGCTCCGGACCGAGGTGACGAGCGCGCGGGCCCGTCCGGGAGGCGGGTGGACGGTGACGCTGGGCGACGGACGGCGCGAGGAGTTCGACGCGCTCCTGGTGGCCTCGGGCCACCACTGGGACCCGCGGATGCCGAGCTATCCGGGGACGTTCGGCGGCGAGCTGCTCCACAGCCACGCCTACAAGAGCGCCGAGCCCTTCGTGGGGAAACGGGTGCTGGTCATCGGCGGCGGAAACTCGGCGTGCGATATCGCGGTGGAGAGCGCGCGCCGGTCGGCGCGGACCGAGATCAGCATGCGCCGCGGCTACTGGTTCGTTCCCAAGTTCCTGATGGGCGTCCCGACCGACGTCATCAACGAGCGGCTCATGCGCAAGTTCCCCAAGGGCATCCGCCAGCAGATGGGGAAGCTCACCGTCTGGCTCGTGCAGGGAAGGAACTCGCAGTACGGGCTCCCCGAGCCCGAGCACGGGCCATTCGAGGCGCACCCCACCATCAACTCCGAGCTGCTGTACTTCATCCGGCACGGGCGCATCCATCCTCGTCCGGACATCGCCCGGTTCGAGGGGAGGACGGTCCATTTCGTCGACGGGGGCTCGTCGGAGCTCGACGTGATCATCGCCGCGACCGGGTACGTGACCCGTTTCCCGTTCCTCGACACCGGCGAGGTGGGCGACTACTCGGGGCGAGAGGTTCCCCTCTACCTCAAGGTCTTCCACCCGCGGTTGACGGACCTCTTCTTCATCGGGCTCTTCCAGCCACAGGGATGCATCTGGCCGCTGTCCGACTGGCAGGGGCGACTGGTGGCGCGGGCGCTGCTCGGGGCGTGGAAGCGGCCGGGGAACATCGGGGCGGCGATCCGGCGGGAGATGGAGCATCCGGACTTCGCCTTCACCGACTCGCTCCGGCACGCGGTCGAGGTGGACTACCACGACTACCGGAAACGGCTGGTGACCGAGGTCGAGGGCGGCCGCGCGTTCTAGCGCTCACTGCATCCCGGTGGCCTCGCGGACGCGGTCCAGCTCCGAGGCGTGCGCCGGGCAGGGCGTGGTCGCCCAGGCGTCGAGGACCTTGAGTCGTGGCGCCTTCCGCAGCGCGCAGCAGCTCCGGCCGTCGGTGCAGGGCATGGATAGGCCGAGGATCTCCTCGACCACCGAGCCGACGAGCGCGGTCAGCCGCCGCTGGGCCACGGGGCCGGACGGACCGAGCGGGGCGAGCGGCACCACGGCCGCCTGCAGCGCAGCGTTCACCTCGCCGAACGGTGCCGAGCACACCAGGGTTCCGGGCAGGACGAAGATCGTCCCCCGTCCGGCCACGGTGCGCGTGAGGAGCTCGCCGCAACTGCGCGGCGTCGGCGCGGGCAGGGAGACCACCGGCCCGAGGTCGAAGCCGTAGGACACGTACCGCGCCCGGAGCGTGTCGAGGATGCCCCGGGCGGGCGCGGCCGCGGCCTCTCCCAGCGGAACGACGCGGAAGCGGCTCAGCGGCTCGATCCGGGCACGCACGCCGGGGGGACTCCCCCCATCCGGCCTGACGCCATCGCGGAGCGCGGCGGCCACGGCCTCTTGCGAGCGCGTTCCCTCCGGAGCCGAGGACGTGACGTTCGGAGGGTCGGTGAGCTGGGCAGCCGATGGGCTCCGGGAGCAACCAAAGCTGACGGCGAGGAACGCGGCGAGCAGCGCAAGGAGACGGCGCATGAGACCGGTCCTACAACGAGGGCCCGGTGAGGTGTCCGTGAAGGAAGATGTGGCCGGCCGGGGGAAGGCTGACCCTGGAGCGGGAGAGTGTCCTAGGCTGGCGTGGGGAGTGTGGAGGACGCATGAACGGAGGTGTGGGACGTGCCGGCGGTGCCGGTGCCTGGGTGCTGCTCGCGCTCGGTGCGCTGAGCGCCTGCAACGGTGCACCCGAGGGTAAGGCCCCGGCGCATGGTGCCAGGACGGGCTCCGCGCCGGTCGTGGAATCGGTCCGGGTGGCCACGGATCGGTCGGCGATCACTCAGGACGCGGTGACCTTGCCGAATGGGCAGCGGATCCGGCGGCTGACGCTCCAGAACGGCTTCAACCACGTGATGGTCGCTCGCTTCGGTCCGGACGGGAAGTCCGTCGTCAGCTGCGTGGACAGCGCTCCCGCCGCGGAGGCGTTCCTCGCCGGCGGCGCCGGGGCCGGCCAGTGAAGACGGTCCGGAGGATTCTCGCGGCCGCGCTCCTCCTCGTCGGCCCTGCTTCGCTCGCGAGCGCGACCCTGGTCGTGGTCAACGGCGATGGACCGAACACTGGCTTCAACGAGAACACGCCCGCGGCGCCGGTGGGAGGCAACTCCGGGACCACCGTCGGCGAGCAACGTCTCATCGTCTTCCAGAAGGCGGCTGCCATCTGGGGCGAAGCGCTGGACAGCGAGGTGCCGATCACCATCCTCGCGAGCTGGGCGAACCTCGAATGCAACAACACCGGAGCAGTTCTGGGCAGCGCCGGGCCGACCAACTTCTTCTCCAGTGATGATCCATCACTGGACGGCGGCGTCCCGCCGAGCATCTTTCCCAGGCTCCAGACCTGGTACGTCTCGGCGGAGACCCAGCGCTTCGCGGGGGTGCAGCTGCTTCCGGGCACGGGAAGCGATCCGGCGAACTACGACATCCAGGCGCGGTTCAACACGTTCGAAGGGTCCGGTTGCCAGGCCACCTGGTACTACGGCCTGGACGGCAACCACGAGAACGCACAGGACCTGCTCGTCGTGGTGCTTCACGAGTTCGGTCACGGCCTCGGGTTCCTGAGCCTCACCAGCAACAGCGCCGGCACGTTCCCGGCGATGAACGAGCCGGACATCTGGTCGTACTTCCTCTACGACGAGGGCTCCGCGACGCACTGGAAGGACATGACCGCCTCGGCGCGAGTGGCCTCGGCGGTGAGCGGGGCGCTGGCGTGGGACGGGCCCTCGGTCACCCAGGCGGTCCCGGAGACGCTGGCCTTTCCCCCGCTGTTACAGGTCATCTCGGCGCCCAACACCCCCGCGGTGGTGAAGGCGTACGATTTCCGGCTGGCCGAGTTCAGCGGGCCCATCCCCGTCGACGGCGGGGTCTCCGGGCCGCTCGGAGTGGGTTCCACCGGCTGGGGCTGCTCCTCGCAGGGCCCGCTCGATCCGCTCGACGGAAGGATCGCCATCCTCGACCGCGGTGGCCCCAACGACGCCGGCTGCACCTTCGTGGAGAAGGCCCGCAACGCCCAGGATGCGGGAGCGATCGGCCTGCTCGTCGCGAACCACCTCGAAGACCCGCCGCTCCTCACCCCGTCGGGAACCGCGGCGGACGTCACCATCCCGGTGCTGCTGATCACCAAAGCCGACGGTACCTCGCTGAAGGACGCGGTCGCGGCGGGTCCGGTGGAGGCAGCGATCGTCCGTGACTCGAGCCAGGGCTACGCGGGCGCCGATCCAGCGCATCGCGCGCTGCTGTACTCGCCCACCACGCTGGAGCCGGGCTCGTCGGTGTCGCACTGGGACAGGACGGCGTTCCCCAACCTCCTCATGGAGCCGGTGATCAACGCTGACCAAGCGCACACGCTGGACCTGACGTTGCCGCTCTTCCGCGACATCGGGTGGTTCCCGGTGGATCTGTCGATAAGCGGAACGGGCCCGTCGTCCCTGTCGAACGGGCAGCAGGGCACGTTCACCTTCACCGTGACCAACCCGGGCCCGTACGTGGCGCCCGCGGTCAAGGTGACGAGCGTGCTGACGGGCCTGACGTTCGTCTCCAACTCGGGTGACTGCACCACGAGCTTCCCCTGCGCGCTGGGCGACCTCGCCGTGGGTCAGACCAAGGCGTTCACCACCACGCTCAAGCCCGGAACGAGCAGCGACGGCCACGGTTCGGCCTCGCTCACGGCAGACTCGGTCTCCGCGACCCGCGCCGCCAACGTGGCCAACCTGACGGTGACGGTGCAGGCCTCCTCCGGCGGCGGAGGCGACGGCGGATGCACCACCGCCCTCGGTCCGCCGGCGCCGTGGCTCGCGCTGCTCGGCCTCGTGGCGCTCGCGCGGCGGCGTCGCAGCTAGGCAGAGGACCGGGCGGCTTGCGTGCCGGCGAACCGGTTCGCGAGCCAGCCGAGCACCTGCGTCCACCCCTCGGCGTGGCCGCGGGTCGACTCGTCGGAGGCGAGGCCCCGGTGGAGCAGGCTGAGCCGCGTTCCGCCGGGCACCTTCTCCAGCGTGTAGCGGACGATGCTCTGCTTGTACTGCTCCCAGCTGGCCTCCCAGGTGTACTCGAGCAGCCGCGGCGGCTCGACCGCGAGGACCTCGCCTCGCACCTCGCCGGTCCCCTCGGCGCTCCGGGCCTGGCAGCTCCACCTTCCGCCCGGGCGGAGGTCCAGCTTCCAGTCGTGGGTCTGGTACACGTCGGGGCTTCCCCACCAGCGGGGAAGCTCGCCCGGGTCGGTGAGCGCCCGGAAGACGGACTCGGGCGGGGCGGCGATCTCCACCGTCGCATGCACCGTCCCGGCCTGCACGTCGGCCACTGCGGTCATCGGTCTTCTCCCTCGAGGTGGCGCTTCAGGCTCTGGAGGTTGAGCGCCCAGAAGGCGCGGTAGCCCTCGATCCACCGGTAGGCATCGGCGAGCGGGCCGGGGGTGAGCTCGTACCGGCGGAGACGGCCCTCGCGGCGCTCGCTGACGAGGCGGGCCTGGCGAAGGACGCGGAGGTGCTTGGAGATTGCGGGGCGGCTGGTCTTGAAGTCCTGCGCCAGCTCGTTCACCGGGCGGCTTCCGGCGCGCAGCCGGTCCAGCAGGGCACGCCGGGTGGGATCGGCGATGGCGCGGAAGACGTCGGCGTGTGCACGGGCCCGGTGCATCTGGTAGCCAAATGGTTACCAGCTGCCCGGGCCCGGCGTCAAGCGAGGCCGCGGACCCCGAGCAGCGGTCCCCGGTCCTCGGGGCGGCTGGCGGAGGAGGATCGGCAGCCGATCGCCTCCCGGAGCCGATCGGCCGCCTCGGCGCGGCGGGCGGCGGCCGCCTCCGCGTCGTCGTTGTGCGCCTCGTGGACGCGGATGACATAGCCGTGCAGTGAGAGGAGGTCGCTCCAGATGCTCATGACAGGACTCCGTGCGTCTTGAGTTCGGTAGAAGAAGTAATCCCAAGCAACCGAGCGGAACAGGCGATAGTTTCTCAACCCCGGCTTGAGCCGGGCTCAAGATGAGCAAGGTCCCCCTCCATGTGCTTCCCGGCTTCGTCGCCGCCGCCCGGGCCCGGAACCTCTCCCGGGCCGCGGCCTCGCTGCACGTCACCGTCAGCGCGCTCAGCCACCAGATGCGGGGCCTGGAGGAACGCCTCGGCCAGCGCCTCTTCGACCGGGGTCCGCGCGGGCTCCGCCTCACCCCGGCGGGGGAGCGGCTGTTCGGGCAGGTGGCGCCGCATCTCGATGCCATCTCGGCCGCGCTCTCGCCCCAGCCGCCGCGGAGCCCTGATTCGCTGACGCTCAGCGTGATGCCGTCGGTGGCCTCCAGCTGGCTCATCCCGCGGCTGCCCGCCTTCACCGCCCTGCACCCCGAGGTGGAGCTGAGCCTGCAGTCGACCACCGACGTGGTGGACTTCGAGCGGGAAGAGGTGGACGCGGCGATCCGCTTCGGGCCGGGCGGCTGGCCAGGGCTCCATGCCCACCTCCTGTTCGAGGAGTGGTTGCTTCCGGTGTGCAGCCCGGACCTGCTCCGGCGGTTTCCACAGGCGGAGCGCGGGGACTTCGCCGGGGTGCCGCTGCTCCGGGATCTCGGCGAGCGCTGGCACGCCTGGTTCGGCCGCTTCGGCGGCGCGCCCCCGGCGCGGTGGGTGGCGGCCTTCGACGATACCGAGGCGCTGCAGCGGGCGGCGGTGGAGGGGATGGGCGTGGCCCTGGGGCGGCTGACGATGGCGAGGCCGCTCCTCGATTCGGGGCGGCTGGTGGCGCTCACCGCGAACCGGCTCCCGGACCGGTACGCGCACTACCTCGTTTATCCGGCGCGCGCCGAGAAGCACCCGGCCCTCGTCGCCTTTCGGGAGTGGATCCTCGCGGTCGCCGCGGACGAGCGGAAGGACTCCGAGGGAATCCCGCAAGCAGGGGCCGGCTCCGGACCTCGTCCGCGCAGAAGAGGCCGTCGAAGGTGACGCATCCCGCCGTCTCCTCGGGCTGACCGGTCGCGACTGGATCGTGCCTGACGCACCAGCAATCCCCGTCCTCCCGTGCGAGCACGCCGCGCTGGGGTTACTCGCTCCGCGCACGCCGACTGGAGGACCGCGCCATGAGAGCTGCCGTGCTGACCCGCTACGGGGATGTGGATGCCCTGGAGGTACGCGACGTCCCGGAGCCACGCGTGGGGCCGGGCAAGCTCAAGGTGCGCATCGCCGCCTCGAGCCTGAACGCCATCGACTGGAAGATCCGGAGCGGAGCGCTGCGGTCGTGGTTCCCGCTCGAGCTCCCGGCGATCCTCGGCTTCGACGCCGCTGGTGAGGTGGTCGAGCTCGGTCCTGGAGTGTCGGGCTTCCGCGTGGGAGACAGGGTGCTCGGGCAGATCCGCCACGGGCAGGCCGAGCTCGCGCTCGCGACTCCCGAGCAGATCGCCAAGGTTCCCCAGGGCCTGTCGCTCATCGATGCCGCGGCGATTCCCGTCGTCGCGCTCACCGGCACCCAGCTGCTCGAGGAGACCCTGGCACCGGCGCCGGGCGACGTCGTTCTGGTCACGGGCGCCCTGGGCGGGGTCGGCCGGTACGCCGTGCGTGCAGCGCTCAAGCGCAAGGTCCGCGTCATTGCCGGGGTCCGAAAGCGGCAGATCGGCGAGGCCGCATCGCTCGGAGCGGAGCGCGTCGTCGCTCTCGACGACCCGGGCGCGGTCGCGGGGCTGCCGGAGCTCCAGGGAATCGCCGACACTCTCGGTGGCGAGACGGTGGTGCCCCTGCTCGCGAAGCTCGCTCCCGGCGGCAGGCTGGGGTCGGTGGTGGGCGAACCTCCCGGTGCCAGGGAGCGCGGCATCGACGTCCGGGCGATGCAGACGCATCCGGATTCGCCCCGCCTCGCCCAGCTCGCCGAGGATCTCGCCTCGGGCGAGGTGGTCGTCCCGATCGCCGGGCGCTTTCCGCTGGAACAGGTTCGCGAGGCGTTCCGGGCGGCCGAGCGCGGCGCCGGGGGCAAGGTCCTCCTCACCGTCTGACGCTCGGCCCGGGAAGTCAGCGGCCGGCGGTGATCGAGGCGGGCGGGGCGATGCCCGCGCGGCGGAGCACATCGACCAGCTCCGCCGGCAGGGGGGACTCGAGCCGGACCCTCGCACCCGTCTCGGGGTGCGGCAGCTCGAGCCGCTCGGCGTGCAGGAAGAGCCGCTTCAGCCCCCAGCGCGCGCGGGCCTCTCGATTGAAGCCGAAGTCGCCGTACTTCCGGTCGCCGGCGACGGGGTGCCCGATGGCGGCCAGGTGACGGCGGATCTGGTGGGTCCGGCCGGTCTCCAGGGTCACCTCGAGGAGGGCGGCCTCGCCGCCCTGCCGCAGGACCCGGTAGCGGGTCCCCGCCTCCTGCATGTTGACGCCGCGGCGGGCGCGGGACTCGGCGGACTGCTGGTGCTCGGAGAGCGGCAGGTCGATCCGGCCCTCAGCCCGGGGGAAGGTGCCCTTGGCCAGGGTGAGGTACTGCTTCCGGGCGCCGCCGTGGGTGAACACCTCGGTGAAGTGCACCATCGCCGGGCGGCGCGTCGCGACCACGATGACGCCGGAGGTCTCGCGGTCGAGCCGGTGGGCAGGGCTGGCGGAGAAGCCGTTGCGCTCGGCCTTCGGCCCCAGGTGGGCACGGACCAGGTCCACCAGGGTTCCACCCCGGATGCCGCTCCCGGGGTGCACCGCCAGGCCCGACGGCTTGTCAACCGCCATCATCCAGCCGTCCTCGTGGAGGATGCGGAGGCGGGCGACCTCCTCCGGCGCGGGGGCCCGAGCGGGGACGGGGGCCTCGCCGAGCAGCGCTCGCTCGCCTCCCCGGATGGTGAGCACGTCTCCCTCGGCCAGCGGCTGTTCCGGGCGGGCCCGACGCCCGTTCACCCGCACCTTCTTGGTGCGGATCATCTTCTGGAGGTGACTGGCCGGGACGCGCGGCAGTCGCTGGCGGAGGACCTTGTCGAGCCGTACCCCGGCATGGTCACTGTCGATGCGAAACTCGAGCATTTTCCTCGGGCGGCGGATGGAAGCACACCGATAGACTGGGGATCCATTTATGCCGAAGACCTTGAAAATCGAGGAGCTGCTGAAGAACGGCTCCACAGAGTGGAACAGGCTGCGGAAGGCCGGAACGGTGTCCACCGACCACACCGGGGCCACGTTCGAGAACCTGTTCTCCGCCAACACCGACCTGTCGGGCCTGGTCCTGGTGGGGAGCGAGTGGGACCGCTGCGACCTCTCGAAGGTCACCTTCCGTGATACCGACCTGTCGAACGCCTACTTTCATGGAGGACGCCTTCAGGACTGCGATTTCCGGGGCGCGAACCTCGACGGGGCGACCTTCGAGCGGCTGAAGCTGCTCCGGTGCGACTTCTCCGGCGCGCAGGGGCTGGACTCCCTCGAGCTGGACGACGTGGACATGGACCGGGTCCACGGACTGGACGGGGAAGAGGCGCCGCCGCCCCCGCCGCCTCCGGTGCACGGGACGACCTCGTTCACCCGCGAGCAGCGGCAGGCCACGGTGGCTGCGCTGGCCGGGTCGAGCGGCGACGAGCCGCCTCCGTTCCAGCCGCAGGATCCGCCGGGCACGCTGCTCTTCCGGGCCCTGAGGCGATTGGGCTCGACGCCGCCGTGGGTGCTGGACGCGCCCGGGCTCCGTCCCCCGCTGCCCACCCGGCTGCCTCCGGGGGCGGGGCTGGAGTCGCTCCTGCGCGAGGCGGTGAAGCAGCGTCTCGAGGGGAGCCGGCCGGTGACCGACCCGGACGCGGTGAAGCGGGCGCAGACTGCACTCCGGCTGGGCTCGAAGGAGGCGCCCTTCGCGGTCATGTACCTGCGGGAGGTGGGCGTGGAGCCGGCCTTCCGGTTCTCGGCGGCGAACGCGCTTCGCGAGCTCCTCCGCGCCGAGCTCGAGGTGGACGACCTCACCGGAGCGGTGGACCCGCGGGTCGCCGGTGCGATGTGGGAGCTGCGGCTGGCCCACAACGCGGAGGAGGCGCTGGGCGAGGTGCGCCGGCGGCTCGCGGCGACGCAGCTCTTCGAGGCTCTCCTCGAGGCCGGCTTCACCCCGGAGAACAACTGGGACGAGGCGGTCGAGTCCCACGAGGCGGCGCTGGACCTGGTGGCGATGGCGGTGGGCGACGACCGGCAGGCCCTCGGCGAAGCGTTCTCTACCTACGCGGGGCTCCCGGAGGAGGCGCGACTGCGCCGGCTGGCGTACCTGGCGGAATCGGCGACCCACCTGGAGCAGCTGGCGCGGTTGCCGGCGGGCACCGAGCCGGCGTGGCTGCACGGGCCCGAGTTCCGTGAGTGTCACGACCGCGAGATGCTGACCCTCCAGGCCTTCCCGGCCACGGAGGTTCCCAAGCGCGTGCCCGAGCTCGCGCAGACCGAGCTGGGCATCCCGGCCGGCACCGTGCCCGAGGACAGCGAGGGGGACCTGTTCATCCACCTGCGCTGCGCGGTGTGCGGGAAGGAGAAGCTGCTGGTCCAGTCGCCGGAAGAGGGAAGCTGATCGGCCGGTGGCCGTCCTCAGAGGCAGCGGGTGACTTGCGGCTCGGCGTTTCCGAGCCTGCGATTGGGCAAGTTCTGCGTCGCGGCGCAGCGTTCAGCCGAACAGGTCGAGCTGGCGCACCGTCCCGAGCGGCCGCGCCTCGATGCCGCGATCCCGGAGCGCCCGCGCCAGCTCCTCGGCGAATCCGTGGTGGGTCAGCACCTCGGACGCCCCGGTCGACTTCGCGTAAGAAATCAGCCCCTCGAAGTCCGCATGGTCCGAGAGGGGAAACGCCTCGTCCGCGCCGTAGCGGCGCGCGGTTCCCGGATCCACCGCCCAGCCGGTGAGGATGGCCGTCCTCCGGGGCCAGGGGCGCAGCAGCCGCTCGAACTTCCACACGTGCGGCGGGAACACCCCCACCTCGCCCGGGAGCCAGGTCCCGTCGAACCGGCGGACCGCCCCGACCTCGACGCCGAGTGAGCGGTACACCTCGGCGACCGCGCAGACCGACGCGTGCGCGACCACGCTGTGGCCTCGCGAGGTCAGCGCGCGGATGACTTCCTGGCTCTTCCCCAGGCTGTAGCCGAGCAGCACCGGCGTCGCCCCACGCTCCAGCGTCGTCCGGGCGAAGGCCTCGATGGCCTCCACCACCTCGGCCTTGGGCGGAAAACGGTAGCGCGGGTGCCCGAACGTCGACTCGAGCACCAGCGTGTCGCACTCGGCGACCTGAGCCGCCTCGGCCGTGGAGGACGCCTCGAGGTTGAGGTCCCCGGTGTACGTCACCCGCTTGCCATCGGACCGGATGACGCGGAGCTGGGCCGAGCCGAGGATGTGTCCCGCCGGGAGCAGCTCCAGGCACAGGGCGCCGAGCTCGAACGGCCGGTTGTAGGGAACGGGAAGGCAGGACGGGAGCGCTCCCAGGCGGTGCGCCATCAGCCGCAGGGTCGCGCGCGTGGCGATGACCCGCTCGTGGCGCGCGATGTGGTCCGAATGCGCATGGCTGACGAAGGCCAGCGGCGCCTTCCGGTGGGCATCCAGCCAGAGTGCCGTGCCCGACAGGTGAAGACCTCCGCGTCGCATCTCGACAGGCATGACCGTGGGGGGCCGAATCTAGCGGAGAACCGCCGAGACCAGCTCGACTGCGCAGAGGACGATCGAACGCCCGTCGTTCATCGGTCGAAGGCCGGCCCTCGGAACGGACCGGGCAGCCCGCCTCATACCGTGCGCGGGTGACACCCCCGATCGTCTTGTCTGGCACGTCCGGTCGCCTGCTTCCAGCGAGCAGCGGAGCGTCGTCCCGGGAGCGGACGCCGGGGCCCGGTTGCGACCTCCCCCCGGGCCCACGTCCCCGGGGGTGAACCGGTACGGCTCGTGCAGCTGCCGTCCATCGCGCTCCAGGAGGAATGAGCGCGGGGCGGCCGAGCTCAGGACGCGACCGCCCTCCGACGAGCCCACAGTGCCCCACCGAGCTCGGCGGCGACGATGCCCAGGACGATGAGCGCCCCGCCGGTCAGCTCACGGATGCCGAGGCGCTCGCGCCCGACCGCCACCGAGAACACCGCCGCGAACACCGGCTCGAGCGCGAAGATGAGCGCGGCCCGCACCGCCGAGGTCCGGGCCTGCGCCCAGGTCTGCCCGAGCATGCAGACCGCGGTGCTCAGGACCCCGGTGTAGAGCACCGCCCACCAGAACGCCGGAGTCGGGTTCAGGTACCTGGGCACGAACGGAAGCGCGGCGAGCGCCAGCAGCGCCACCATCCACAGCTGCGCCGCCACCAGCGGCGTCGAGGGGTGCACGCGGGCCGCGGGCTCGAGCAGGACGATGTAGAAGGCGAAGGCCACCGCGCAGCCGATGGTCAGGAGATCTCCCTTCGCGGTCGTCCCGGCGCTGCCGGACATCCCGCCGGTCAGCAACCAGAGCCCTGCGACCGCCAGGGCGACGCCCAGCAGCACCGGCGGGCTCGGCCACTTCCGGAAGAGCAACAGGCCCACGAACGGCACGAGCAGCACGCTCAGCCCGGTGAGGAATCCGCTCCGCGACGGAGTGGTGAACTGCAGTCCAGCGGTCTGGGTGATGAAGCCGACGAAGAGCAGCGCACCGAGCGCCGCTCCGACCACCAGGATCTGCCGGTCGAACAGACCCCGCCAGTCGAGGACGGTGAGCAACCCCGCTGCCAGCGTGAATCGCAGCACCAGGAAGGTGAACGGGTCGGCGAGCCGGAGCGCGTCCTGGACCACGACGAAGCTTGCCCCCCAGATGGCGGTCACCACCACCAGCACGCCGTCGGCGAGGACTGCTCTCTCTGCGCGATCGTTCACGGGACGAAGAAGAAGACCAGGGCCAGGATGGCGTAGACGCCGATCAGCATCGCCCCCTCGAGCCAGTGGGTCTCACCATCGAGCGTGATCAGCGCGGTCGCCCCGACCGCCAGGGCGAGGGACAGCACCTCCAGGTGGCTGAACTCGAGGGTGATGGGGTGCCCCAGGGGACCGGAGAGGAACACCAGGACCGGCGCCACCAGGAGCGCGATCTGCTTGCTGCTCTCGAAGCAGATGGTCATGCCCAGGTCCAGCTGCTTCTCCAGGGCCAGGAGAACGGCGGTGCTGTGCTCTGCGGCGTTGCCCACCACCGCGATGACGATCACTCCCACGAAGGTGGGGGTGAGCCCCCAGGCGTGGATGACGGTCTCCAGCGAGCCGACCAGCAGCTCGGAGACCACCACCGTGGCCGCGGTGCTCAGGAGCAGCACGCCCAGGCCGAGCCCGACCGACCACCGCTTCGGGGCCACCGTCGCCTCGGACTCGAGCTCGGCCTGGACCGCGTCCGACGCCTCGAAGAGCTGCGCGTGGGTACGGAGCGAGAAGAGCAAGCTCAGGACGTAGAGCAGGACCAGGATGATCGAGACCAGGACCGAGAGCGGACGCATCAGGTGTTCCACCGAGCTCCCCAGCGTGGCGTGGAACAGGTCGGGCACCACCAGACCCACCACCGCCAGGTACATCAGCGCCGAGCTGGAGAGCGCCGCCGTCGCGTTGAACCTGGGGCGCGGCTCCTTCAGCCCGGCGGCGAGCACGGCGGCCCCGAGGACGAAGAGGAGGTTTCCCAGGATGCTCCCGGTGATGGAGGCCTTCACCACG
>RPRB01000083.1 GCA_003818285.1 Myxococcaceae bacterium
GCTCGAGGACCCTGCCTCGGTGGACCCGAGCTGGCGCGAGCTCTTCTCGCGGACCCGCACCGATGGTCGCCCCTTCCTGGGCTCCGGTGACGGCAGGGCGCAGCCAACCAACGGTCAGGGCGCGACCAACGGCTCGGGGGTCGCCGCCCGGACGGTGAACGGCGGGCACGGCGCGGCGGTGAGCGGTGCGCCCGGCCGCGCGCAGCTGGTGTCGGTGGGAGACGTGCCGGCGGCTCTGGCCGCGATGCAGCTGCAGTCGCGTACGGACCAGACCCTGTACGCGTTCCGCCTCCGCGGACATCTCCTGGCCCAGATCGACCCGCTGGGCCGTCCCCGCGCGGAGATGAACCACATCGCGGACCTGGCGATGGCCAGCGACGCGGCGTTCAGCCCCGAGGAGCTGGAGCAGGTGGTGGACAGCTCCGAGGTCTTCGCCGACCGCAAGCGGGTGAAGCTCCGCGAGTTCCTGGCGCGGTTGCGCCGCACCTACTGCGGGCACATCGGGGTCGAGTACATGACCCTCTACGACTCGGGGCGCCGCCGGTGGCTGATGCCGCGGATGGAGCACACCGAGAACCGGCTGGATGCGAGCCCCTCCGAGCAGCGGCGCATCCTCGAAAAGCTGACCTACGCCGATACCTTCGAGGCCTTCATCCACACCAAGTACCAGGGCGCGAAGCGGTTCAGCGTGGACGGCGGCGAGTCACTCTTGCCGATGATGGACACCATGCTCGAGCTCGGCGGCGAGCTGGGCGTGGAGGAGGTCGTCGTCGGCATGGCCCACCGCGGCCGGCTGAACGTGCTCACCAATGTGCTGGGCAAGAGCCCGGATCAGATCTTCAGCGAGTTCAACGGGCCGGTGGACCCGCGGAAGTTCATCGGCCGGGGCGACGTGAAGTACCACATGGGCTTCTCGTCGGACGTCACCACCTCCGGCGGCAAGCGCATCCACCTGAGCCTGGCCTTCAACCCCAGCCACCTCGAGTTCGTGCACCCGGTGGTCGAGGGCCGTGCGCGGGCCAAGCAGGAGCGGCTGGACGGGCAGGACCGGCGCAAGGTGCTCCCGGTGGTCATCCACGGCGATGCGGCCATGGCCGCCCAGGGGGTGGTGGCGGAGACGCTGAACCTCTCCCGGCTGCGCGGCTACGACACCGGCGGGACGGTCCACATCGTCATCAACAACCAGCTCGGCTACACCACCGACCCCGAGGATGCGCGCTCGAGCATCTACTGCACCGCCGTCGCGCAGATGCTCGACATTCCAATCTTCCACGTGAACGGGGACGACCCCGAGGCCTGCGTGCACGTGATGCGCCTGGCGACCGAGTACCGGCAGCGCTTCCAGAGCGACGTCGTCGTCGACCTGGTCTGCTTCCGCCGCTACGGGCACAACGAGGGCGACGAGCCGAGCTACACCCAGCCGCTGATGTACGAGGCGATCCGGCACCATCCTCCGGTGTCCGAGCTGTACGCGAAGACTCTCGCCGCGCAGGGCCGGGTGAGCGCCGAGGACGCCGAGCGAATCCGCGAGGAGGCCAAGCGGCACTTCCTCCAGGCCTACAACCAGGCCAAGGAGACGCCGGCGCTCCGGGAGCCCAGCGCGCACGAGGGCGCGTGGAAGGGGTACCGCGGCGGACCCGAGGAGGGCATCGCCGAGCCAGAGACCGGCGTGCCGGAGAAGAGCCTGGTGCCCCTGCTCGAGCACCTCGCGCACGTGCCGCAGGGATTCACCCCGCTGCGGCAGCTGGGGAAGATCCTCGAGCGGCGGGCGGCGATGGCCCGCGGCGAGATTCCGCTGGACTGGTCGGCAGGAGAGAACCTGACCTACGCCACGCTGCTGAAGGCAGGCACGCACGTCCGGCTCACCGGGCAGGACACCGAGCGCGGGACGTTCGGTCACCGAAACGCCGTGCTCCACGACGTGAAGACCGGTGCGACCTACGTTCCGCTCCAGGACCTCGGCCCGGGCGCGGCCAGCTTCGAGATCTACAACAGCCCGCTCTCCGAGACCGGGTGCATGGGCTTCGAGTTCGGCTACTCGCTGGACTACCCCGAGGCGCTGGTCCTCTGGGAGGCGCAGTTCGGCGACTTCGCCAACGGGGCGCAGGTCATCATCGACCAGTTCATCGTCGCCGCCGAGGACAAGTGGCGCCGGCTGAGCGGCCTCACCCTCCTGCTGCCTCATGGCTACGAGGGCGCGGGCCCCGAGCACTCCAGCGCCCGGCTCGAGCGTTTTCTGGCGATGTCCGCCGAGGACAACATCCAGGTCTGCTACCCCACCAGCAGCGCGCAGCTCTTCCACCTGCTCCGGCGGCAGGCCATCCGGCCGTGGCGGAAGCCGCTGGTGGTCATGACCCCGAAGAGCCTGCTCCGCCGCGAGGAGGCCAGCGCGCCGCTCGCCGCGTTCACCTCGGGGACGTTCCAGCGGCTCATCTCCGATCCGCCGCCGGCTGGGCCGGAGAAGGTGACCCGGCTCCTGCTCTGCAGCGGCAAGGTGGCGTACGACCTGCTCGCCGCCCGGGCCAAGGCTGGCGGGGAAAAAATCGCCGTGGCCCGGCTCGAGCAGCTCTATCCCTTCCCGGAGGCCCAGGTCGCGGCGGAGATCGCCCGCTATCCCGGGCTCGAGGAGCTGGTCTGGGTGCAGGAGGAGCCGGGGAACATGGGGGCGTGGTCCTTCGTCCTGCCGCGACTCACCGGCCGCGTGTCGGCGAAGGGGCGCGCGCTCCCGTTGCTGTATGCCGGTCGCGACGCGAGCGCCAGCCCGGCCACCGGCTTCCAGAAGACCCACGAGCTCGAGCAGACGCTCCTGATCGACGCCGCACTGTCACGAGGGCCGCACGATGGCCGTTGAGCTCACCGTCCCTGCGCTGGGCGAGTCCATCACCGAGGCGGTGGTGGGAAAGTGGCACAAGAAGATCGGCGATACCGTTTCGGTGGACGAGCCCGTCGTGGTGCTCGAGACCGACAAGGTGACGATCGACGTCCCGGCACCGGCCGCCGGGACCATCGCGTCCATCGCCCACGGCGAGGGCGACACGGTGAAGATCGGCGACGTGCTCGGGAGCATCGCTCCCGGTGCCGGGGCAGCCGCGTCCGCGCCGGCAGCGAAGCCGGCCCAGCCCGCCGCGCCGGCTCCCGCCCCTGCGCCTGCTCCGGCAGCCGTCGCGGCCCCCCGTGCCGTGCCTCCTCCGGCGGCGCAGGCCGCACCCTCGCCCGATGCCGCGCGCCAGGTCCCGATGACGCCGGTGGCCCGGGCCATCGCCGACGCGAACGGGCTCGACCCGTCCACCCTGCGCGGGACCGGTGCGGCGGGTCGGGTGATGAAGGAGGACGTCCTCACCGTGCTCGAGGGTGGGCGGGGTGGCGCCGCGCCGCAACCGCCGGCCACGGTGGTCGCTCCGGCGGCAGCCCCGGCACCGGCGCCCACGCCAGTTCGCGCGCCCGGCGCCCGTGAGGAGCGGGTGAAGATGACGCCGCTGCGCAAGCGCGTGGCGGAGCGGCTGCTCGCCGCGCAGAACAACGCCGCGATCCTGACCACCTTCAACGAGGTGGACATGTCGGCGGTGATGGCGCTGCGGAAGCAGTACGCCGAGAAGTTCCAGCAGCGCCACGGGGTGAAGCTCGGGTTCATGAGCTTCTTCGTCCGCGCGGTGGTGGACGCGCTGAAGGCCTTCCCGCTGGTCAACGCCTCCATCGAGGGCGACGAGGTCGTCCTCAAGCACTACTACGACATCGGCGTGGCGGTCTCCGGCAGCCGCGGGCTGGTGGTCCCCGTGCTCCGCGACGCGGACAATCTGTCCATGGCGGAGATCGAGAAGCAGGTCGCCGAGCTGGGGCAGAGGGCGCGTTCGGACAAGCTGACCCTCGCCGAGCTCCAGGGCGGCACCTTCAGCATCAGCAACGGCGGCATCTTCGGCTCGATGCTGAGCACGCCCATCCTCAACCCGCCGCAGACCGGCATCCTGGGGATGCACAACATCGTCGAGCGGCCGGTGGCCCGAGATGGGCAGGTCGTCATCCGCCCCGTGATGTACCTGGCCCTCAGCTACGACCACCGGCTCATCGACGGCCGCGAGGCGGTACAGTTCCTCGTGCGGATCAAGGAGTGCATCGAGGACCCCGAGCGGCTGCTCCTCGAGGTCTGAGGCCCGCGCCCGCGAGGCCCGGCCCGAGGCCGTTTCCGCGAGAGATTCCGGACCCTTCGGACCCTCGCAACCGTCGAAGGTGTTTGACACCTTCGGTGCGACACCTTCGGTGCGCCCGAGCGCTCGGGAGTGGCCGCCGGCGAGCCCCTGACCCTGTCGAAGGTGTTTGACACCTTCCGGGACGGCGCGGCGCGTCAACGGGCGTGAAGCGCGTGGCGATCTCGTCGTGCTTGCGAGCGGGTTTGAGCCTGCGCAGAATTTTATCGTCCTCCGCCCCAGGGACAGGAGACCGCGCGGCGCTTCCTGCCGACGCGAGCACAGCAAAGCGAGACGCATGGCTACCGGTACCGTGAAGTGGTTCAACGATGCGAAGGGCTTCGGTTTCATCACCCAGGACGGCGGAGGTGAGGACGTCTTCTGTCACCACACCGCGATCCAGAGCGAGGGGTTCCGCACCCTCGCCGAGGGTCAGAAGGTCCAGTTCGACGTGACCCGCGGCCCCAAGGGCCTGCAGGCGCAGAACGTCAAGCCGGTGTAACCAGACGTCTCGCGTCGTTCGCGACAGGCCCGGGCCGACACTCGAAGCCGACCCGGGCCTTCGTGTCAGCGGGGCTCGCCGCCCCCGAGCGCCGTCCGGAAGAACTCGGCCGTGCGCCGTGACAGCGCCTCCACCATCACCGGGTCCGCCACCATGTGCGTGAAGCCCGAGAGCGGCAGGAACTGATGCACCCGCCCGGCCCGGAACAACCGGTCCGAGAGCTGGAGCGAGTGCAGGAAGAACACGTTGTCGTCCGTGGTCCCGTGCACGAGGAGCAGCGGCCGTTCGAGGCCAGGCGCCAGCGGCAGGAGCGAGTTCTTCTCGTAGACGTCGCCCGGCGCGTCGGGGAGCCCGAGGTATCGCTCGGTGTAGAAGGTGTCGTAGTTGCGCTGGTCGGTCACCGGCGCGCCCGCCACCGCCGCCTTGAAGACGTCGGGCCGCTTCAGCACCGCCAGCGCCGCCGCGTACCCGCCGAAGGACCAGCCGGTGATGCCCACCCGCGCGAGGTCCACCTCCGGGACCTGCTGCGCGAGCAGCTGGAGCGCCGCCACCTGGTCCTCGAGGACCACCCCGGCGAAGTTGCCGCGGATCGCGCGCTCCCATTCCCGGCCCCGGCGCGGGGTGCCGCGGTTGTCGAACCCCACCACCAGGAAGCCCTGGTCGGCGAGCCACTGGTCGTCCAGGAGCTCACGGGCGCTCGACTGGACGTGGTTCGCGTGCGGCCCCCCGTACACCGAGACGATGGTGGGAAGCTTCTGTCCCGGCCGCGCGTCGCGGGGCCGCAGCACGAAGGACCAGAAGCCCTGCGGGCCCAGCTTGCGGTACTCGGGCGCCGGTGAGCGGAGCGGCGTGGCCCGCGTTGCCGGGATGCGGCCGATGAACCGCCCACCCCGGTCGAACACCGACCAGTCCGGGAGCGAGCTGGGCGTCTCGATCGAGACCACCCGCGTCGGTCCGTCCTCGGCGATCATCCCTCCGACGATCACCCGCTCGCCGGGCTGACCCACCACCCGCTCGGGGTTGCCGCCGTCCCGGACGCGCATCACGACCAGATCGGGCGACTCGGGACTGGCCTGGTAGTAGAGCGCGCGCTCGGCGACGTCGTACGCGAGGATGCGGACCAGCTGCTGGTCCGGCCGAATCCAGCTCCCCAGCCGCCGGCCATCGACAGAGCGGATCTCCGCCTCGGGTGCGCCGTTCCGCTCGGTGACCCAGAAGAACGCCGACCCGTCGGGCAGCCACAGGGGCAGCGGATCGCCGTCTCGTTCCGGTCCGAGGTGATGCAGGTTGATCCACGCCGGATCCTGTTCCTCGAGCAACGTCCGGGTGGCGCCGGTCTTCGGGTCCACCGCCAGGAGGAGGGCGTGTTGCTGCACCCGGTCCATCACGTAGATGGTGAGCGCGCCTCGGCGAGGCCACTTCACCTGGGTGAGGTAGGGGTACTTCTCCGCATCCCACTTCACCCAGGTCGTCTTCGCGTTCCCGGCGACGGGCACGATGCCTAGCCGCACCTTGGCGTTGGCCTTTCCCGGACGAGGGTACGCAACTTGTTGCCACCCCGACTCCGGATGCATCGGGTCGCCGAGGGTGAAGGTCTCCACCCCGCGCGTGTCCGCCTCCTCGAAGGCGATCAGCTTCCCGTCCGGGCTCCACCAGCTCCCGTCGTAGCGGCCCATCTCCTCCTGGGCGACGAACTCGGCGAGGCCGTGCGTGACCCGCTCGGAGCCACCGGTGGTGAGCCGCCGCTCCTTGCCGCTCGCGAGATCGAGGAGGTACAGGTCGCCGCCCTTCACGTAGCTGACCAGCTTCCCGTCGGGAGAGATCTTCGCGTCGAGAGCCCCCGAGGGCGGGAGCGCCTTCAACGACTGCTCCACCGTCCGTCCGCCGAGGAGCCCGGCGACGTCCACCCGGTACAGCCGACCCGAGAGAGGGACGATCACGGTCCTGCCGTCGTTCGAGAGCTCGTAGCTGACCACTCCCCTGGCAGCCACCCGCTGCCGCTCGAGCTCCGCTCTCTCCGCCGGGCTGAGCTGCTGCGCGGCACCCTTGAGCAACGCCTCGGCCGAGAGCAGCTCTCGCGCCTGCCCCGCATCGACGTCGAAGACGTGGAGCGACTGCACGGGCGAGTCCGCCGCAGAGCGGAGGAAGAACACGTGCGCGCCGCTCCGGTCCATCTTCAGGGTGTTGGGCGTGCCGTTCTTGAACTTCCGCGTCTCGGCGAGCTGGCGAAGAACGGGGTCGGGCGGCGGAGCGGCGGGGGTCGCGGCGAGCATGAGAAGGGTGGAGGTGAGAACCATGGGCCCATCGACCCTTAGCCGAGCACCGCCCGGGACGGTAGGGTGCGTTGCGTCATGCCACGTGCGTGGATCGTCGGGCTCCCACTGGTGGCCCTTCTGCTCGGGCTCTTCGTGGGGAACGTGCTGGGGCCCCGGTGGCAGCTCCAGCGCCAGTACCGCGAGCGCGAGCGGCAGGAGAAGGAGCATCTCGCGCAGCTCGGCCAGTGCCTGCAGCTGGAGCGCTGGAGCCTGGAGCGCGAGGTGGACGGCGGGTTGCTGGTGCGGGCGGCGGTGCGCGCCGGACGCGAGGGACGGGTCGCGCTCGATGCCCACGCCGACCAGGGCAACGACGAGATCCTCGTGCCGGACGTGCAGAGGGGCCCGCTGCTCCCCGCGATGGTGCGCGCCGGCGAGGAGGTCACCCTCGAGCGTCACCTCCGGCGGGTCCGGCCCGGCGACCCCGATGCCATCAGCCTGCGGTTCAGCTGCCGTCCGCCCGGGCCGGCGGGCATCTTCGGCGTGGTGGAGTACGCGACCGGCGTCGCCCGCGAGGGCTCGGACGGCTTCGGCAACGTCGTCCGGCCGCTCCCGCCCGCCCGTTAGCGCGTCGACGAAGCGCTCAGGGCTGCACGGTCGCCACCGCCGACACCCGGCCCGGCCCGACCAGCTTGAAGACGATCGGTGGCTGCGCACGGGCGGCGCGGATGAGCTCGCTGGCCTCCTTCGCCGAGTGCACCGCCTGCCCCGCGACCTCGACGATGACCAGCCCCGGCTGCAGCCCAGCGCGCTCGGCCGGCGAGCCGGGCTCGACCGACACCACCAGCGCCCCGGAACCGCGCACCCCGATGGCCTCCTCGACCTCCGGCGTGACCTCGCCGATCTCCACGCCGAGCCGCATCGGAACCATGTCGTCCGGAGCCGGATGCTTCTCGTCCGGGGGCGCCGGACGGAGCGGACCCGTGCCCTCGAGGTCGGTGCGCTGGCGGAGGCGCACGCTCACCGACACCGGCTGCCTCCCGCGGAGCACTCCCAGCCTCACCGCTTCCCCGGGGCGGCGCAGGCCCACCAGGCGAGTGAGGCCCCGGCCGGACTCGATGGGACGTCCGTCGAGCGAGACGATGACGTCGCCCTCCGCGAGCCCTGCCGCGCGCGCCGACGAGCCGGGCACGAATCCATTCACGACCGCGCCGTGATGGCCCTCGAGCCCCAGCGCCCGGGCCAGGTCGGGGGTGAGGTCCTGGGTGTAGACGCCCAGGGCGCCGCGCACCACCCCCCCGGTGCGCTCGAGCTGCGGCAGGAGCGCCCGGACCAGCGACGAGGGAATGGCGAAGCCGATGCGGCTGCCGCTCTGGTTGTTCACGATGGCGGTGTTCACCCCGACCACCGACCCGGAGAGGTCGAAGAGCGGACCGCCCGAGTTGCCGGGGTTGATCGCCGCATCGGTCTGGAGGAACTCGTCGTACGGGCCGGAGCCGAGGTCGCGCGCAGTCGCGCTCAGGATTCCCAGCGACACGCTGGTCTCCAGACCGAACGGGTTGCCGATGGCCAGGAGCCAATCCCCGACGTGCAGCCGGTCCGAGTCACCCAGCCGGGCCACCGGGAGGTCGGCCGGCGGCGAGCGCAGCCGCACCAGCGCGAGGTCGGTCGGGGCATCGCGTCCCATCAGATCGCCGTCGAACCGGCGGCCGTCGGCCAGGCGGACCGAGATGGCGCTCGCCCCTTCCACCACGTGGTTGTTGGTCACCACCAGGCCCGAGCGGTCGACGATGAACCCCGACCCTCCCCGTTCCTGCTTCGGAATCCGCCCGGAGCCGAGGAATCGCTCGTGACCCGGCGGCAGCCGCGGCGTCCCGAGCACCGACAGGCTGACCACGCTCGGGCTGATCCTCTCCACCAGCGGGGCGAGGGTCGGCAGCGCGATCTCCGGGACGGAGATCGCGCCCTTGCCGAGGTCCACGCCACCGTCCTCCAGCAGGGGGAGCATCGCCTGGGGCTCCGGAGCTGGCGACCCGCCGCGCTTGCAGGCGGCGACGGCGAACACCAGCACCAGAAGGGTCCAGCGGCGCATCGGCGAGAGGCCTCCTCCTCTGGTATGCGAACCGGGTCCGCGATTGTCCAGCAATCCCGTTCCGGAGACACGTCCGCACACATCGTGAGTCGACCCCTCGACGCCGGGTGGCTCCCAGTCCGGGACGCACCGGACGGTGCTCGGCCGACGTGTCCCTCGGGTCCGCCCGGAACGGGACTGGATGCCCTGGGCCGGTCCCTAGCCAGAGGAGGACCCGGGGCGCGAGCCTCGTCCGGCCGACGACGCTTCTGGAGTAGACCTCCCCAGCGATGGACATCCGACCCGCCACGCCCAGTGACGCCGACGCGATCTGGTCCGTCCTCGAACCCATCGTCCGGGCCGGCGAGACCTTCGCCATTCCCCTCGACGTGCCCCGCGACGCGGCCCTCGCCTGGTGGCACGCACCAGGCCACGAGGTGTTCGTCGCCGAGGACGCCGGGCAGGTGCTCGGGACCTACTTCATCCAGCCCAACCAGCTGGGTCCGGGGAGCCACGTGGCCAACTGCGGCTACGCCACCGCGCCGTGGGCCGCCGGACGGGGCATCGCCCGTTCGATGTGCGCGCACTCGCTCGAGCACGCGCGCGCCCGCGGCTACCGCGCAATGCAGTTCAACATCGTGGTGAGCACCAACGCCCCCGCCGTCCACCTCTGGACCTCGATGGGATTCCAGACCCTCTGCCGGCTGCCCGGCGCCTTCCGGCACCCCCGGCACGGCTTCGTCGACGCGCTGCTGATGCATCGCACGCTCTAGAAGCGCGCAGGAGGCTCAGGCGAGCCGTCTCAGGACGCCCCCCAGTAGGTCGACGATCTGCTCGATCTCCCTCCGCTCGATGATCAGCGGTGGGGACAGGGCGATGATGTCGCCCGTCACGCGGATCAGCAGTCCGCTCCGGAAGGCCTCCACCAGGGCGTCGTACCCGCGGGCGCCGACCTTCCCGGAGCGCGGCTCGAGCTCGATGCCCGACACGAGCCCGACGTTCCGGACGTCGATGACGTGGGGAACCCCCTTCAGCGAGTGGACCGCGTCCTCCCAGACCGGGGCCAGCTCGGCCGCGCGCTGGAACAGCCCCTCCCGCCGGTACAGCTCGATCGTCGCCAGGCCCGCGGCGCAGGCCAGCGGGTGCCCCGAGTAGGTGTAGCCGTGGAAGAACTCGATTCCCGACTCGGTGGCGTCCACCACCGACTGGTAGATGCTCCGCCGCACCACCACCGCGCCCATGGGCACCGCGCCGTTGGTGATGCCCTTGGCCACGGTCAGCATGTCGGGCTGGACGTGGAAGTAGTCCGCGCCGAACGGCGTCCCCAGGCGGCCGAACCCGGTGATCACCTCGTCGAAGACGAGCAGGATGCCGTGCGCGTCGCAGATCGCCCGCAGCCGTTCCAGATATCCCTTCGGCGGCACGAGCACCCCGGTCGATCCCGCCATCGGCTCGACGACGACCGCAGCGATGGTCCGGGCGCCCCGCCGGGCGACGATCTCCTCCAGCGCGTCCGCGAGGTGTGCTCCCCACGCGGGCTGTCCGCGGCTGAAGGCGTTGTGGGCGAGGTCATGGGTATGGGGAAGGTGATCGACCTGTGGAAGGAGCTGCGCGGCGAACGCCTTCCGGTTCGATTCGATGCCCCCCACGCTGATCCCGCCGAACCCCACCCCGTGGTAGCCGCGCAACCGTCCGACGAAGCGCACCCGCTCCGGCTCCCCCCGGGCCTGGTGGTAGGCCAGGGCAATCTTGAGCGCCGAGTCCACCGCCTCCGAGCCCGAGTTGGCGAAGAAGACGTGGTCCAGGTCGCCGGGGGCGAGCTCCGCCACCGCGCGGGCGAGGGCGAAGCTCGACGGATGGCCCATCTGGAAGCCCGGCGCGAAGTCGAGCGTCGCCGCCGAGCGCTGGATCGCCTCGACGATCGCCGGACGGCAGTGGCCGGCGTTCACACACCACAGGCCGGACGTGCCATCGAGCACCAGCCGCCCGTCCACGTCGCGGTAGTGCATCCCCGAGGCGGTGGCGAGCAGGCGCGGCGCCTTCTTGAAAGCCCGGTTGGCGGTGAAGGGCATCCAGAGCTCTTCGAGCGAGAGCTCCCCGGCGGAGGCGGTCGGAGGGGGCGGCATGCGGCGGCCAGACTCGCCGCTCGACGGCCCGGGAGCAACCCCGCCCGGGCCGGACCGCTCAGGGGAGGATGACCAGGCGCACCCCGCCCATGAACCACTCGTGGACGGTCTTGTTGGTGATGTCCACCGAGGCGCCGGATCCCCCACTCGAGCCCCCGGCCGAGCTGTACTGGCCGACCGAGAAGCTCACCCAGGGGCCGATCTTCACCGCCGACCCCAGGGCGAAGTCGATGCCGAGCTGGAGGTTGGCGAACTCCCAGCCGCTGATGTCCAGGGAGCCGTCCCCGCTCGGGTCGCTCACCCCCAGGCTCACCTTCTCGTAGCCGGAGCCGATCCCGATCCAGGGATCGGTCGACACGTTCCCCAGAGGATGCCAGTGCACCTGGCCCCCGAACCGGAGGGTCTTCGGAGAGCAGCTGACGTCGCCGCTGCCGCACGTGAACGCGTTGAAGGACGCCTTTGCGGAACCGGCGAAGCCGTAAGAGAAGTACCCGCCGAGGAACCACGACCCACCGAGCCGGACGCCCAGGTCGAGCTGCACTGGAATGGTGATCGAGCTCCAGTCACCGAGGCTCACGTCGGTCCCGTCGAGCTGCTGGTAGGCGGAGCCGAGCGGCACACCGATTCCCACCCGCAGCGCCACCTCGAAGTGGGTGGCGTTCGGGTCCGGCTCGCCGCTCGTGGCCGGAGCAGGGGCCGCGCTCGCGGCAGGAGTCCCCGCGGCGGCCGCCCCGGCGCCAGCTGCGGCGCCCGCCGCCATCACCGGTGCCACCGGCAGGGGTTTCGCGCCCGGTCCACGGGTCACCTCCACCGGCGGCGCCGCCTCGCCCCCCACCGCTGCCCAGTCCGCGAGCAGCACCAGCGCCTCCGTCGTCGGCGCCCCGGGCTGCACCTTCACCCGGGCCTCGCGGACATCCTGCCCCTGCGCATTGGCCGAGGTCACCACCACGAAGCTGTCGTCCGCGGCGGACTCGGAGTGGACGCCGACGATGCGCCCGCCTCCGGTGAGCCTCGCCGCCCGGGCCAGCGCCGCGAGCGGCTCGGAGGCCTCCACGCAGGGGCCGCCGTCCGGGAACACCGCCCCCTCCACCGCGGCGCTCAGCTCCACCGGCGTGGAGGGCACGGTGATGGTGCGCACCGCGCCCCGGTGCCCCCAGTCCGCCTCCACCCGGTACTCGCCCGGCGGCACGCGCACGCTCACCGGCCCGACCCCGACCTTCCGACCGCCGACGTAGACAGCCTTGCCGGCGGGGGAGGTGGTGATGTCCAGCCGCGAAGTGCTCTTCTTCTTCGCCGCCTTGCGGATGCCGTTGACCCACTTCTGGAACGACGGCGGGTAGTTGCTGGTGTCCGGCTGGTAGTCCGGCTCGATCCGGAAGACCCGGTTCAGCGCCGCCTCGGCGGCCTTGGGGTCCGTCTTCTGCTGGACCTGGGCGAGCAAGGTCAGCGCATCGCGCTCGGCGGCCCAGCGCGCGTCGGACGGCGGCAGCCGCGCCACGTCCTCCAGCGCACCCTGGAGCGTGGTTCTGGCCTGGGCGGCCTGGCCCCCGTAGAAGTCGCTCCGCGCGGAGGCGACGGCGCTGGTCACCGCGGAGAGGGTGCGCTCCGTCGTGCTGCCGAAGGGCTGCGCGGTCTCGGCCTCCGTGGCGACCTGCGTCCCCGGCTTGGCAGTCAGCGCGGAACGGAAGCTCCGGGCCGCGATGGCGCTCGCCTCGTCGCACTTGCCCACCGCGATGACCGAGGTTCGCCCGGGGTCGGCGGCCACCGCGCCGGTGCTGGCGAGCAGCAGGACCGTTCCCAGGAATCGCCGCGCCTGCCTCATCTGCCCCTCCCCTGTGGTGCGTTCCATCGATGCTACCCCGGCGCTCCGTCCGCACTGCCGACGAATGCACACCGCCCGTGCTCGCGGGTGCCCGGTGACCTGCCGCAGAAACGTCGTTCTTCTGCGCCGCCTCCCCCGTGGCATGCTCGCCCGCGCCGATGAGCTCCTTTGCCCTCCGTGCGCTCTCCAACCCCTTCAACCGGCTCGGGCCGTACGGTCTGCAGCTGGACCTCCCGCCGGCGGCGCCTTCCCCGGACGGGGCCATCGTGCGCAACCTCCTCTCGATGTGGACCCGCATCGTTCCTCACTCGCCCTAGGAGCACCCGACTTGGTCTCTCGACGGATGTTCCTCTCCTCCGCCGCGCTCGCTCCCTTCGTCGCGGGGGCCGCCGGGCCGACGGCGACCGGGGGCGGCGGCGGCCAGCGGCCGGTGGTGGTGGGCTCCTCCAACGGGCTCAGGGCGGCCGAGCTCGCGCTGGAGCGGATGAAGGCCGGGGCCGACCCGCTGGACGCGGTCATCGCCGGCGTGAACCTGGTCGAGGACGACCCCAAGGACATGAGCGTCGGCTACGGCGGCATCCCCAACGAGGAAGGGGTCGTCCAGCTCGACGCCTGCGTGATGCACG
Organism: Myxococcaceae bacterium; assembly: GCA_003818285.1. Lineage (GTDB taxonomy): Bacteria > Myxococcota > Myxococcia > Myxococcales > Myxococcaceae > RPRB01. The sequence continues at coordinate 13,581 of RPRB01000083.1, forward strand.
GCCCCAGCGGACGGGCCGGGGCGGTGGCCGCGCTCGAGGGCATCAAGAACCCCAGTCGCGTGGCGAAGGCGGTGATGGAGACCACCGACCACATCCTCCTCGTCGGCCCGGGGGCCCGCCGCTTCGCGGAGATGAACGGCTTTCCGGTGGAGAACCTCCTCACTGACAAGGCGCGGAAGGTCTGGCTGTACTGGAAGCAGAACCTCTCGGCGAAGGACAAGTGGCTCGAGCCCGATCCGTCGAAGCTCGACCCCGAGGTGCAGGAGTTCATCCGCGACTACGGGCGGGACCCGTTCCGCGACCCGCGCAGCCACGGGACCATTCACCTCTCGGCCTGCGACGGACGGGGTGACCTCGCCGGCTGCACCAGCACCAGCGGCCTCTTCTTCAAGATGCCGGGCCGGGTGGGCGACTCGTCGCTCATCGGCGCCGGCTGCTTCGTGGACAACGGCCTGGGCGCGGCGGGGAGCACCGGGCGCGGCGAGGCGAACATCCTCGTCTCCGGGGGGCATCTCATCGTCGAGCGGATCCGCGCCGGACGGTCTCCGAAGGACGCCTGCCTCGACGCGCTCCGCCGCATTGCCGAGACGACCAAGGAGAAGCGCCTTCTGGACGAGCGGGGCCGGCCGGCCTTCCCGATCAGCTTCTATGCGGTGAGCAAGTCCGGCGCGTACGGGATGGCGGCCATGTGGAGCCACCGCCCGTCCGGGAAACCGTCGCAGTTCGCGGTGGCGGACGCTCAGGGCGCGCGGCTGGAGAACGCGGCGTACCTCTACGAGGGGAAGCCGACGATCTAGGCGTGGATCAGCTCGGCCTCGACGAGCCTCGGCCGCGGTCCGGGGCGAGCCCGAGCGCCTTCGGCCGGCGAGTCCAGTTGGCATTCTCCGAGCCCTGAATTGTGGAGAATTTCCGTCCTCCGGCCCGCTGAGCGGCCGGGGAGCAGGCGAGGTGGGGCGTGGACAGGCACGCTCCGGGTGCACAGCATCGGGGCTCCGAGAGGAGACGCCCACCATGGCCAGGAAGGTTGCAATCCTGCTGGGGCAGGATTTCGAGGACAGCGAGTTCAAGGTGCCCTACGACCGGCTCAAGGCCGAGGGCTTCGAGGTCGACATCATCGGACGCGAGGCCGGTGAGGAGCTGAGGGGCAAGAAGGGCAAGGTCACCGTGAAGGCCACCCGGTCGATCGCCGATGCTCGGCCGAGGGAGTACGACGCGCTGGTCATCCCCGGCGGCTACTCCCCCGACAAGCTCCGGGCTGACGAGCGCTTCGTCCGCGTCGTGAGGGAGTTCGACGCCCTCAAGAAGCCTCTGGCCGCCGTCTGCCACGGACCCCAGCTGCTGATCACCGCGGGGCTGGTGAAGGGCCGCACCCTGACCGCCTGGTCCACCATCCAGGAGGACCTCAGGCAGGCCGGCGCGAACGTCAAGGACGAGCCGGTGGTCAAGGATGGACTCTGGATCACCAGCCGGAAGCCGGAGGATCTGGAGCAGTTCGCCGATGCGCTGATCGCCGCGCTGCGTTCGTAGAGAATTGCGGCGAGGGTTGCCCGGGCGGGCGACTTCTGGTGTGAGGGGACGGCCCGTGAAGCGCTGGCCGCTCCTCCCCATCTTCCTGATCGTCCTCGCCGACATCCTCGGCCTGACGATCATCTTTCCGCTCCTGCCGTTCTACGCGGAGAAGATGGGGGCGAGCCCCACCGCGGTGGGCCTCCTGGTCTCGGCGTACGCGTTCTGCCAGCTGCTGAGCGGCCCTTTCCTCGGGCGCTGGAGCGACCGGACCGGGCGGAAGCCGCTGCTCATCGTCTCCCAGCTCGGGACCTTTGCCTCGCGGCTCCTGCTGGCCGGGGCCGGCTCGCTGTGGGTGGTGTACCTCGCCCGGATCATCGACGGGCTCACCGCCGGGAACCTGGTCCTGGCGCAGGCGTACATCTCCGACGTCACCGAGCCCGAGAATCGCACCCGGTCCTTCGCGATCATCGGCATCAGCTTCGGCATCGGATTCCTCCTCGGACCGGCCATCTCCGGAGCGCTGTCCGGCTTCGGGCTCGCCGTGCCGATCCTGCTCTCGGCTGCCCTCTCCGCCGTGAGCATCCTGGCCACCATCTTCCTCCTGCCCGGGACGAAGCCGCTGCCGGATGAGGGCCCCGCCGCACCCGCGGGGCGACGACTGTCGCTGTTCGCCTGGCGCGAGTACCTCCAGTACTTCCAGCGGCCCGGCCTCTCCCGCCTCCTGGTGGAGTTCTTCTGCTTCGTGATGGCCTTCGCCGCGTTCACCGGCGGCCTGGCCCTCTTCCTCGAGCGGCGGCTGACCTGGAACGGCCGGCCCTTCCACGCCCGCGAGGTGGGCTTCGTCTTCGCCTACGCGGGGCTGCTGGGCATCCTCGTGCAGAGCTTCCTCGGGCGCCTGGTGCGGCGGTTCGGCGAGCCCTCGCTCGTGGCTGCGGGCTTCGCCTCGATGGCGGTGGGCTACGGGCTGCTCGCCGGCGTGCACGTGCTGCCGCTCCTCCTCGTCGCCGGCGTCTTCAGCTCGTTCGGCACCGGCGTGCTCCGGCCGTCCCTCACCAGCCTGGTGACCCAGGCGGTGGCCAGGAACGAGCAGGGGGTGGTGCTGGGGCTCAACACCTCGCTCCAGTCGGTGGCCATGATCATCGGTCCGGCCGTCGCCGGGCTGCTCATCGACCACGGCTTCCTCGGCGTCTGGGCGCTCTTCTGTGCCGGATGCGCGGTGGTGGGCCTGGTGGTTCAGAGGTCGGCCGCGGCTCCCGGGCGCGAGATGGCCGTGCCCTGAGGCGCTGCCCTGGAATTGGTGCGGCGCCGCCCGGCTCGGCTACGCTCGGGGCGAAGGAGGGGGGCCGATGCGCAGCGTGGTGAAGGTGATGGGGGCAACCCTGGTGCTGGCGGGATGTGCCGCCACGCCCCGGATCGTCCACGACAAGACCGGCGCGACGAGCACGCTCGAGGAGCTCAAGGGCCGCGCGGTGGTCCTGACCTTCTGGGTCGACTACTGCCAGCCGTGTCTGGCGCAGATGCCGGTGGTCCTCGAGTCGGTGGCGGCGCACGGAGACCGGATCGTCTTCCTCCCGGTCTACTCGCGGGAAAGGCCCGGACATCGGCTCGACGGCTGGCTGAGCACCCAGCCGGAGTGGTTTCGCGACCAGGTCTGCTGGGCGAACGACGACTTCCTCCAGAACTACGATCGCACCCTCATTCCCCGGACCTACGTCTACGGGCGGAACGGCAGGCTGGTGGAGACGTTCGACGGGATGATCGACGCCCAGAGGGCGCCCATCTTCCAGGCCAGCCTCCTCCGAGCGCTCGCCGCGGTGAGGTGACCGCGGATCAGCCGAGCTTGGCCAGCACCTCTAGGTAGAGCCGCCGGTCGGCCTCGGAGAACACCGCGGCCACCACCCGCTCGAGCTCCGCTTCCCGCTCCCGCATCACCTCCAGAGCGGTACGAGCCGCGTCCTCGCGGGGAAATCCGTAGGCGCCGGTGGAGATGGCCGGAAAGGCGATGGAGCGCACCGAAGGTTCGGCCCGGGCGACGTCGAAGGCCGCGTGGTAGGTGCGCCGGAGCAGCTCGGCTTCCCCCTGCCCTCCGCCTTGCCATACCGGTCCCACGGCGTGGATGACGAACCGTGCCCGGAGCCGGAAGCCCGGGGTGAGCACGGCCTGGCCGCTGGGGCAGCCGCCGATGTGCCGGCAGGCGGCGAGCAGCTCGGGTCCGGCCGCGCGGTGGATGGCCCCGTCCACCCCGCCCCCACCGCGGAGCCCGCTGTTCGCCGCATTGACGATCGCGTCCACGTCGAGCGTGGTGATGTCGGCCTGGATCACCTCGACCATCGCGCACCTCCGGTCAGGTGGACCGGGTAAAGACCTGCCCCTGGCTCATCCGGTAAGCGGCCTCCCGGATCTTCTCCCGGAGCGCGCGCGGGTCGGGGATCCCCCGGAGCGCCAGCCTGGGGGTGGTCCGGTCGGAGGTGACGATCCAGACGGTGCCGATGCCCTGGAGCCGTTCCAGCGGCGACTGCGAGAAGCCCGAGTCGTCGACGGTGCGGAGATCGACCTCGTCCAGCGCGCGGTTCAGGATGCCCTCCTCGACGGTCAGCCGCTGGTTGGTGAGCCGATAGTTCGTGGTCCTCAGCCGCATCACCGAGACCGACAGGACGATCGCCCGGATGATCAGATAGGAGCCCACGAGGACCATCAGGATGAGCGTCGCCGGCGAACCGTCGCGTGGACCGCGGCTACCCTTCCCGGTCGACAGGTCCTCGAAGAACCTCACCGCGATGGGGTGCACCACGATCGCCGCGACGATCGCGGCGCTGGCGACGATCAGCGTCCGGAGCACCTGGATGAGGAGCAGCTTGAGCGACGGGCCCCCCTCCCAGACGACGGTCTCGGTCCGGGGGCGCACCTCCGGCGCCGCCTCGCCCACCGCCGCGAAGCGGACCGGTGCTGCCTGGGGTGCGTAGCCGCAATGTGGGCAGGAGGGAGCCTGGGTGGACACCGGCTTGCCGCACTCGGGACAGGGGACGAGCGCCATGCGTGGCGCAGTCTGCCGGATCCGGGCGACGCTTCCACTCTGCGCTACGCTCCGGGTCAGGGATGCGACGACCCGCGATCGGCCTGCTGAACGCGCGGCGAGCGGCAGCCGGACCGCTGGAGCCGGTCGACGAGCTCTGGTTCCGGGTCCTGTCCGTCCCTCTGGCGCTCGGGATCGCGGCGCTCTTCTCCCGCAGCCAGATCGGGCATGCGCTCCAGCGGATGGTCTTCGGAATGCCGCTGCACGAGATCGGCCACGCGCTGACCGCACTGGCGCTCGGGATCCCCGCCTTTCCGCTGCCCTGGTTCACCCCCATGGCCGAGGGCCGGTCGCCGGTCCTCACCGGTCTCCTGCTCGGAGCCGCAACCGGCCTGGTCGTCCTGGGGAGACGCGCCGGGCGGCGCTCGTGGACGGTGGGAGGGGCTGCCCTCGGGACGGTGGTAGGGCTCGGGCTGCTGCTCGGAGCGGGGACGGCGCGGGCGCTCGTCGCCTTCGCCGGAGATGCGGGGGCGATGGTCCTCGGCACCCTCGGGGTGTGCACCGTCTTCAGCGGAGAGTCGTCCCGCTTCCGGCACGGAGCGCTGCGCTGGGGCCTCCTGGTCATCGGCGCAGCGGCGTTCTCCGACGTCGCCTCGACCTGGTGGGCGGCGCGGCGTGATCCGGGAGAGATTCCCCTGGGCCAGATCGAGAGCGGAGGACTCTCCGACGCGAGCGTGCTGGTCGAGACCCATGGCTGGACCGAGCAGGCGCTCGTCGGTCGCTACCTCGTGGTGGCGGGACTCTGCCTCGCGGCGCTCGCGGTGGTGTGGATGCTGCGAGCGCTCCGGCCGCTGCTCCAGGCGCGCGGCTGACGGGGTAGCTTCGGGGTCGAGCGATGAGCCGACGCTGGCACGCCGAGCACCCGATGCCGACGGGTTCCACCGCTTCCGACCGGCGGTCGTGGCACCGGGCCCACGCGCGCGCGTGCGGCTGCCGCCCGGTTCCCGAGAGCCTCCGTGGAGATCCGCGCGGCCGCTCCAGGCTCAGGCCGCGGACCGGAGATCGCCCTCGCGGGGCCTCCC
>RPRB01000084.1 GCA_003818285.1 Myxococcaceae bacterium
CGCTCGATGCGCCGCGGCCGGGACAGCGCCTTCCTGGTGGCACTCCTGGCGAAGCTGCGGGCGCGCATCCCCGGCCTCACCTTCCGCACCTCGCTCATCGCCGGGCTTCCCGGCGAGACCGAGGAGGACTTCGAGCTGCTCAAGGAGTTCGTCCGGACCCAGCGCTTCGAGCGGATGGGCTGCTTCCAGTACTCGGACGAGGAGGGCACCGCGGCCTACGACTTCCCGGACAAGGTGCCGCAGAAGGTCATCGAGCGGCGCTGGCGGGAGGTCATGGCGATCCAGAAGCGGATCAACCGCGAGCAGAACCGCGCGCTGATCGGCAAGCGGCTGGAGGTGCTGGTGGAGGGCCCGAGCCCCGAGTCCGAGCACCTCCTGGTCGGGCGCCACGAGGGCCAGGCGCCGGACATCGACGGGGTCGTCTACATCAACGACGGCTTCGGTTACCCGGGCGAGCTCGTGACCGTCGAGGTGACCGAGGCCCACGACTACGACCTGGTCGGCCGGGTGGTGGACCGGCCCGAGCGCCGGGCCGTCGCCTCGGCCTGAATCGGTGGCGAACGGCAGCATCGTCGACGGAACGGGTCAAGCCGCGGTGTAGCGAAGGTGCACGACACCGCTGCGTTCGAAGCGTTGCTCGTCGACGAGCTCGAGCTTCAGGCGCACGTCATCGGGAAGAGACGGCTTTCCCCCGCCCACGATGATGGGCGCGATGAAGAGGTGGATCTCGTCGAGCATCGAGTGAAGCCATCGCGAGGTAGACGAGCTTGGCCGTCATGTCTGCACCTCCCTTCGCGCCGAGATCACCGAAGCGGTGAGCGCGACCATGCCGCTCGTGGGCGGCGAGGGTCCGGTCAGCGAGGCTCCCGCTCCCCCGAGGCCGGTGCCACCGGGCTCACGTCCTCGACCTGTCGGCAGGGTGGCGGGGGCGCGTCCTTCGCCCGCACCAGCGTCATGCGGGCGTTCCCGAGGTCCAGGATCACCCGGCGCGCCCCCCACGCCTCGGGGCCCAGCGCACCGATGGTCGGGGCCCGCGTCCAGTCGTCCCGGGTGCGGACTGCCACCTCGCACGCCTCCCAGCCGGGGGCGAGCTGCACGGCGCGGATGACGCTCTCGGCGCCGAGCAGCCGCGCCTGGAACCGGGCCAGCTCGGTGGACCGGCCGGTGACGAGGATGAGCGTCTGGAGCGCCGTGGCCGCGGTTCCGGAGAGCTGAGCGGCGGCGAGGAGCCGGTCGGTGTCCGGCGCACGGGTCACCTCCACCTGCGCCTGATCGAGGCTCGCCGCCACCTCCGGCGCCGCCCGCGAGACGCTGACCGTGCCGCGGTCCAGGTCCAGGTCGAGCACCGACTGGCCGAGCACGTCCAGGCCGAGCCAGAGGACGCAGGATGGCTCCTGCACCACCGCGGCGCGGAACGCCGGAAGCGCGTGGCCGCCGAGTGAGACCCCGCCCACGGGGACCTCGGGCAGCGTCTCCCAGCCGCCCTGGAGCAGCGGCAAGCGGACCTGCACTCCCGTCACGGCGGAGGCGCCCGGACACTTCGCGGAGATCAGGGAGCGAGGCTCCTCGATGCCCAGGCGAACGTCGGCACTCGCTCCGCCGATGGTACCCTCCACCGGAAGCCCCGGACCGGAGCGGAGGGTGAGCTTCACCGTGGGGCCGGAGCCGACGCCCCCGCCACCACCGTGGGCGCAGCCGGCACCGAGCGCGACCAACACCGCGACAGCCGCCCCGGCCAGCCGCACGTCCATGCTCAGCCCCCCGCACCAGGGGGACGCCCGAGGAGCGGCGCAAGGGCGCCGCACGTCCATGCTCAGCCCCCCGCACCAGGGGGACGCCCGAGGAGCGGCGCAAGGGCGCCGCACGTCCATGCTCAGCGCCCGGGAGCGCTGGTCGTGGTGTCGACGATCTGCGTGCCGGGAGGCGGCGTGAGCTGGAACGTCTCCTTCGGCAGGCCCACGTTCGTCTTCAGATTGGAGAAGGTGATGGTGTTCCGGCTGCCGTCCGGGTCGATGACGATGCTGCGGCGGACCTGCGCGGTCTTCGGATCGATGTCCAGCTGCACCTCGCGGAAGCGCGCGTCGGGCTTCTTCGGCACCAGGGTGAGCAGCGTGCCCAGGCATTCCTTGCACTCCGTCCGCGAGATGACGAACTCGTCGGAGAGCTTCCCCTTTCCCCAGAGAAAGGTCACCGACGCAGACAGCTGGCTCGTTGGAAGCGCGGCCTTGGTGAGGGTCTGCGCTTCGGGGTCGAGCGCGTAGATCAGCTCTCCGGAGAGGACGAAGCTGCGCTTCGACGGGGCCTGGTACTCCCAGCGCATCTTGGCCGGCTTCTGGAACGCCACCGTGCCGGTCGAGACCACGGTCCGGTTGAACGTCTTGTAGACGTACTCCTGGCGGAAGTCGGCGGTGAAGTCCTGCGTCCGCTCGTAGAAGCCCTGCATCCGGTCGACGAGGGCCTTGACCTCCGGTGTCATGGGGCGGTCGGCGGCGGGCGCCGGCCCGGCACCGAGCACGAGCAGCAGCGGGAGCAGGGACATGGAGTGCAGCCGTGCCATACGGGGGATCGGACGTCCAGATCCCGATCCGGATTCAGTTCTCAGGGGGGCGGCATTGTTGCAGGCTTCCGGGACCCCTCTCTCCCAGGAGCTTCCATGCGCATGCTCATCCGGGTCCTCGTCGCTGGCCTCCTCGTCGCAACGCCCGCCCTGGGCGAGGACAAATCCGCGGAGAAGCCCGCCCCGCCGAAGCCGGCGCCCGCCTTGGCCGAGGCGTTCAAGGACATGAGCGGAACCTGGAGCTGCAGCGGCTCCATGGACAATCCGCAGGCGCCGGGGACCCAGGTCAAGACGAAGACCGAGATGAAGATCTCCCCGGCGGTGGACGGCTTCGCCTACACCGGGGCCTGGAAGTCGGAGAAGAACGCGGCCATGCCGGCGGGCGCCAAGGGCACGATGCAGTGGGGGTACGACACCTCCCGGAACAAGCTGGTCGAGATGGGCTTCGACAACATGGGAAGCGCCTGGCAGGGAGCCTCCGACGGCGAGAAGGACGGCAAGACGGTGTGGATGGAGGAGGGGGTGATGATGGGCCAGCCGATGAAGTCCCGGACGACCGTCACCCGGAAGAGCCCGAAGGAGATCACCCTCATGACGGAGATCGAGACCAAGCCGGGCGCCTGGCAGAAGATGGGCGAGGACACCTGCAAGAAGAAGTAGTCCTCCCCTCGTCGACGCCGCGACTCGTCACGCCGCGAGCCCGCCAGCGTGGCAGGATGCCCACCATGTTGCCCTCCACCGGCCAGGCGACCGACGCATCGATGCAGGCCGCGCTCTCCCGCATCCTGGAGGGCACCGCCAGCGAGATCGGCGAGGGCTTCTTCCGCGCGCTGGTGGAGAATCTGGCCCGCGCGCTGGGGACGCGCGGGGCGTGGGTGACCGAGTACGACCCTCGTCTGCGGCGGCTCCGTGCCCTCGCTTTCTGGATGGGTGGGCAATGGATCGAAGACTTCGAGCAGCCCATCGACGGTACGCCGTGCCAGGTGGTGATCGAGAACCGCCGGCTGGTGCACTACCCGGATCGAATCCTCGAGCTGTATCCCGACGAGCCCAACGCCCGGCAGATGGGAGCGGTCAGCTACATGGGCGTGCCGCTCAACGACCTCGACGGGACGATCCTCGGTCACATGGCGGTGATGGACACCAACCCCATGCCAGAGGATCCGCTCCGCCTGGCGCTGTTCGAGATCTTCGCCGGCCGGGCCGCGGCCGAGCTGCGGCGCCTCCGTGCCGAGCGTGCGCTCCGGGCGCGGGAGGCGCAGCTCGCGGGTCTGGTGCAGAGCGCGATGGACGCCATCGTCCAGCTCGACAGCGAGCTGCGGATCACCGGGATGAACCCGGCCGGCGAGCGCACGTTCGAGGTCCCCGGCGAGCTGGCACAGGGGAGGCCCCTCTCCACTCTCGCCAGCCGGGACGATGCGGCGAAGCTCGAAGGGCTCTGCCGTGAGCTGCACTCCCGTCCCGCGCACGCCCGCAGCGCCTGGGTTCCGGGTGGATTCACCGGCGTCACCGAGGGGGGAAGCTCCTTCCCGGCGGAGGGAACGGTCTCCCTCTTCGAGGTGGACGGCCGGCGGCACTTCACCCTCATCGTCCGCAACGTCAACGAGCGGCTCGAGGCGGAGCGGCGGATCGCATCCCTGACCAGCGAGGCCGAATATCTCAAGTCCGAGCTCCGCGACCTGGAACGCTCGGGGGAAATCGTCGGGAACAGCGCGCTGCTGCTCCACGCGCTCGCCGAGGTGCGCCAAGTCGCGCCAGCCGACACGACCGTGCTCATTCTCGGCGAGACCGGGACCGGCAAGGAGCTGTTCGCCCGGGCAATCCACGAGGGAAGCCGCCGGCACGGCAAGCCGCTGGTGAAGGTGAACTGCGCGGCCATTCCCGGGTCGCTCATCGAGAGCGAGTTCTTCGGGCACGAGCGCGGCGCCTTCACCGGCGCCACGGCCCGGCGCGACGGGCGATTCACCCTCGCCGATGGTGGAACCATCTTCCTCGACGAGGTCGGGGAGCTTCCGCTCGAGCTGCAGGGGAAGCTCCTCCGGGTGCTACAGGAAGGCGAGTTCGAGCCCGTGGGCAGCTCCCGCACCCGGAAGGTCGACGTGCGGGTCATCACCGCGACGAACCGGGACCTGCGCCGGGCAGTGTCCGACGGGAAGTTCCGCGAGGACCTCTACTACCGGCTCAGCGTCTTTCCCCTCACGATTCCCCCGCTGCGGGAGCGGGGGAACGACGTTCTGCTGCTGGCCGAGGCTTTCGCCCGGCAGTTCGCGGCACGGACCGGCCTGCGGCTCGCGCCGATCGGCCCTGAGGCCGCGGCACGCCTCCGCGAGTACCCCTGGCCGGGGAACGTCCGCGAGCTCCAGAACGTGATCGAGCGCGCGGTCATCACCTCGCGCGACGGAAAGCTCAACCTCGAGCGAGCCCTCCACGTCACCGTCAATAACGGCAGCGGCCATCCCATTCCGGACCTCGCCGGCGTGCTGACCGCGCGGGACCTCGCCCGCCTGGAGCGCGAGAACCTCCGGCGTGCCCTGGAGGCGACGGACTGGCAGATCGCCGGGGAGGGCGGGGCGGCGCAGCTGCTCGGCCTCGCGCCGTCCACGCTCGCCTCGCGGGTGAAGGCGCTGCGGCTCCGGCGACACCGCTGACCGGCCGCGTCGCGGGCCCGCCGTTGCCTCGGACGCAATTCCTCGACGCGAGATCTCGCGAAGTCGCGAGTTCTCGCGACAACCAGTTGTATTCAAGTACATGAATTTACTGGTATTTAGGTCTTTTGTAGCGCCGGCACGACCTCTGCTCCGGCAACTGGTGTGCGTCGGCATCTCCGCCGGCGCCCACACCCGAAGGACAGAGCATGCAGACCGACGTGAGCACCACTCCCGAGTCGACGACCGATCGCCGCTACGGCCGCTGCCTCGAGAACTCCCGCAAGATCCGCTGGGACATCGACAAGGACGTCATCCGGGGCCGCGACTTCGATTACTCGGGGCACTTCCTCCCCGACGGGCTCTCGATGATCAGTCGGCTGAAGTTCCTGAGCGCAGCCGACGCCCGACTGCTGAGCCAGGTCCAGGGCCGGACGTACGCGAACATCTTCGGCCTCGTCGAGCGGTTCATCAACGCCAAGGTCCTGGAGCTGTCGCGCGAGCACTGGCTGGGGGACCAGGTCGCGCTCGAGGCCCTGGTGGGTTTCAGCCAGGAGGAGCTCAAGCACCAGGAGCTCTTCCGGCGCCTGGAGCGGATGATGGCCGCAAGCATGCTTCCCGGCTACGAGGTGATGGCCCGCCCGGACGACGTGGCCTCGCTCGTGCTCGGGAAGTCGACCTGGGCGGTGCTGGCCCTCACCTGCCACATCGAGCTGTTCACGCAGGTGCACTACCTCGAGTCGATCCAGCCGGACGCCTCGATCTCCCCGCTCTTCAAGGACGTCTTCCTCTTCCACTGGAAGGAGGAGTCGCAGCACGCGGTCCTGGACGAGCTGGAGTGGACGCGGGCCGACCGGGGGCTGAGCGCCGCCGAGCGCGATGCCGCGGTGAACGACTTCATCGCCCTGGTCGGCGCCGTGGACGGCCTGCTCCAGGCGCAGTCGCGGGCGGACGTGCACTACTTCCGGCACCTCGCCGAGGCCCGCTTCACCGACGCTCAGGTGAAGGAGCTCGAGGCGGGCGTCCTGCGCGCCTACCGCTGGCAGTACATCGTCTCCGGTGCACAGCACCCGCGGTTCATGAAGCTGCTGACCGGGATGATCACCCCCGCGCAGGCCGAGCGGATCACCCAGGCGCTCGGCCCCATCGTCGGGTGAGGGTGAGATGGCCGAGCTGATCCTCCTGCTCCTGGCCGGAACCGCCTTCCTCGCAGGGCGGCTCGGCTGGGAGCCGGGAAGCCCCGGGTGGCCAGTCCGCGCGCGAAGCGCCGGCGGTCAGCCGTAGCGGAGCGCGCGGAGCGCGAGCCCCTCGTACAGGAGCCACGCAGGTCCATCCCCACCAGCCGCGCGCCGGCGGGCTGACCCCGGGGTGCCAGGGCCACGGATCTCGCCTCGGAGCGGTGAAGCGTTCGCCTGGGTTCAGCGACCGAAGAGCCGCTTCCGCTGCTTCACGCTCAGGGCGTAGAACCGGTCGCGGAGCGCGCGCGCGTCCGCCTCGGCGAGATCCCCGCCGGGCCGGCCGTGGTCCATCCTCCAGCCGATCGCCCGGGAGAGGGTCGCCGAGACCGCGGCCGAGACGTTGAGGCTGCGGGTGAAGCCTCGCATGGGGATCCAGAACGCCTCGTCGGCGGCGGCGAGCGCATCCGGTGTGACGCCGGTGCGCTCGTTCCCGAACACCAGGGCCAGGGGATGGTCGAACTCCATCTCGAACACGCTCCGGGCGTCCTCGCGCATCGCCGAGACGCAGATCCGGTAGCCGGCAGTCCGCAGCGCGCGAGCACAGGCGGCGAAGCTCCGGTGGCGGTGCACGTCCAGCCACTTGTCACAGCCCTGAGTCACCTTGTCGTGAGGTGCGAAGGGCACGTCCGGGTTCTCCACCACGTGGACGTCCTGGAGACCGAACGCCTCGCAGCTCCGGAGCACTGCGGCCATGTTGAAGGTGTCCTCGAGCTGGTCGAGCACCACGGTCAGGCCACGCAGGCGGCGGGCCACCACCGCGTCCACCTTCTCCCGCCGCGGCGGCAAGAGCAGCGTGTTCGCCTCCGGCGGAGGGCGGCGCGAGCCGTCATGGGGCGGCGTGGTCCGCTTCACCGGCCACCCCTTCGCCCGGAGCGCTTCGCGGTCGTGGTGCGTCTCGAGGAGCCGCTCAGCCCGCGCGAGCGCCCGGTGCTCTCGGCGGCAGGCCGGGACGTGCGCCCCTCCGAAGTCCGGGTGGGGGTCTTCGGCCCACTCTTGCCCGTGCGGGAGCCCGGTGCACGCTTCGCCGCGCGAGCCGTGGTCCTCGTCGTCGCCGCGGTGGAGGATGCGCCGCTCTCGCCCGCTGCCGCAGCCGGAGGGCGCGCCGTGCCTGGTCCGTCCGGAGCGCCCGCCCCCGCGCGCGGGCGCCGCCTCGGCCGCTCGGCGCGGGCGAGCGTGGGGAGCGCGCCGCCGGAGAGCACCTGGGCCACCGCGTCGAGCAGCGAGCCCAGCCCCTCGCCGGTCGCCGCGGAGATGGGAAACACCGGAACGCCCCGCGCGGCCATCGCCGTCTGGAACTCCGGGAGTCGATCGCGGGCCTCCGGCAGGTCGACCTTGTTGGCGGCGACGATCTGCGGCTTCCGCGCCAGGTCCGGGCTGTAGCGCTCGAGCTCGCGATCCAGCACCTCCAGGTCGTGAAGGGGTGCGCGGTCCTCACCGGACGCAGAGAGGTCCACGAGGTGGATCAGCACCCGGCAACGCTCGACGTGCCGGAGGAACTGGTGGCCGAGCCCCGCGCCCTCGGCCGCGCCCTCGATGATGCCGGGGATGTCGGCCATCACGAAGGACACCCCGTCCTTGTACGGCACCACGCCCAGGTTCGGGACCAGGGTGGTGAAGGGATAGTCGGCGATCTTCGGCCGGGCGCGGGACACCCGCGAGATGAGCGTGCTCTTGCCGGCGTTGGGGAACCCGAGCAGCCCCACGTCGGCGATCAGCTTCAGCTCCAGCACCAGCCGCCGCTCCCCGCCCGGCGTTCCGTCCTGGGCGAAGCGGGGCGTCTGCCGGGTGGAGGTGGCGAAGTTCATGTTCCCGAGCCCGCCGCGGCCCCCCCGGGCGACGACGGCCCGGGCACCGGGAGCGGCGAGATCGGCGAGCAGCTCCCCCGTGTCCTGGTCCCTGATCAGCGTGCCCACCGGGACGCGCAGGACGAGGTCTTCGGCAGCGGCACCGTTCATGTCGCTGCCCATCCCGTGCTGCCCGTTCCTCGCCCGGTAGTGCTGCTGGTACCGGTAGTCGAGCAGGGTGGACAGCCCGCCATCGGCCTCGAAGACGACCGAGCCGCCGTTGCCGCCGTCTCCGCCGGAGGGGCCACCTCGCTCGACGAACTTCTCCCGGCGGAAGGCGACGGCGCCGTTCCCGCCGTCCCCGGCCTTCACCTGGATGGAGACCTGGTCGACGAACTTCACGGAGGGGCCTCGCTGAAACATCGAAGCGGGCCGGCGTCCCCTCCCGGGGAGGGTGCGCGGGCCCGCTCGGGGTGCCGCAGGACCGGACGGGCCGGTCCCGCCGGGTCAGGCGCTGGCGGGCGCCTGGGGGTAGACCGAAACCTTCTTCCGGTCCTTGCCCAGCCGCTCGTACTTCACCACGCCGTCCACCGTCGCATAGAGGGTGTAGTCGCGGCCGAGCCGGACGTTGGAGCCCGGGTGGATGACGGTGCCGAGCTGGCGGACGAGGATGCTGCCGGCGTGAACGCTCTCGCCGCCGTACACCTTCACCCCGCGCCGCTGTCCGGCCGAGTCGCGCCCGTTGCGCGAGCTCCCCTGTCCCTTCTTGTGAGCCATGGTTCGATTCCTGGTGGGCCGCGGTTCAGCCCGCGACCGAGACGACCTTCACTTCGGTGTAGGGCTGCCGGTGGCCCTTCCGGCGGGTCCAGCCTTCCTTCTCCTTCCGGAAGTGCAGGACGCGGCGGTACCGATCCTGGGCGAGGATCTTCCCCACCACCTTCGCCCCGTCGACGAGCGGGCGGCCGGCCCTGGGGGAGTCGGTCCCGCCCAGCCAGAGCACCTCGGCGAACGTGATCTCGCTGCCGACCTCGCCGGGAACCTTCTCGATGCGGACGACGTCGCCTTCGGCGACGCGGTACTGCTTCCCGCCGGTGCGGATGACTGCGTACATCTGGACCTTGCCCCTGGGTTGAAAGGGCCGGACGGATAGCCCGCAACCCCCCGGAAGTCAAGGCAGATGCCAGAGGCCCGGACCACCTCAGGCGGGGGGTGCGGCCGCTGATAAGCCGGGACGTCAACTACCCTTTTCTAGGGTGAGCCGGCCCTCCGGTGCGGGCGCAACGTTCCGGAAGCTCAGGGTCCTCAGGGCATGGTCTCCATGAATCGTCGTGAGGTCCTCTTCCGGGTCGGAGGACTGCTCCTCGCCCTGCCGGCCTCCCGGGTCCTCCTGGCCTGCGGAGGGGACACCGGGATGGGTCCCGATTCCCTGCGCTTCATCTCCTCCAGCGACCTGGGGCACACCCACTTCTTCACTCTGCAGCTGACCGAGATCACGAGCCCGCCCGCAGCGGGGATCAGCAGGCAGACGTCGAACGATCTCAGTCACACCCACACGGTGACGCTGACCGAGGCCGACCTGGACTCCATCAACGCCGGGAACACGGTCACCATCACCACGTCCAACGACGACAACCACACCCACACCTTCGCGTTCCGGAAGAGCTGAGGGCGCAGAGGCTGGACGCGCCCCACGGCGACCGACGCTCGAATTTCCCCTCCGGGCGTCAGTCGCCGAGTTTGGTCTTCAGCGCGGCGTTGACCAGCGCGGGGTTTCCCTTCCCCTTCATCGCCTTCATCACCTGGCCGACCAGGAAGCCGAACACCTGCTTCTTCCCGGCGCGGTACTTCTCCACCTCGCCCGGGTTGGCGGCGAGCACCGCGTCCACTGCGGCCCCGACCGCGCCGGTGTCCTGGGTCTGGAGCAAGCCCTTCTCCTGGGCGATCTCCCTCGGGTCCCGGCCGGTCCGGAACATCTCGGCGAACACGTCCTTGGCGGCGTTGTTCGACAGCTCGCCCGAATCGACCATCTGCAGCAGGGCCGCGAACTGCGCCGGAGAGAATCTCAGCGCGCCGACCTCCCGGACCTCCTCCTTCATCAGCCGGAGCAGCTCGCCCAGGAACCAGTTGGACAGCTTCTTCGCCGGGCCGCGATAGACGGCCTGGACCTGCTCGAAGAGGTCCGCGAGCGGCCGGTCACCGACCAGGATCTTCGCGTCGTAGGCCGGGAGGCCGTAGCTGGCGGTGAAGCGGTGGAGCTTCGCCCGGGGTAGCTCGGGCAGCTCGCGCTCGATCCGCTCCACGAACCCCGCCGGGATGCGGAGCGGCGGCAGGTCCGGCTCGGGGAAGTAGCGGTAGTCGTGCGCCTCCTCCTTGCTGCGCATGCTCCGCGTCTCGCCCCGGACCGGGTCGAACAGCCGGGTCTCGAGGGTAACCTTGCCGCCGGACTCGATGAGCTCCACTTGCCGGCCGATCTCGTAGTCGATGGCCTTCTGCACGAAGCGGAAGGAGTTGATGTTCTTCAGCTCCACCCGCGTGCCGTACTGGGTCGACCCCTTGCGCATCACCGAGACGTTGGCGTCGCAGCGGAAGCTGCCCTCCTCCAGGTTTCCGTCGTTGACCCCGAGGTACACCAGCACGTCGCGGAGCGCCTTGAGGTACTCGGCGGCCTCGCTGCTCGAGCGGAGGTCCGGCTCGCTGACGATCTCCACCAGCGGCACGCCCGAACGGTTCAGGTCCACCAAGCTGTCGCCGCCGCCCGGGTCGTGCACGTTCTTGCCCGCGTCCTCCTCGAGGTGGATGCGGAGGATCCGGATGCGGCGAGGGCCGTCCTCGCCGTCGATCTCCAGCCCGCCGTGCTCGCAGAGCGGCTGGTCGTACTGGCTGATCTGATAGCCCTTCGGCAGGTCCGGATAGAAGTAGTTCTTCCGCGCCCAGATGCTGACCGGGTTGATGCGGCACTCCAGCGCGCGCCCCACCCGCACCGCGTACTCCACCACCTTCTCGTTCAGCACCGGGAGCGCGCCCGGCATGCCGAGGCACACCGCGCAGGTGTGCGCATTGGGCCGGGCACCGAACTCGGTCGAGCAGCCGCAGAAGATCTTGCTCCGGGTCAGGAGCTGGGCGTGCACCTCGAGCCCGATGACCGGCTGGAAGTCGGCCACGCTCATGCGGCCCCCAGAGGCGGCGAGCGCCGGTGGAAGTCGTGCTCGCGCTCGAACGCCCGGGCGATGCGCAGCACCCGCGCCTCGTCCCAGGGCTTCCCCAAGATCTGGAGGCCGATGGGCAGGTTCCCCCTGGTCAACCCGCAAGGGAGGCTCAGCCCCGGGAGCCCGGCCAGGTTGCACGGCAGGGTGAAGACGTCGTTGAGGTACATCGCGAGCGGGTCGCTCACCTTCTCGCCGATGCGGAAGGCGGCTGTGGGCGAGGTGGGGGAGATCACCGCGTCCACGGTGCGGAACGCGTCCACGAAGTCCTGCTTGATGAGCGTGCGGACCTTCTGCGCCTTCAGGTAGTAGGCGTCGTAGTACCCGGCGGACAGGGCGTAGGTGCCGAGCATGATCCGCCGCTTCACCTCCAGCCCGAATCCCTGGTCGCGCGTGCGGCCGTACATCGCCAGGAGGTTCTTGCCCTCGACACGCAGGCCGTAGCGGACCCCGTCGTAGCGGGCGAGGTTACTCGAGGCCTCGGCCGGGGCGATGAGGTAGTAGGTCGCCAGCGCGTACTTCGTGTGCGGCAGGGAGACCGGAACCAGCTGCGCGCCCATCTTCTCCAGCGCCCGGGTGGCAGCCTCCACCGCGGCGCGGACCTCGGGATCCATGCCCGGGAGCTCGAGGTACTCCCGCGGGAGCCCGAGCTTCATCCCCTTCACCCCGCCCTCGATCTCCGCGAGGTAGTCCGGCGCCTTCACCGGCGCGGAGGTGGAGTCGGCGGGATCGTACACGGCGATGGTCTGCAGCAAGGCCGCGCAGTCCGGCACGTCCCGCGTCATCGGGCCGACCTGGTCCAGCGAGCTGGCGAAGGCCACCACCCCGAAGCGCGACACGCGCCCGTAGGTCGGCTTGAGGCCCACCGTTCCGGTGAGGGCCGCCGGCTGCCGGATCGACCCGCCGGTATCGGTGCCCAGCGCGCCGAACACCATCCGCGCCGCGACCGCCGCCGCCGAGCCGCCCGAGCTGCCGCCGGGGCTGGTCTCGAGGTTCCAGGGGTTCCGGGTGGGGAAGAAGGCCGAGTTCTCGGTGGAGCTGCCCATCGCGAACTCGTCCATGTTCAGCTTGCCGAGGATGGGCGTCCCCGCGGCCCTGAGGAGCTTCACTGCCGTCCCGTCGTAGGGAGCGACGAAGCTCTCGAGGCTCCGCGAGCCGGCGGTGGTCGGCAGCCCCTCGGTGAGGAAAAGGTCCTTCAGCCCGACGGGCACGCCGTCCAGAGGACCCGCGCGCTTGCCCTTCGTGCGGCGGCGGTCGGCGGCCTCGGCCTGGGCGAGCGCACCCTCCCGGTCCACCCGGAGGAAGGCCTTCACTCGTCCGTCGAGACGATCGACGCGGGCCAGGCAGGCACGCACCGCCTCGACGCTGGAGAGCTCGCCGGACCCGAGCTTCCTTCCCAGCTCGAGCATGGACAGGTCGGTCGGTCCCATCGGTGTCACTCGATGATGCGCGGCACCGCGAAGCTGGTGCCCACCTCCGCCGGGGCGTTGCCCAGTGCCTTTTCCGGAGGGAACGACGGGCGCACCTCGTCCGGCCGCCAGGGGGCCACCTCCCCGGCGGCATGCGAGGTGGGCTCCACGGCGGAGGTGTCCACCTGCGACAGCTCGGCGACCGCGTCGAGGATGGCGCTGAGCTGGGTGCGCATCAGCGTCTCCTCCTCGGCGGAGAGCGAGAGCCGGGCCAGGCTGGCCACGTGCCGGACCTCTTCCAGGGTGAGCGACATGGTCAGTCGTTCTTGAAGATTCTCAGGAGCGCGCTCATGACCGTGCCCCGCTTCTCGGGCGCCTCTCGGAGCTGCCTCTCGAAGGTGGCGAGCTCGCCGGCGTCGACCCACAGGCCCTTGCAGTTGAAGCACATGTCGAGGTCCACGTCCCCGCGCTTCAGGGTCTGGAGGTCGAAGCCGCACTTCGGGCATTTCATGTAATGGAGCGTGCGGAGCGCCTCCTTCTGCTGCTCGGCCATGACCTCGGACTGCTGGTAGGCCAGCTTCCGCTTCTTCTCCACGTCCTCACGGGCGAAGTACTCGTCCTCGTCTCTCGAAGGCTTGTCGAGCATGGTCCTTCCCTTCTGCCGCGCTAGCGCAGCGCGTTCAAGGCCTCTCGCGCACGCGGCGCCTCCGCACCCTCGGGTGCAGCCTCCAGGTAGCGCTGGTAGGCCTCGGCCGCCTGCGGGCCCTGCCCCGAGCGGCGGTAGGCCTCTCCGAGCCAGAACTCGGCGACCGAGTACCTGGAATTCACCATGAGGGCGCGCCGGAACGCGGCGATCGCCGAGCGGGGGTCACCGAGCTCGAGGTGGGCACGCCCCTGGCCCAGGTAGGCCTCGGCGCGCGAGCCGTCCAGGGCGATCGCGCGGTCGTACGCGTCCAGCGCCGCGCGGGCCCGGGAGCGCGCGCGCTCGCGATCGGCCAGCGCCATCCACTCCTCGAAGGTGCGCGTCCGCGGGTCCGGGCCCGCCGCGGCGCGGGGACGGGCTGGCTCGGGCCGGGGGGCCTGCGGGGCGGCTGCCACCGCCTGGGTGGGCGCGGAGGTGGGGGGCGGCTCGAGCGAACCGCGCGGGGCCGCGGGGCCGGCGCTCCCGCCGGTACCGCCGTCGACGGCGCCTCCCGGCGGGGTGGCGGTCCCGGTCCCGGCGTCGGCTCGCCCGGCCATTCCGGCCACCAGCTCCTCCTTGGCCCGGCGCTCGCGCTCCCGGACCTCAGCGTCCGCGGCGTCGCGGGCCTTCTGACCCTCCTCCAGACGCGCACGCTGGGCCTCCTGGCGGAGCTTCTCCTCCTGGGCGGGGACCCAGACCTGGAAATACGCGGCGACGGCCACGCCCGCGGCGGCCAGCAGGAGGAAGGTCGCGACCCACGGCCCCTTGCTCCGGCGCGGCGGGGTCTCCCAGCCGTCCGTGTCGTCGACCGTTCCCGGGTCCACGCCCAGTCCGGCCCGGCGGGTGAACTGGGGCTGGTCCGCCTCGTCCGGCCGCGGCTGCGCCTGGGGCTCGACGGTTCCCTCCGGCATCGGCAGGTCGTCCGGGGAAGGCCGGGTGGCCTCCCGGATCTCCTCGAGCGAGAACGCCGAAGGCGTGCCGGTCCGGGGAGGCGCGGCAGGGCCGCCGGACGAGTCGGGGGGAGCCGCGCCCGGCCAGGTGACCGGCTCGGCCCGGGCCACGGGCTCCGGCGGGGTCGGCTCGAAACCGGGCCCGGAGATCGCCCCCGGGCGTGCCTCCGGCTCGGCCTCGATCGGCGTCTCGAGGCGGATCGGCGTAAGCGCTGGAACGATCGGCGCGGGCGGCGGCTCGGGAACCGCTCCGCCCAGCTCGCGCTCGAGCGCCGACGGGGCCTCGTCCGGAAGCTCGGCCCGGCGGAGCCGCTCCTCCAGCCGGTGGACGCGGTCGACGTCGTCGAGGAGCAGGAAGAACGGCTGCAGCTCGGCGATGTCCCCCAGCCGCTTCCAGTGGTCGCCGTGGAGGCTGATCTCGTCGTCGCGCCCGAACTTCCGCTCGACGATCCACTTCTGCATCGAGGTCAGCTCGCGGAAGGCGATGATCCGTCCGCTCGGGCTGCGGACGCGCCAGGCTGGCTTCTCCACCACCGGGGGCGGCACCGCGGTGGACTCGCCGCCGGTGCCCACCGCCTCGGTCATGAGCAGGACCTTCTTCCGGACGCGGAAGAGGTGGCCGCAGGTCGTACACCGCACGGTCGTCCCCGCCTCGGAGACCCGCGTGTCGTCGAGCTCGTAGAGCGTCTTGCACCGCTCGCAGCGGACGTCCATGCCCAGGAGGTTTGGCATCGCACAGGGCTGGAAAATTGACCACCCCCGGCCCTGGCTCGACAGTCGACTGCTGCTTCAGGTCGCAACAGGCAGCCCCCCTCGGGGGGCGAGGGAGCGGTACGTCATGGCGGCCACGCGGCCCCGTTCGGAGAAGAAGATCCTGTCCAAGCAGGAGGTCTCGTCGCGCAAGAAGGCGCTGGCGGTCCGGCGCGTCGAGGGAACGGGGGTGGGTCACCGTGCACTCGTGGGTGTCGCGCTCCTCGCCCTGTCGTCCCTGGCCCTGGTCGCCCTCCTGACGGAGCCCGGACCCGCGGCTCCTCGCACGGGCCACAACGGAGCGGGCCCGGTGGGGCACGCCCTGGCCGCCCTCCTGGGCGGTCTCCTCGGGGTCGCCGCTCCGGCCATCCCGCTCGCCGGGGTCTACGTCTCCGGCGTCCTCCTGGTCGGCAAGCGCGACAAGCGGCGCTGGCCGCAGGTCCTCGCCGCGGTGGTGCTGCTGGTGGCCAGCTGCGTGCTGGTCCAGCTCGGGCTGGGAACACCGGGGCTGCACCCGCGGAGCCCGCCCGGCGGGGCGCTGGGCGTGGCGGTCTCGGCGTGGATGGTGGACCTCTTCGATGTGCTGGGCACGGTCATCGTGGTCTCCGCGGTCGCGTTCGCGGCGATGCTCGTGGCGACGCAGTTCGCGCTGCTCCGCGCGCTGGCCGCGGCGGGCCATCTGCTCGGGGAGGCGGCCGCCCGGGCAAGGACGGCGCTCGGCGCGTTCTGGGCGGCGCAGAAGAAGGCCTGGGCGGCGCGGACCGAGGCGCGGGGAGCGGCGAAGCTCGAGGAGGCGGCGTTCCTCGCCCAGCTGGAGGCGGACGAGGAGGAGCTGAGCCAGGCCGAGGCCGAGGCGCTGGAAGCGGAGGCGGTCGCTGAGGAGGCGGTGCGCCTGGCGCGGGAGTCAGAGAGCAGGGCGCTGGAGCGAGGCAAGGAGGCCCCGAGCGCCGCGCTGCCGGCCGGTGCCGATCCGGCCTGGACGCGTGAGCTGGCGCTCGCAGCGGGCCTGGCGCAGGAGACCCCCAGGAGGCGCCGGAAGGGCGATCAGCAGCCGGAGATCGTCACCCCGCCCCCGCCGGCCATCACGCCCCGGGCACCGTCGGCAGCAATGGCCGCGCCCGCCGCCGATGAGCCCCCGATGCCGCTCGCGGCCCTGGCTCCGACTCCGGGCCGGGCCCCGCTCATCGTCGAGCCCAAGGCGCCGCCGAAACCGACCAGGCACAAGGAGCAGAATCAGTTCGAGTTCGTGGGTGGCCGTACCCAGTTCACCCCGCCGCCGCTCGACGTCCTGGACTTCGACCGTCCCGAGCGGAGCGCCCTGGACAAGGAGGCGTTCCTCAGCACCGCGGAGAAGCTCCGGGCCAAGCTGGCCGACTTCGGCATCGTGGGTGAGGTGGTGGAGATCCGCCCCGGTCCGGTGGTCACCATGTACGAGTTCCTGCCCGGGCCGGGGATCAAGGTATCGAAGATCGCCGCGCTCGCCGACGACCTGGCGATGGCCATGGAGGCGATGCGCGTGCGCATCGTGGCCCCCATCCCGGGCAAGGGAGTCGTGGGCATCGAGGTCCCCAACCGCGACCGCGAGACGGTGTACCTCAAGGAGATCGTCGAGCAGGACGTCTTCCAGCGCTCGAGCAGCAAGCTCACCATGGCCCTGGGTAAGGACATCGAGGGTATGCCCTACGTGCTCGACCTGGCCAAGGCGCCGCACGTGCTCGCCGCGGGCACCACCGGGTCCGGCAAGTCGGTCGCGGTGAACTCGATGGTGATGAGCATCCTCCTCAAGGCGACGCCGGAGGAGGTCCGCTTCATCATGGTGGACCCGAAGATGCTCGAGCTGAGCGTCTACGAGGGAATTCCACATCTGTTGCTGCCCGTCGTCACCGACCCGAAGAAGGCGGCCCTGGCGCTTCGCTGGGCGGTGGAGGAGATGGAGCGGCGCTACCAGCTCCTCTCCGAGGCCGGGGTGCGGAACATCGCCGGCTACAACAAGCTGGTGGAGAGCGCGAAGGGCGACGCTCGCGTCTTTCTGGAGAAGAGGCGCGAGGCGCCGAAGCCGAAGAAGCCGGCCTCGCTCCTGGTGGTGGACGTGGGCGAGGGCGAGTCGGAGGACGAGGCGCTGGCCCGGGCGAAGGACGAGGCGCTGGGAGTGCCGTCTCCACTCGCCGCGGCCGAGGACCCGCGCACGACTCTGGAGGGCGAGGGCGACTCGGCCGGGGCAAGCGAGGGTGAGAAGGCCGACTCCGCACCTCCGGCCGACGAGAAGCCGAAGGAGCTGAAGAAGCTTCCCTACCTGGTCGTCATCATCGACGAGCTGGCGGATCTGATGATGGTGGCGAGCCGCGAGGTGGAGACGTACATCGCCCGCCTCGCGCAGATGGCGCGCGCCGCGGGCATCCATCTCCTGGTCGCGACCCAGCGGCCGTCGACGGATGTGGTGACCGGCGTCATCAAGGCGAACTTCCCGACCCGCATCAGCTTCATGCTCCGCAGCAAGCCGGACTCGATGACCATCCTGGGGACGGTCGGCGCCGAGTCCCTCCTCGGAATGGGGGACATGCTGCTCATGCCGCCGACCAGCGCGAACATGGTGCGGGTGCACGGCGCCTTCGTGAGCGAGATTGAGATCAAGCGCGCCGTCGACCACCTCAAGGCGCAGGGCAAGCCGGTCTACGACGAGAACATCCTCCGGCCGCGCGAGGAGGACCTGGGCGACCCGGGGGCGGAGGACGAGCTCAGCGACGAGCTCTACGACCAGGCGCTGGCGGTGGTGAGCGAGATGCGCCAGGTCAGCATCTCCATGCTCCAGCGGAAGATGCGCATCGGCTACAACCGCGCGGCGCGGATGATCGAGCGCATGGAGCGGGACGGCGTGGTGGGCCCGGCCGACGGCGCGAAGCCACGCGAGGTGCTGCTCCGGCCGCTAGGCGAGATGCCCGGTGCCGGGGTCGCCTGAGATGCAACTCCGCGAGATCCGGCCGTGATCGACAGTGTTTTGATCGAAGGTGTTTGACACCTTCGTCGGGCCCGGGCCAGGGGCCGCCTGACACCTTCGTTGCGACGCTCTTACTTCGGAGTCCCGCAGGACTCGTTCGACTGTGCGCTCGACCCTGCGCCGCTGATGGCGGTGACGACGTAGCAGTACGGAGCGCCTCTGGTCAGACCGTTGTCCTGATAGGCGGTGTTCGACGGGATGGTGGCGGTGGGGCTCGCAGGGTACGAGCCGGGATTCGTCCGGCGGTAGATCCCGTTCTGCGTGACGCCGGGCGTGACGGACTGTGTCCAGCGCAGGCTGAGCCGTCCGGGCTTGTTCGGGCTCGCAGTGAGGCCGGTGGGCGGAGCGGGCACGACCGCCTGGGGTGTGGCGCTCACCTGTGACGAGTTCCCGCTCTCCCCGGACGCGTTCACCGCGGTGACCACGTAGAAGTAGGTCGTCCCGTTGGTGAGCCCGGTATTGGTGAAGCTCGTCGCACTGGGACTGCCCACCGTCGTGTACGGCCCGCCGGACACGGTCGAGCGCTTCACGTTGTAGCTCGTCGCTCCCGAGGAAGCGGTCCAG